>JABCTV010000001.1 GCA_018238205.1 Candidatus Thorarchaeota archaeon
TTGATCATTTCCTCTTGAAGAAAGCCTCCGAGGCAGGAGCAGAGGTAAGAACAGGAACAGAAGTTACTGATGTGCAAGAAGGATCCACTGATGTGAGCGTTACTTGTCGTGATGGAAGCACTTTCTCAGCTCGATATCTTGTTGGTGCAGATGGTGTGAACAGTAGAGTTGCCAGATTAACTGGTATCAAATCCCGCTGGGAAGACAAGGAAATCGGACTCTGTATTGAAGCAGGGGTTTCTATGGACTATGACGATATAATGCGTATAACCCAAGGACCCTATGAAGATTCCAAGAGAGTATGTATTGAGATATTTTTCGGAGGATTGCAGCATGGTTATTCGTGGTGTTTTCCAAAGAAAGATGAAGTAAGCCTTGGTATGGGATGCCTTATGCCCTACGCGACAGGGCTTAAGAGCGCCTGGGCAAAGTTTGTTTCTAAATTCGAACAGCTGAATGGAATAAAGGTCGATATTTCAGATGCAAAAGCAATGAGAGTTCCTCTTGGTGGACCCATAGAAACCACAATCACAAGACGTATCATGCTCATTGGTGACTCTGGTGGTTTTGTATCACCTGCAACCGGAGAAGGTATTTACTACGCAATTGAAACGGGTCAGATGGCTGCAGGAACGGTGTCAGATATAATTCAGGGAAAGATAGACAATGTGGATGATTACCAGAAGAAATGGAAACGCACAATTGGTAAACAACTCAAAGTATCTCATTTCTTAGCCAATATGATGTTCAACTCAGAAGCGAATATGGAGATGGTTGTTCAAATGGCGGCATCCGATGATTTCATGAAGAATCTAATGGTTGAGTTGATAGGTGGACTGAAACCGTATACAGAATTAAGAAATGCAATAATGAAGCGTGTAATCACCAGACATCCATTGAAAGGCATTAAACTTCTAGTATAGGAAGTAATAGATATTGATAGAAAATGAAAAATTGCGGCAACAAATAGAGTTCCTGAAAGAAATAGATGATTTAAAACAGATTTTTCGTCAAACTGTGCTAACTAAAGATCGGCGTCAGGAAAATGATGCTGAACACTCTTGGCATCTTGCAATGCTAGTGATGGTACTCTCAGAATATTCTAACCACTCATCAATAGACCTTCTCAGAACAGTAAAGATGGTTCTAATTCATGATATCATAGAGATTGATGCAGGAGATACATTCTGTTATGATGACCATGATAGAAATGCAAAGACTAAGAAGGAACGAAAGGCAGCACATCGCATCTTTGGCATTCTTCCTGAAAACCAAGCACAAGAATTCATTGATCTATGGGAAGAGTTTGAAGCCATGGAAACTCCTGAAGCCCAGTTTGCTGCTGCCGTAGATAGATTGCAACCATTATTGCTTAATTATTACTCGGAGGGGTATGCGTGGAAAAAACATGGAATAAAGAGAAGTCAGGTAATCGAACGTAACCATCACATTTCCAAAGGTTCCAAAGTTCTGTGGGAATTTGCAGAGAACCTCATTCATGAGTCTGTGAAGAAAGGGTATCTAATTGATGGATGAGTCCTGTTATACTAGTTCTTCGGCATCTGGTTGCCACGCAGGATCTACTATACATAGAAACTCCAGATTGTCTGAGCCTATATTTTCAATCCACTGAACTGCACGAGGAGGAATGTAGATTGTATCTCCAGGTGATACTTCAGCTGTTTCATCATCTATGTGCATCAGTCCTTTTCCTTTCAGAATATAATAGACCTCAGATGCTTCATGGAACTTGTGAGGAAGTGATTTCTCCTCGGGTTTCAATGTGGCATGAGCAAGACTGTAGTTCAGGACCAAAGTCTGGGATTCGTGTTTTGGATTTATGATCTCACGTATTGTCGTATTATCTAAAGCATTAATCGATTCACGGTCCTGTAATCGTTTTATCAGCATAGTAATTCATTCTATACCAAGTAGTTAGTACAGATATAGCTGGCTATTGGCTAACATCATATCAGAAATCTGGTGGTTTGTTGTTATACCAACGAGGTATCTTCCCCATTGCAGGTTCATATCCGGAAAGGACATGCCGTGCAAGTATCAATCGCTGAACTTCGCTAGTTCCCTCATAGATTTGGTACAGTTTTGCATCCCTGAATAACTTCTCAACAGGGAATTGGTCGATGTAGCCATAACCACCATAGATTTGCACTGCCTCACTTGCTACTTCCATTGCTACATCAGTAGCGAATGCTTTAGCTGCACTTGCAGGAATTGTAGAATCACCGACTAAATCAGTGGTCCATGCAGCTTTGAGATACATAAGACGAGCAGCTTCTATTTTCATGAACATTTCGGCAAGTTTGAACTGAATTACTTCAAAGTTTTGAAGTTTTTCACCAAAAACCTCTCTTTTTCCAACATAATCACGAGCATATTCCATTGCAGATCTTGCTAGACCTGTAGCAAATGCCGCAATTGCAGGACGTGTCATAGAGAAAGTCTTCATTGCAATCTTGAAGCCTTCACCCTCAGAACCCAGCATATTCTCAACAGGGACTTTCACATCTCTTAGTATCACAGATGTAGTAGTTGATGCTTTATGTCCCATCTTCTCAACTGGGCGCCCAATCTTTAGTCCTGGAGAGTCTGCATCTACTATGAATGCGCATAATGCCTTGTGTCTTTTACTTGGATCAAGACTAGCAAAGACTGTGAATATATCAGCATGAGGGGCATTTGTAATCCAAAATTTTGAACCATTCAGAACATAGTTATCGCCATCTCGTTCAACACGGGTTTGAATTCCTGCCACATCAGAACCCATACCTGGTTCAGAGCAGGCAAAGCTGATGAACTTCAGACTTTCAGTGAGCGGTCTGAGATACTTCTCTTTTTGGTCATCTGTACCTGCAACAAGGATTGGTTCTGCTCCGAGGGAATTGACATAGATACTTGTTGTCATTCCTGCGCAACCTGCAGCCAACTCTTCAACAACTATGCACTGTTCTAGAGTGCCAAGTCCTTGGCCACCATACTCCTTTGGAATTGCTAGATTCATCAAACCAGCTTCCCAGCATTTCTGCATGATTGGTCGTGGAAATTCACCAGTCTTATCGTAATAATGTGCAAAGGGAATCATATACTCCTGAGCAAATGCTCGAGCACTGTTTCTCAAATTGGTCTGTTCTTTGGTCAAGGTGAAGTCAATCATGATACTCACTCTAATTATGACTAATACTATCAGCTTTTCAGCGGATGCTTAAGATAATTCCTGAGTAGCAGAATTTGTAGATATTTTACGTCTGTGATGATGTGATTTGTCGTACTACCTCTGGAAGACTCCACTTGAGGTCAAGGACAAGTGCCCCATCAGCTGGAGCTGGACATCTACGTACGCACGTACGACAAGCAACGCACAACCAAAGATCTACTTCTACTGATCCAAAACCTGGTGATTCCTTTTCAAACACAATATTATCAGTTGGTTTTGTGGTTGCGAGTGATTTTACAGTCGTATAGAATAGGCTTCTGTTTGTCGGTAACTCAGCAATTGCCTCATCTGAGAACTCAAACATTTCAGGTATGCGGAGTACAGGTGTGAGTTTAATTGCATTTTCTGGACATTCAAGTTCACATAATTTACAACCTAAACAGCGTGAATGAGTCCATTCAATTGTACCAAAGCCCAATAATGGAGCATAACCCATCTGGCTCTTGTACTCTTCCAGAACAGATGGAACATCCACATCTGCTAAATCAGCCACAGTAACTTTTTGTCTTGTAGATGGTAACTTTGCACGAGTACGATATGTAAGTAAGACTGCAGACTGTATCTTCTCTTCCACTTCATTTAGAATCGTTTCAGCAATAATGGAGCCGTGGATACTTACTTTTGTCAGCTTATCACGAGATCTAGAGAAAGTTTCAAGAGAAACAGCTAATTTTCCGATATCTTCGGCCTTCAAATCAGAGAGAAGAGTTTCGATTTCTTTTCGTGCTGTGGTAAGCTGACGAGCTATGTTTGAAACTATCTGAACTGTGACTTCAGCCTCTATTGGCGTACGAAGGACATCATACAGGATATACCCATGTTCTTCTCCAACTGTAACAAGGTCCTCATTTCGTTTCATCTGGACAAGATGGAGAAACACCTTATCTTGAGGTATACCTGTCTTCTCGGTAAGGTCTTTTGATGTCAAAGCTCCTTTTTCTCGAACTACTGCTAGAATCGTACCTCGCTCAACCTCGTCCTGAAGGAATTTCTTCACCAGTGGTTTATTTGCTTCAGGGTCAATCCTTCCACCATACACTGTTACATCCATGTTCGAAATTGAACAGTTAATACATCTACCAGCTTCGGTTGTAGATATTGCATCATTAAACCCAAGCTCAACTTCATCAAAGGTTGTAGCTCTGGTTTCTGGTTCCAATACAGGCATTGTTGCTCTTTGCTCTTCTTGTGCTTGTGCCTTGTCGGCTTCTACAGTTGCGATTATAGTTCCAGAGGTAGTGATTTCTTGAGAAATGGTTTCTCCACGAAGATACTGATTTATTGAAACCGCTGCTTTCTTTCCAGCTCCAACCGCCTTGACTACAGTAGCAGGACCTGAAACCGCATCGCCTCCGGCAAATACACCTTGAACACTTGTCTGATGGGATAGTGGATTAGTCTGTATTAGACCCCACTCGGTGTATTCTAGGTCTGAGAAGTAATCATCAGCATCTATCCCTTGACCAATCGCTACAACAATGCTGTCAACTTCAATATCAAATTCAGAATCAGGTATTGGGACAGGTCTTCTCCGTCCGGACTCATCAGGCTCACCCAGCTCCATTTTGATACATCGCAGACCTGTTATCTTTCCACCATCCTCAAGTATCTTGACTGGGGAAGAGAGAATTTTGAGAGAGATGCCTTCGTGTTCAGCATCCTCTATCTCGGTTTCAATAGCGGGCATTTCTTCGCGGGATCGTCTGTATACAATACTTACTTCACTTGCACCAATTCGAAGGGATATTCGTGCAGAGTCAATAGCAGCATTTCCACCACCAATTACGGCAACGCGTTTACCAATTTTGACTTTCTTGTCCATATTGATATCATCGAGAAACTCTAGTGAATGAAATACACCCTTTGCGTCCTCTCCTTCAATACGTAATTTGCGACTTGAAGAGGCACCAGTTCCAACAAAGACTGCACTGAAACCTTTTGTTAATAATTCACTTGGATTAGTGATGTGTTGGTTATTGAGAATCTCTACACCAAGCTGTTGAACATAGAATATTTCTTCTTCAAGAACATCTCGTGGAAGCCGATATGATGGAATACCATATCTGAGGAGACCTCCGTTTTTGGGTTTGGACTCAAAAATTGTTACGGGGTAACCCATCCGTGCTAAATCGTATGCACAGCCTATACCAGCTGGTCCAGCACCAACAACAGCAATCTTCTCTTCTTTATCTATAACAGGAGTTGGTGTTTCTATCTTGCCACTTGCTCGCTCGTTATCTGCTAAGAATCTGTGAAGGTTTCTGATACTAACTGGTTGATCTATTACACCTCTTTGGCATTTACTTTCACAGGGAGCATTGCAGACCCTGCCCAGTGTTCCAGCAAAGGGGTATGTATCCCTCATTAGTCGAAGTGCTTCATCAAATCGTCTATCACGAGTTAGATTGACAAATCGTTGAGTTCGGACTCCAGCAGGGCATTCAACATGGCAGGGTGGTTGACCATACCGGGTTGTGATATTCAGATTCTGTTGAAGTAGATACAACGCAGCTTCAGGATCAGTATCAATCTTTGATGTGATTTCTTGCAGTGATTCAGTAAATGCATCCTTCTCATCTTCAGCAGCCTCGGATGCTTCCAGTGTATCTGTTAGTGATTTGAGTAGGTCTTGTAATGCATCTGTTGTAGAAATAGCTACAGTTTCCTCAAGATTAGTAATCGCGTCTTTGAGTACGGCATTATTTTTTATTTCTGAAGCAATGTCAACCTTTTTAGCTGCACTAAGAAACTTGGTAAAATACGAGTCTGGAAATGCAACGATTTCATCAACTAATGGAGAGAGTTCTTTCCCCAGATTGTCAATTGCCTCGTTTACCTTGCTTGAAGGGATAGCTTGTTCTTCCTTCAATCCACCAAGAGATAATATCATATCCATCATGCGCTGACGTTTTGGAGAAAGTTCCTTTGGAGTATCAGACCCGCTCATTTACCTGCCTCCATCCATTTACCTGCCGTCCCCTTATGTACGGGTGTGGGACCAAGCTCGTTAGCACGGCGTACCATTTCAGATATTGCAGTTGTGAACCTTTCAGGCTCAGCACTAAACATTCGGAACATGTCTACACGTTCACCTTTCCATCCAATAGCATTCAAAATATCACGAGCGACATCTACCTGTACCTGTGCAATTTCATTGCCTGTTCCTCCAGCATGGCACCTATTCGTTTCACAGGCAGCAATCATGACGGAGCTCGCACCACCTTCAAAGGCCTTGAGAATGTCAATGATACTCACCCGACCTGCACAAGGCACTGGAATCAGACGGGTGCTTGCGGGATACTTCATCTTTTGAGTACCAGCAATGTCCATAGTGGAAACTGCACATTCTTCACAGTAAAAACACAGAGTTATTGGATAATCTGGTCCTGCTCCATCTAGAGTAGCTTCAATTTCAGACCACATCTGATCATTGGATAAGAAATTCAATTGAGTGGCTCCAGTAGGACAGAGACTTTGGCAGACACCACAAGAATGACAATTGAGAGTGTCAATTGCGGCTTTGAACAGTATTTTATCATCCTCACTCGTTTCCTCGGAATCAGTCTGTTCAATCATAATTGGAACTCCACGAGGACAATGCTGTGCACAGAGACTGCATCCTACACAATCATCAACATCTAGGACTGCACCTCTCAAGATAGCCTGAATTTTTCCACCTTGGAGTTCATTATGTAGAACAAGTGCACCAGCTTGGGCATCTGTTATTGATTCTGAAACAAATTGAGGTCTTGTGACTGCTCCAACAGCAATAACACCTCTTCTACGAGTTTCATTTCGGCGCAACTTTCCATAGAGTTCCTTAATGTGACCATCATCCTCTATAGCATATCCAAGAGTTTCTGAGAGCTCGGAAATTCCATCCGGGGGTAGAATTGCTGTTGAAAGCACTAATAGATCTGAAGACACCTCTAGATATGTATCCATCAAAGAGTCATAGATTTTAACTCGTGTCTTCCCATCTTGTTCCCAGACCATGCTGATTCTACCGCGAATATAATCTACACCAATTTCACGAGATTCCTTGTAGACCATTTCGTGTTCAAAAGGAACTCGAATGTCCATATAGACAACACGAACATTGGCATCCGGTATCCGTTTCAAGATTTCAAGTGAGTTGTCGATAGCAAAAGTGCAGCAGAGTTTACTGCAGTCCTTTTTGTAGTCCTCGGACCGACTACCAACACATTGGACCATTACAACCTCTTTTACAGGACCACCATCTGACGGACGGGCTAAGGAGCCTTCTGTTAGTAATCTGGAAAGCTGAAACTGTGTTATTACATCAGGATTCTTTCCGTACCGGTATTCTTCCATCTCTATCGGTTCAAACTCCTTGAATCCTGTGGCCATTACAACAGCTGATGTATTCAGAGTGAGTTCATCATCACTGTCTTCTGTAAGATAGTGGATAGTGAAATTGCCCATCTCTCCAGTAACAAACTTCACCCGGGTCTTAGTCAGAATAGTGATTTTGTCGTCCTTTTCAAGAGCCTCTAGGCGGCCGCTCAGAATCTCCTTACCAGATTTACCAGTGGGAGCAACAATGGGAAGGTGTTTTACATGGCCTCCAATCTGATCACTGACCTCGATGAGAGTGACATCATATCCTAGATTTGAGAGGCTCAGAGCTGATTCAATACCTGCGATTCCTCCACCGACGACTGTAACATGGTTTGCGATTTCTTTTGTTTCGGGAATCAAAGGAACGGAAGTAGCTGAACGTACTAAAGTCCCGCGAATCATGTCCAATGACTTCTTGCTTGCTTCGTCAATATCGCCATGAACCCATGCTGAATGTTCACGAATATTGACATACTGTATCTGTGAACTTGCAATTCCCTTTTCCTTTAGATATTGATCAATGCGAGGTTGAATTTTTTGACTTGTGCAGGCAGCAATTACTAAGTGACCTCCATTTTCCTTCAAGAGGGCACCAATCTTTGCAAGACCTTCATCTTGGCAGACCAAATTCTCTACTGTAACTGATGATGCCAGACTATTTTTCTTCAGTTCAGATTCGAGGAAATCGTATGAGAGCCCTAATTGTTCACCGCATGTGCATAGTAACACTGCTGATTTATTATCATCCATCTCATTCGCACTTCCTATTCTGGAGTATTTTTGAAACAACAGCTCTCGCCTGGGTTACACTCTCAGGAACCTCCGAAGGTCCCAGTGCAGAACCGCAAGCATAGATGCGATCTCCTACAACAACTTCAGTTTCTGGATTTGAAGCACCAATGAAACCACTTGCTGATTTTAATCCAAGAGATTCTATAATCTGTGAACTTCCTGAAGAGGGTTCAAGAGCAGATGATAACACGAAAAGATCTACTGAGAATTTCAGATACTTGTCCAACAATGAATCGTATACAATGATGTCAAGTCTATCATCTTTTTGTGGTTCAATACTTGCTACACGTCCACGGACAAATTCTACACCAGCCTCACGTGTATCACGATAATATTTCTCATAGCGATCATAAGTTCGAATATCCATGTAGACCACGCTAACATCTACGTTTTCTCGTTCCTGTGTGAGAATTGCTGCATGCTTCAATGCGAATACACAGCAGATTTTGGAACAATATGGGTAGTAATTCTCATCTCGACTTCCAACACATTGAACCATCATGACATGTTTTGCAGGTTTTCCATCAGATGGTTTCAGAAGAATTCCTTTTGTTTCTCCAAGTGGATCTAATATTTGAGCTAACTCAAGTTGTGTGATGATATTTGGATGTGTTCCATATCCATATTCATCAACATTTACTGGTTTCATTTCGTGGTAGCCTGTTGCAATGACAATATCAGATACATTGATTGTTTTCTTGGTCCCCTTTGCTTCAAGATTGATTGCCTTAGTCGGACACTCCTCTGCTGCAACAGCAGTTCCTTCATCTTCGATTTTAGGGTCATATACCACAGCTTGTGGTTGACACTGTGGAGATACCAAACTAAACGCCTTTGATTTTTCAATACATAGACCACACATAGTACACTTCTTTGGGTCGACATATTGAGGTCCTATATCCAGTTTGACACTGAATTTACCAGGAGTTCCTGAAAACTCTTCAACCTGACAATTCATCTTTAAATCAATATTGGGTTGCTCAGTAAGCGCGCTTCTATAGAAACATTTACGAATTCCAGGGCGCGAACGATTTCCTTCAAAACAATAGAAGCAATCATCTGTTGGAAATGCCTTGTAGAGATTGAGCGCATTCCCCCCAGTGGTTGATAACCTCTCAACTAGCACGGTCTTGATTCCGGAATCAGCCAACTCGACTGCTGCGGTCATCCCTGCCACGCCAGCACCTATGATGAGAACTGGGTTAGACACTGTTCTCTTCACACCTCAGTCACTCAAATGGTCCAAGATAGGATTAGCTGGAACTCTATTCATACTGAGCCCAACATCCTCTTCATCAAGTCCTAGAGCAAGTCCTAGTATCTGGGGATAGACTAAGACGGGAAGATTGTATATTTCACCATAAGATTCTTTGAGACCAAGTTGTTGAAGGTCTAACTGATTACCACAGGCTGGACAAACAACAGTTGCAAAGACTGCGCCAGCTTCTTTCATTGACTTTAATTTGTCCCTTGCTAAACGTATTGCAAGATCCTCGTCAACAGGTAAGACTGTAGCACCACAACATTGTTTCCAAAGGGGATAATCTACAACAGATGCTCCTGTTGCTTCTACCAATTCTTGGAGATATTCAGGTTTGAACTCTGTCACATCAGCTGGACGAAGAAGATGACATCCATAGTGGATGGCAATTCCAACGCCATCTAAGGGCTTTGTGATTTTCTTCTTAATCGCATCAATACCAATATCATGGTATAGTGCTTCTACAAAATGACGCGGTTTTGCAGTGCCCTTGAATTCAAGACCTTCTTTCTTCAGTATCTTATTGATTTTCGTTCGTGTTTCATCATCATGTTTGAGATGATGGTATACATCCTTGAGAGAACCAAAACAACCGTTGCATGGTGTGACTATATCGTAACCATTCTTGTCAGCGATTGCAAGGGTTCTTGCATTGACTGTCATCCAACCCATATGATCAAAGGCTCTTAGATTAGGGCTGCCACAGCACGCTACATCCTCCAAGTAAATTAATTCCATGTCAAAAGCCTGAGCTACCTTTAGCATAGCAGCTTCATAATTCGGATAGTTCACTGGTACACTGCATCCAATGTAGAGATTATATGTTGTCATCTTACTCTTCACCACCAACTAGCTTCTTTGTTCTAGTTTCTTTCAGAATCGTCTTTACTGCCTCTACTGAAAGACCGGGTACTTCTGGTTCAAGACCCATGTCTTCTCGCTCCCAATCTGCGGTCACTGTGTAGAGTTGACCCTTGGTAAGAAGTTCCTTAGCTAGTGCTAGTACATTTACAGGTATTTTGCCTTCCTCTGCAGCTAGATTCTTACAGTCGAAGAAAATGTCAGTCACACGTACTTTCTGTGGACAGCGTTCTTGACATTCATAACATGTAAGGCACAACCAAATCTCGTTTGAAGAGAGTACTTCTTCTCGCATTCCAAGAAGAATCATCCGAATGAGTTGATGTGGCTTGTACTTCCACATGTTTGCAGTGGGACAAGCTGCTGTACAAGTGGAACAAGCAAAACAAGCTGATAGCTCTTCGCCGTTTGGCATGCTCTTGATTTCTTCTCGAAACTTGGAATCAAGCTTCGACATATCGATTGCGTCAATCAGTGTAACTGGCGGACCAGTCGGTTCATCGATTTCAGTCATGGGATACACCACGGGTTGTTAACGAGAAACTCGCTGAGTTATGAGCGAAATTGAAGCCCATATTAAAAGTATGCAAAGAAGGAATATTAGCCGGAAACCTCTGAAACTGTTTCTCCAAATCCCTCACGATAAATCAAGAGAAGAATTCCGGATAAACTAAGAAAGATCGTTATTTCATAAAGAATGATCCAAAGAATATCCATTGTATTTAGAGGATACATCAGACCACCTAACATGGCCAAAATCATACAAATGGTTCCAATAATTAGATAGACGATTTTGTGAGGGGGCATAGAATGAGAGCGGGGGTACTTACTCTTAGGACTTTCTGTTTGATGACTAAACTAATTCTATTACTTCTTCAATTCTTTTTCTGAGAGATTGATATGATTTTGTTGTTGTTTTGATAACATCCATATTTAGTTGGATTAGGTACCCCTTGAGGTCTTCCGATTTTCCTTGTAGATTTGTCAGAGTAGGAGTTTCTCTAACCAACCGAAGTACTCCTGTTAAAGCAACTTGAAACTTTTCATGAATCGCTTCAATCTCTTTTTGTTGTTCATTCAAAAGTGTAAGTAGAGAGTTTAGTTCGTCCACTATTTGTTCATTATTCATCTATAGTGACCCCATCTTCAGGTATAATACGACTTGCAGTACCATCACGTAACCATGTTCTTGCATTAGCTACTGGAATCTTAGCAACGGCCTCTTTCTCGAATGGACCATGTGTTTTTTCATCAAGTCCCATGAATGGTTCCTTAATTGGACGTAGGAATCGAACAATAATATAATCAACATCTTCAATAATTTCATCCGGAGTTTCACCGGACTTCTTTGTAGCTTTTCCCTTCTTGCCTTTAGGTTTGGATTGTAGAGTTGCTCCTGAAAGAGCTTCTTTTACAAAATCGATGTGACTATCAAGTGCACGTTGAGTTTCTTTGTAAAATCCTTCTTCAGCTAATGTCATATCACCAGTGGGTTTACGGTTAGAGAACGCTGCTCTCAGTATCTTGTTTCTTCGATATTCTAATAGATCCTTCAGCATGAATTCGATGTTTAGAGCTTGTTGTGACAATAAATCAGCTTGTAGAACATCATCTGCATCTGTTGAAGCTAGTTCAAGACGTACTTTGGAGAGATATGAAACCATTTTACTCAGACGAAGGTCTGCAAGATTTTGTAGCGCATTATTTGATATTTCATCTTCCCATGCATTTTTGATATCATTATAGCTAATTTCACTCAAGCAAAGCAACTCCCTTACTTAATGCAAAGACTGCAGCAGCTATTGGCAGTTCCACAGACTCGCCGCTAGAAGGACCATACTTCTCGTCATTGATTACGAATGATGGGATATTAGGACCCTTATGAAATCTAACATTCAAAGTTCCTTCATTAAAAGCTATAGCATCATTGAATGGATTGAATGTATCTAAATCGTCCCTAGTCAGTTCAGTGACTGAAAACCCAGTCTTACCGTTGATACTACCAATCAGACGAATGACTCTGTGAATATCATGAGTGACTGGTCTATCAATTTCACTTCCAAAGCGCTCTACAGCTTTCTCTGCTATTTCTTGCCATGATTTTATTCCAACACCTTTGACCTTACCACTCAACACAGGACGCGGTCTCTGGAGCATATTTATTGCAATAACTCTCTCGTCTTTAAGGAGTTTCACCCATTTCTCTCGACCTGTATATGTGTCAATGTTTTGAATAAACTCTACCATGGCATCAGCGATTTTGCCTGACCAGCCAGGAATGTCGCGAGAAGGAATTAGACTCCCACCTCTTTGTGAAATAATAGCCTTGTCACCTCTAAATCCAGAACCCATTACGTAATGTACTATCTCTATACGTGCATTGGAATCTAATGTGTACACTTTAGGATCATGAACTCGAATGTGATATCCTCGGTGACCACTGTAGTTGATCTGTATCTTATCGGAATCAAAACCTAAATCATCTATTAGGAACTCATCATAGAGTTTCATCGTATGCTTTCGTGCCACACCAAGGCATTTGTTACAAATCCATTTTCTTGTACTGAAGCCGTATAACTTTCTGGAGGTTGTTGCTTTACAATCCGGACATGTTTTTGGTAAATCTCCACTTCCTATCTTACCACACTTTGGATTATCACAATACCAAGCATCACCACAAACTGGACAGATTTCTGGAGGTTTTCCTGTTCCTGTTTTACCACAGGTAGGGTTCTTGCATCGCCAAGAATCATGATCATTTGCACATTTCAAATCTAGGTGATCAGCATCTATGTCAAAAACTAGTTCAGCCCCCATCCATTCTTTTTCATGCATTTTTATCGCAGTTGGAAATCCATAGAATGCAGCTGAATGATATACACTGTGAGGCGCAATTTTGACCAGATTTCGTAATAGATCATCCCTAGATTTGTAGCCTTCATGACGAATCCAATTAGTTACACTGACTGCCTTGGAATCACAGTTTGGACACTTTGTTACAGGCTGAAAAGATTTCCCTGATTTGCCACAACCTGTTCGAACTTCATTCCCAGATTCATCACGACCAATCTGTTCACGGCAACGCCAGTTTTGTTCCCATGCTTGAATTGCAAATTCTCGCGTATGAATTTGGTTTGGAACATCGATAGACTTTGGATTTTCAGAGTAGTACTCGTGAAATAGAAGTCGCAGCTTCATATTTGTCGTTGTCTTTCCCTGATTCTGCACTGACATCGATTTGAAGACTCCTCTTACAGACTTTTGTGTTTCGACTCTGAGTATAGATGGTACATTGACTTGTTCCACCACTCAATTACTACAGGAATAGATTCAAGCTTACTTGGTCTATCTGCGTTCTACACGTGGTGCTAAGATGAAACTGATGGTTCCAGCCTCAGCAATTGCAAATTCCAACATCATTGGTTTACTTCCAGTGAATTGAAGGATAATACTATCACTAGCAATCGCCTTTGATATCTCAGCTAGATAGTTAAGCGCGTACATAGCAGCAGATGGACCAGTACCAACCTTCAGCTGGAAAAGGGCTGGATCGTCACCTTCAGTGGTTAAAATAATCCTCGCTTCACCGGTATCGCCCTCACCTGTAAAGGTAAGCAGATTCTTTTCAGCACTTATCTTTACATGACTAGAAACAACACCAACATCTTTGATTGCTTGTTTGAATGCGTCTGCATACATCTCAGCCTTCACACCAAACTCCATTCCCGGCTTGTTCGTTTGACTATCAGGAGGTGTAAGAAGCTGAAGTTTGAACTGCCGTTCTGCCTGTCCAATCATCTTAATCTCAAGTCGATTATCAGAATCATCAAGGTTGAACTCCAGATGTTCATCCCCACCCATCCGTTTGCTGACTCGGACAAGCTCATCAATTCCAAGGCAAACATCATACTCTCCCTTGCAGGTATATTCTTGAAAAATTGTAGATGGAAGATTGAGGTCAACCATAGCAGCCTTGGATGAATCAAGCTGCCTCAATGTCATTCCGGATTCAGATACTCTAAGGTGTGCCTCAGTCAATAATGTGGCTAAAGCATCCACAATCTGTTTCCAGGTCTTCGTGCTGTCTAGGGTAGCGTGGAACATTATTCAATTATCTCCAATATCATTGTTAGGGCCTTTGGTCAAGCAGGTTTGAATATGTTTTGACATGCGGTATGCCATTTAAAATGTACTTCTCGGTAAATGCATGTATCAAATTGTATTGAATTTTTGCTACATCATCTTCTCTCTACACGGGGAGCAAGAAGATAACGAATCTCACCGTTCTCTCCAATTGCAAACTCAAGCATAATTGGTTTATGTGCTGCCATATGAAGTGTCAATGTATCGCCAGATATAGCCTTAGCAATCTCTATCAGATAACTGAGCGCATACATTGATGTCGCCTCACTCGTGGAGCTGAGATGAAAGAGAGACGAATCGTCACTACCAAGTTTCAAAACAACTTCTGCTTCTCCTGTATCACCAGCGCCTGCAAAGGTTAGTGTATTCGAGGTAGCTGTGACTTTCAAATGATTTGAAACCACTCCAATATCTTTCACTGCATGTTTAAAGGCATCAGAAAGCATCTCAGCGCGATTTTCAAATGAAGGGGATATTTTCTGAGTCCGCTCTTCAGGAGGAGTCAGCAATTGGAGTTTGAATGTTCTCTCAGCATGACCAATCATTTTGATCTCGAATCGTTTCTCAGATTCATCAAGATTGAATACTAATCTATCATCTCCATGCATTCGTTTACTCACTTTGACTACTTCAGCTATGCCTAAGCAAATATCATGTTCTTCAGTACAATTGTATTCCTGAAAAACACTTCTTGGTAATGTCATGTCAACCATAGCAGCTCTGGAGGAGTCATACTGGGTTAACGTGATTCCACTCGATGACACCACCAAGTGAATTTCCGTAAGTAAAGTGGCTAGAGAATCTACGATTTGTTTCCAAGTTTTTGTACTATCAAGTGTAGCGTAAAACATTATAATATTCACCCACTCATCGTTTTTAGAACTTTATCTTCCATCTCCAAGATTTCTTTGTACTGTTCAATATTGAGAGTATCAATAGGGTGTACAATGGTCGCATTCAACCTTGCTTCCTTCTTTTTCTTTACAGTCTTGGTGGTTACGTCTCCAATAATGAGGTACTTCTTCTTTAGTTCAAGAGTGCCTTCAACACTTACCCAAATACTTCCAGCTTTATCAACTTCTGAATCATATAGATCTTGAACAAGAGCTGCACCAAGGCTTGAATCCACTACTATTCCTAAAACTCGGACTGGTCCATCAATCGAAGGGGAAATATTGCGAATAGTAGTAAGTTTTGATGCTTTCTTTCTAGGGATTTTCTTTTCTTCGGTCAAATCACATTCGCCCTGTCTATTATTATCAGAGATAGGAGATTTTAGTCATCTCTATTTTTATCATCTAGTGGTGCTATAAATGTGTCACTAACATTTCGGTAGAAACTAGCCGCCATAGTTACGCCAAGTGTGTTTGCACTTTGTGCATCTATAAAACTCAGTTGCTCCTTCATCACCACGTCTCGTCTGTACTGTCCAATAGTACGCATCATTATTATTACATTTAGGACAACTGGCTCTGGTGACTGGCATTGGAATCGAATCATCCTCAACTACAATGATCTTGTCTCGAGGTCCTTTCTCAATATTCTGGGAAACTCTTAGTTTTCCTTCGATTTCTTTGGTGTGCTCACAACTACGGCATTTCAGGACTCTCTTACCGTCTTCCTGTGTAAAAGCAACCATCATTGCACCACATTTTTCACAGAATTCCATAGGGATTGCTCTCCACTTCTGGGTCGCAGTGCTCTGTTGTCAATTAAGCGTTTTGACTTGTCACATTAAACGAAAACTACGGTAGATGCTCAATATTACTTTCTAGAAACTTTTGAAATGATAGTGCTGCAATCTCGCCCTCTTTCTTTCGACTGGTTGTGTTATCGATTTCAAGTGACTCTGAGAGAGAATCTACCATATCAGAGATAGTGATTTTCTCAGTCATCCACAAGTATGCCATAATTGCTTCGTAAGCATCACCAGCTTTTCCAGCATCAGTTCTACGGTTCATATGACGATATACAGATGTTGCACGTATTGCACGGGCAAGAACGCTGTCACGTACTTTTTCACCTGTTAGATAACCAAGAGCTAAAGATTTAGCTAGAGAGTAGCAAAAATTGACAAGACCGTCACCCACCTTTGCTAGACCTTTATCATGCATGATGGCTTCGACATTCTTGTGCTCAACAAAGTTTTCCCACATTTGGGATCACCAATGAATTATCCTATTCTTAGTCTAAGCTGTGATCAGAAACAGCTTGCTTGAACTTTTTTCTGAATTCTTCAGTACGTGCAAGCATTTTCTCAAGTGATTCTCTAAGCACAACATTAGATTGACGCCTCTTTGTTCGCAATGTAACAACAGGACTTGCAAGTAGTGGATGAGCAATATTGTATCCTGCAAACTCTACAGAGGATTCTTCGAGGAGTGTCTTACGTAGAAGATTCGGAAAAGAATGTCCTTCTCCACCAATCTCAAATTTCAGCTCAAATTTTGTATTTTCTATTGTTCTCGGTTTCAATTACGACGCCTCCTATCGCTACGTTGTCCACGACCCCTATCAGATCGTCTATCATCATAGCGTCGGTCACCACCTCTACTACGATTATCATATCGTCCACTACCTCTACGATCATATCTATCATCCCTGTCATAGGACCTACGACGTGGAGCAAGATCGGGTCTTGCTTCAAGACCGAAGAGTTGCCCATAATCATTAGCTACTTCTCGAGTTTCTCGATTTTCACATCTGAGGCAGAACATATTATTATTCGTGGTTAATGTGAGAGGATTTCCACATCTAGAACATTTAGCCAGAATCACACCTAATTCAGGACCCACAACACTAAGCACGGTAGGAATTTTGTGAGTGTTGATAGCTTTGGCTCGGACAATATCAGTTGTCCGCATTACATCATGCATGCTCTTAACGTAACGCCGGGTCACGTTGCTGATATGTATTTCACCAACTAGACCACTATGGAAGTCTTCACCGTTCCTTCGAACTATAGAGATTTCAGCACGTTGTTCGTAGGCATTGCCCACCTCGCCTATTAGAATGTCACCGCTGACTGGAAGTGCTATTTTCATTTTACCATCTGGAGCAAGGACCTTGATACTTCGTTCTTTGAGGTCCATTGAAACTGCACCAGGTGCTGCGGCATATACAATCCCATCTTTCTCGTAGGTGCCATAACTTGGTGATAGTTCTTCGATAACGCATAACTGCTCACCTGGTACCACAATGTCACCGCTCTTAACGTCAGCCATTCTGTTCACACTCTTTGGAACATATTCGATAGAGGTCTACATCGACCATATGTACGTGTTTTCTATGGTAATCAAACAATTTTCCAATTGGAAATTGGAATGTTTCGATTTGTGTCACCCTTGCGCCAAGATTCTCGACTTCCTTTTCTAGGAAGATTCTGTTCTTGTCGCCCGCAAGGTGGATACTATAGGTCACATCTGCAATTGAGATTGCCTTTCTGAGGAATCTCAGGTCAGCACCCCTCTTCTTTACTCCGAACGGGGGATTACTGACTACAGTGTCGACAAGACAGTGTAGCTGTAAAGAGGACACATCCCCTAATACCCAGTCTACAGTGCCTTCTGTTCCGAGCAATCGTGAATTCAATTGTGACACCTTTAAGGCTTTGCTTTGCACATCAATTCCAATCACCCTCTGGGCACCTAATAATGCAGCACCAAGAGCAAATATACCATCACCACATCCAAGATCTATCACGGTCTTGTCTGTGATATCGCCATGCTCTATTTGTGCAGCAAAAAGAATTGCAGAGGCTATTCTCGAAGGAGTTGGATATTGTTCTAGAGAAACCTCATACTCACCAGATCGTTCGATTGATTCCAGTGTTATCTCCAAATCTCTAAGACGCAACTAGTACTCACCATTGACCATTATATCAAAGAATAGAATTCTCTGATTGATGAATGATACTATTGATACATTATTGAACTAATGATGGTACTGGTAATACGTAGGCTTATCAGGTCTACATGTTCCATAGGCTCCACAAGAAGTCCAGTGGAACTACCCTTGACTTCTAATGGAGTGTGCATTGATGGGAAGAGACAGGTCTCTCGACAAGCTATTTGACAAATACATACAGGGTCAAGGTATATTCAAGGATGGTAATGCCTTGAGACCTACATATGTTCCCGAGGTCCTCCCATATCGTGATGATCAAATGGGAAGGATAGGATCAATTCTGGGACCAGCACTGCGTGGTACTCCGCCTTCAAACATTCTCTGCTATGGAAAAACAGGCACTGGAAAAACAGTGGTTTCACGATATGTGCTCAAACAATTAGTTGCGAAGGCTAAAGAGAGTAAAGTTAACTTCCCCCTTACAGCACATGTTAATTGCCGCATTGTAGGAACAAATTATCGAGTTTTGAAGACACTCTGTGATGCTATTGGTGCTACCATGGCAGATGGATCGGATGTTCCATTCACTGGTCTCCCAACTGATGAAATTAGATCGATCTTCAAGAAGAAACTTGATTCGGAATCAAAAATCATGGTTGTTGTGTTGGATGAAGTAGATAGTCTTGTAAAACGTGATGTGAATCAAGGAAACGATATCCTCTATGGTCTAACACGAATGAATAGCGAGCTTGATAGAAGTCGCATTTCGATTATTGGAATAAGTAACGACCTCACCTTCAAGGATATGTTAGATCCAAGGGTACTTTCTACGCTTGGTGAAGAAGAAGTCATCTTTGCACCATATAATGCTGTAGAACTAAAGGGAATCCTTGAGCAACGTGTTGAAATTGCCTTTAATCCCGGTGTGATTGGAGATGAAGGAGTCATCAACCTTGTTGGAGCTCTGGCTGCACAAGAACATGGAGATGCGCGACGTGCATTGGATTTATTGAGAACAGCAGGAGAACTTGCAGAAAGAGCTGGTGATGAAAGAGTACTGCAGAATCATGTACGAGACGCCCAGAAAGTAATCGAACGTGATGCTATCACTATAACTGTGAAAACTTTGCCAATGCAGTCAAAGGCGGTCCTGTTTGCTGTTTATGTGTTAGCGAACAAGGGACAAAGTGACATATTTACAGGCGAGTGCTTCAATGTATATTCAGAGATTGCAAAAGCACTTTCTCTGGATACTCTCACACAGAGACGTGTTTCAGACCTGATATCAGAATTGGACATGCTTGGTTTGATTAATACAACTGTGATCTCGAAGGGACGTTATGGTCGCACAAAGAAAATCAAAATGGCTGTCAGTAAAAAACAGATAGGCGCAATCCTAGATGATGATTCCAGACTTAACAAAGTTGCAAAAGAAATCATGAGTTAATTCTGTTGTGATAAATCGTAGAAGAACTTGAGTTCTGGAGAACCTGTTCTAAGGTTCAAGAATGTGACAATTCCAGGTGTTGGGACTATACCCTGCTTACGCATGAAATCAGTCTGTGATTGAAATGTCCCTGAATTGATTATCTGTACTCCACGATAATTATCCACTGCATTATGATGTGCATGACCAAAATGAACAACATCTGGTGGAGTATCAATCACCATCCAGTCACGGTGCAATGGCGCTAATTCTGTCTTCCCACCATAAATTGGAGCAAGATGACGTTTCTTCAATAGTTCTTTCATGGGCAACGCAGGTTTGGTGTAGGAAGCACCAGGAAGCATGGTTACAAGATCATCTAGACTGTCTCCATGTGTTATTAAGACGTTCACACCCTCAACAATCACCTGACTGGGGTCTCCAAGCATAGTGATGTTATCTAATTCATAGAGAGGTTCTGCAAAAGTTCTCTGAATAGGTGGCTTGGGGAGAGCCTGGCGAGCTGCATCGTGATTTCCAGGGATACAGAATACTTTCACTCGTTTTGGGAGTTTTCGTAACTTACTTGCAATCAATGCATATTGATCATACAGACTTGTCACTTCTAGATGGTATCTTTGACCAGGGTACACACTGATACCATCAACCAAATCCCCAGCAATGAAAAGATATTTTGTATTTTCGACCATAGTTTTGTCAGAATTATCAACATCCTTTCCGTTTAACCACGCAATAAACTGGTCAAGTTCATCACCAAGAAATTCCTGACTTCCACAGTGTAAATCAGAGATGAAAGCAGCGTAGATATCTCTCTTTGCACGCCCAATTTGACGCGCTGTAGGAATATCAGGAAACAATACATCATCTGCAATCATTCTACCATCATTATCAACATAACCTGATATGCAAACAACCTCATCCAGTAACAATGAATTAGCTTTTTCTGAAAGATTTTGACCCTTGAGTCCACTTAGTTTAGAAGGAATGACACAGATAATTGATTCATTTGCAACTTTGGATGAACTTCTACTATCTGTAGGATCCTCCTTTTGATACTCCTCAAGATCGATTATTACATTCTGAGCCCTTGAAATAGTCTTATCCCGGATTATTCCTAAAACCATTTGACTTGGAGGACGTCTACGCCGTGCACCATCACTATTCATTGGTCCAGAACGTTTTGTAGGACTTTTCCTGAGTTTTGCAACACTTGGAGAAACTGCATTTTGTGTATCAATCCGCGCCATGTATATTTTCTTTATTCTATCAAAACGATCTCTGAACATTTTTAGAAAATCATCTATGGTCCCCTCAGATCCAACTGCTTCATTATCTGGGTTTTTGTCTATTCTGAATTGCCAGTCAGATGCAATAGTAACAGGTTCAGAAGTAGGTAGAGATTCTGGATAGTCATCGTGAACCTCAGTGGGAGGTTCTATTGATTGTGAAAATGTGTCGTGTCCTTTGATGAGCGATTTAATATATTCCTTTGACAGAATAGATGGACTCTCAGCTGGTTTCTTGACCAATATTACGGATTCAACGGTTTTCAAAGGAAACTCCAGGTTTATTATGAATTCTAATGCATCAGGTGTGATTTGGAATCCGGACTCTATCAGCAGAGCCAATATGTTGCGACGTATTGTAGATGTCAATTGATCATCGGTTGAAGAGAGTTGAGTTCTTGTTTTAAACATCTGCCATTATTGTAACGTGCGGGAAGTGTAATAAGCGCGCCTTTCACAAGCATCTTGTTTCCTACTATCTCCAAGAGGTGATACTATGGTAAACATCAGAACACTGCAACAAACAGGCGGAAAAAGTGGTAGCTCATTTCTCATTATTTTACCAAAGGACTGGGTTGTAAGACAAAAGCTGAGCAAGGGCGACCCTGTCGTTGTCGCAGAACGTGAAGATGGTTGTCTGATAATAGATCCACGTCTTCCAAAAGCTGGAGAAACACGTTCTACCACTGCAGAATTGGAGTATAACCTGAGATGGGAGATTACAAGTAGATATCTTCTTGGTTATGATGAGATTCGTATTGTTAGTAAGGAGCCGATAACTAATGTTCAAAGAGATGAACTGAAACAAGTTATCAAACGATTTGTTGCACTAGAGATAACAGAAGAAGATGACCACCATATTATTCTCAGATGTCTTGTAGACCCTGCGACCCTTCCTGTAAGTACAGTAATGAGAAGGATGAATCAAATTGCATCTCGGATGATAGTCGATTCATTGAATGTCTATATTGAAGGATCTCAAGAGGGGGCTGAAGAGGTTATACAACGTGATGAGGATGTAGACAGACTATTCTTCTTGATAGTTAGAGAACTCAGGTCTGCTGTTCAATATCCAAGAATGAGTGAAGTGATGAAAATTACTCCTGTAGAGGCCCTTGATTACAGGTTGGCTGCACAGTATATCGAAAGAATCGCAGACTTGGCGGTTGATATTGCACAGAGAGTTGATGATCCCCTTGACAAGAAACTAGTTAAAAAATTACAGCTCATTGGCGATACAGTGAAAGAGATGCTATCTGACTCTGTGAACAACCTCTTCAAGTTTAATTCTAAAAGAGTTACTAAGGTAATTGAAGCTGAGAGATGGTTAATTCAAGAAACTGCAAAATTAAGACAAGATATCTTAACATCACTAAATGGACAACCACAAACTCAACTTTATGTTGTAGATAGTTTGTTGAGAATGGGAGAAGCTGCAAAGGATATCACTGACCTTGCGCTACCTCACAAATAAGGAGTAATCAATTTGACTGACAAACTCTTTGGTACATCTGGAATTCGAGGTTCAATTATTGAGAAATCGACAACTGACCTGGCATTAAATCTAGGTAGAGCGCTGGGTACCTTTTTGGAAGGAAAAGGTACTGTAGGTGTAGGTACTGATGCAAGAACCTCGAAGGATATGCTAAGAAATAGTCTTGTTGCAGGATTACTCTCAACAGGTATAGATGTCGTAGACTTGGGAATCGCGCCAATGCCAACTGTGGCATATTATAGTCAAATCGAAGGAATTTCTGCATCTGTTGTTATAACAGCAAGTCATAATCCATCTGCAGATAATGGCTTCAAGTTTTTCAACAATGGGAGAGAATTTGTCAGGGAAGAAGAGGTGTTCCTAGAAACCTGTATCTCAAAAGGTCAATATCTCACTGCAAAATGGGATGAATGTGGCGAGGTTCGGTTTCTCAATATTAAAGAACAATATCTAACGCATGTCAAGGATTTCTTGTCTAGTAGAGGTAAACAAAGCAGTAGCACTAGAGTTCTAGTGGATTTAGCAAATGGTGCAGCAACGGAATACACTCCGCATCTGCTTTTGGAGATGGGTTTCTCAGTTACTACAATGAATTCACATCAAGATGGACATTTTCCAGGAAGACCTGCAGAGCCATCACCCAGAAACCTTGTAGATGCTATGAAAATGGCAGCGAACTCAGATTTTGCTGTAACAGTTTGTCATGACGGGGATGGTGACCGACTTGCAGTAATCGATGAACAAGGTGAATTCATAGATCAGAATCGTGTCATTGCGCTCTTTGCCAGAGATGAGGTCAAGAGAAATGGTGGAGGAATTGTAGTAGCTTCGATTGATACATCAAGTGTCATTGATGAACTTGTTACTGCAGCAGGAGGAACTGTGACACGAATGCCTTTGGGTTCCCTTCAGGAGTTTCTTACAACGGATAAGGGAAAGGATGTTGTCTTTGCTTCAGAACCATGGAAACCAATCTTTACCAAAATGGGTGCATGGATGGACGGAATCGCTGGAGCTGCACGTTTTGTACAATTGGTAGATGAGCTGGGTAATGGAAGCTGTATGAAATTGATGGAAACCATTCCAAAGTATCCAATATTGAGAGATTTCGTACCATGTCCTGATAAAATCAAGCCAAAATTCTTGCCTAAGGTGAAGGAGTTACTGGTTCCGAAGATGAGTGGAGTAGACCAGATTCTGGAAGTTGACGGTATTCGGATAGAATGTACAGATGGATCGTACGTTCTGGTTAGAGTTTCAGGAACCGAACCCAAAGCTAGAGTCTATGTTGGTGCAAAGGAGCAGGGAACAGTGGATAAGCTCGCATCTCTAGCCAAGGATGTTATGGCTCAAGTTCTTGAAGAACTCCAGTAAGTGTTAAATCACAAACAAGCTAAAATTTGTAATGGAACATAATTATGCCGGGGTCTCCTAGTGGCTATGGAGGCGGTCTCGAAAACCGTTATCTTCGGATCCGTGAGTCCTCGTGTAAATCAATTACACGAGGCACGAATTCAAGTCTCATCCCCGGCGCCATTTACTTTTGTTCAGTCATATTCCTAAAAGGTGAAGATAGAGTATCCATCCTCTACGAACTTCAACAGGTCACTGTGACCGCTCAATTCTCCTTTTATTGGAACACCAAGCTTCTGAGCTGCCTCAGTAGCTGAAAATGCTGCAGTACAGGCTTTGCATGCATGATCTATAATCCCAAGTTCCATAGCCTTTCCAAAGAGCGGGAGTTTGATTGATCCATCAGCAATCCCAATCAGTAGTTTAGGAGATGCACACTCGAGAACTGTAGTGACTTCATGGCCTTTCTCATGGAAGTTGACTGCATTCAGAAGTAGATGATATAGCTGCATCTTGTTATCGTCTGTTGCTAAGAATACGTACTTCATTATAATTCACAAGAGAATGGAGAACAAAGATGATAATGAGCATTACTACAGAGTGAGAATGGTGCGGAGGGCGAGATTTGAACTCGCGGAAGATACAAAAGCTCCGATATTCCATAAACAATATTGGGAGTTATTGATGAATAGACCAATCATCACAGCTGTAGTCATACTACTTCTGAGTTCACTTCTAATCGCGTCAAATGAATTCGGTTCGGAGTATGTAGAAATTGTATCCAACAGCTCAAATCATCTTTCTTCCTCAGATTTTATGCTCGAAAAGGTGGGAGACTTCTTTGACGGAAATGCATATGATGTAGCTATTCAGGGGTCTCTAGCATACGTTGCAGATGGAGGTGCAGGATTAGAAATAATCAACGTTTCCATCCCCTCCAATCCAGTGGAAATAGGCGAATACTACGATGTGAAAAGTATCGCAACATCGAGTTGGGCAATCGGTGTGTATGTGTCTGGTGACTTCGCATATATTGCAAATGCAGAGAGCGGTCTATTAGTGATTGATATTTCTAATCCTTACAATCCGATTAAAGTCAGTGAATATGATGATGGTGGATCTGCACAGGACGTGTACGTGTCTGGTGATTATGCATATGTGGCAGATGCAAGTCATGGTCTCGAGGTAATCAACATCACAAACCCAAGAAACCCAACGGAGGTCGGACAATATGTAGGTGGTGGGGCTGCATATGCAATTCATGTATCTGGAACCTATGCATACATTGGAGATGGGAATGCAGGGCTCGAAGTGATTGATGTTTCCGATCCAACCAATCCTTCAGAAATTGGTGTATTCAATAATAACAGTCTTGTGAGAGGTGTAAGTTCTTCAGGTGACTATGTCTACATTGCTGATCAATTGAATGGTCTCAAAGTGATTGATGTTTCAGACCCTGCTAATCCCACTGCTGTTGGAGAGTATATTGATGGAGGAGGTGCTTGGGATGTATGTATCTCAGGGAACAAAGCATATGTTGTAGGCGGAGCGAATGATCTTGCAGTCCTTGATATTTCCAACCCGAATAACCCCGTGGAAGTGGCAAGCTTTACTGATGGCGGCTCAACTTGGGGTGTAGATGTATCCGGAAATTATGCTTATGTTGCAGATAGGAACCATGGGTTGGAAGTGATTGGACTTTGGAGTCAACCTAATCTTTTGAAGATCGGTGAACATCACAATTGTGGGCATGTTCAAGACCTTTGCGTGTCAGATGATTTTGCATACTTGTCACTTCATTACCATGATTACGAGAGAGTAAATGTTTCAGATCCAGAGCGAATTACCTTTGCAGACGATTATCTAGATTTAGAGGGTGGTGGTGATTTGACTGTCATAGGGTCGAATGCTTATGCTGTATACGGTATAGATGGGCTTAAGGTGAAGAGTATATTCGATCCAAGTAATCCTGTACTTGTAGGTCAATATGATGATGGAGATTCAGCTCTTGGACTAGATGTTATGGGAGATTACGCATATGTTGCCTATGGATTAGATGGCTTCAAAGTGATAGACATTTCAGACCACACAAATTATACTATGACAGATGAATACAATGATGATGATTGGTTGGGTGCTGTCTATGTATCCGGCGGTTATGCTTACATCACAGGAACGACTAATGTTGGTGGCGATAATTGGATTGGACAGCTCACAATAGTCAATGTTACTAATCCCTACAATATTACTCGTATGAGCAAATATTCCTATGGTGGATATTTCGATTGTGTTTATGTATTGGGACAATATGCATATCTTGCATGTAGAACCAGCGGTTTGGTCGTACTCGATATCTCTAATCCTATGAATCCTATTCCTATGGGAAGTTATTCTGATTATCCAGGTCAAGCTGTAAATGTGTATGTGGAAGGTGATTTTGCCTATGTAGCATACTGGGATGGTGGGTTGAAGATAATTGACATCTCTGACCCCATTAATCCCACTTTGTTTGTAGAGTATTATGATGGTGGCTATGCACGGAGTGTAAGTGTTCTTGGTGACTATATACTTGTAGCAGATGGAGATCAAGGGCTCGAAGTCTTTGTAGTAGTCCCATATACAGAAACAGAATCAACTACAACAACTACTACTACAATCATAACAACCACAGATACACATACAATATCGGGGGAAGGGGTCCCACTATTTATGATAGGGACCATCAGTATTGTTGCAATAGTGTTTGTGTTTACTTTGGTCATATACAGAAGAAGGGGCAACTGAAAAGTGAATCAAATACCACCATCCATCTAAAAAACTAATTCCTGGGAGAAATGGTGCGGAGGGCGAGATTTGAACTCGCGAACTCCTACGAGATATCCCAATTTTAACTATTGTTAAAATTTCAGGGACCTAAACCCTGCGCCTTTAACCAAGCTGGGCAACCTCCGCATCTTGGAGATTTGGGGAGAATAGACTCATTTTAACCGTTTTGTATCGACTAAGTCTTCATTCGTCAACGGTTTCCCAAGTGTTACTACAACGTGGACAACGCCACTTCTTTCGATATTTTCCGCTCCCGACCATCTCTTTCTTAACAAGAGCGACTTCAGTGAATCCGCAACGGGAACAGACTGCATTTTCTTCTTCCATGGTATCCAACTCAATCTGGAGGAGGAATGTAAGTCATATCTAGTTTTCTTGAGTGTCCTATAATGATAGAAAGCGAGTCATGTCACAATGTTTTTATTCGACTCGTTGGATGTCCGCGCGGTTCCTGTGGCCCGACCATGGACCATTTCGTGATTCTCTGGACTCTTAGTGTGTCCAGTGCGAGTGTGATATTCAAATGTCCTCAAGAAGTAGACAATCAGCAGCAAGAACCCGGGATAAATGGCGAGAGAAAGTCTGGTATCAGATTCTCGCACCGGATTATTTCGATAACAAGGAGATAGGCACAACTCCAGCAGGAAATGCAGATTTGCTGATTGGACGAACTGTTCAACCTACATTATATGATCTGACTGGAGATTTCGAGAAAATCCATGTCAAATTGAGATTCAAGATACTTGAGGTCGCAGGTCAACAAGCAAAGACTACATTCTACGGGCATGAATGGAGCTCTGATTATCTTCGAGGACTCGTAAAAAGAGGTACATCCAGAATTGATTGGATTGGGCCAATCCTAACAAAAGACGATTACCTGATGCGAATTTCAGTCATTGTTTTCACCATCACTCGTGCAAAATCAAGCCATGAGCATGCAGTTAGAAAAGCTGTGGAGAATGTAATTAGGACTCATGCAAAGAAACATGTTTTTGATGATTTGGTTCAAAAAGTAATTCTCGGAGAGCTAGCTACTGATGTCTTTGAGTCTGTAAGAAAGATAATTCCAGTACGTGAATGTGAGATTCGGAAGAGTAAGGTGCTCAAGGGACCAGAAGAGGTCAAGACAAGGAGAGCACGACTCAGAAGAGGCACTGCAGCTGCAAAAGAAGCAGAGTCATCATCTAAGTGAATTTTGGGGTAGGTAAAATCTTACCCCTTCATATTTTCTAGTCCATGCAGAGACTGTAAGAGTAAGACCATAAGGTTAGCAAGTTTGGTCAACGCTTCAATATCGGATTCAGATTCTACAAGTTCATTCAGCGCTTTCAATTTGTCAATCAGGGTTGTTCTAAGTTCAGGAATTAATGTTCGAACAGCCTGTGTTTCGACTTCTTCATCTGATTCTGCATAAACTACACGTCGATCACATCGTACACAATAGATGTCATCACCTACCTTGAATAGAGGAGAACCACATTGAGGACATGCATCAGCAAGCATTGTTGCTCCACGGCGGAGAAGCTCAGCCATCTTTTTGACCGAAGTATCATCTTTGTTTTCCATTGCAAGCACTAAGATATTTTGTAGTGTTTACGATATAAGAGATGTTCGAACACATATCACCGTGCTAAATGAATGCGTCATTATGAAAACGTTGATATGGTAATTATCGGTGAATGTCCTTGTTGATTCGCACTCCATTCGTGCGACAAGACTATTTCAGAGGTGAGTCCATTGGACCCCGAAACTCAGAAGAGCATCGATCAATCTAAACATCTTCTTAAACAGATATCCGAGGATTCCTCAGTTCCTAGGAACATCCGGCGCGCAGCCAATGAGGCTATTGCAGTCCTTGAAAACGAAACAGACTCTCCTGCTGTGAGAGCGCAGAACGCAATATCCATTCTGGATGAACCAAGTCAAGACCCAAATTGTCCTAATCATGCTAGGACCAAGATTTGGCACGTATCCAGTCTATTGGAGCCAATTCGTGATTAGGCCAATTGAGGCCTCATTTATGAAGCGCAAAACCAGCCATCCCGCATACGGTAAAGGACTCGCACCCAATAACAGGGTCAGTGTTTACTAATGATTAAGGCGAGGATAAGGGGAATCTATTCACAATCATTGACGCAGATAATGCTGCAGAACCATTTTGAAATGGTTCAACCCACCCCAGAAGTGGCAAGAAGGTTTGGGCTTCCTTATAGCAGTGATATTCCTGATGTCGACATCTGGGATAGAAGTGATTTGCAGGGGATTGTAGCTATTGCATACGAATCCATTTTGTATAAACTTACAGATGTTCTTCGAAGACGTATAGGTGGTGTAATCACTAGAACGCCAAGGGTGGCTAAGAGCTCTATCTATAGAGGTGTTGTACAAGGTAGGGATGAAAGAACTGGACAAACAAGAGTTAATTTAGGATCAATATCGGGCCTCATTCCTGATAGAGGACTTCAACGAGGACAACATATGATGGTCCAAATTCGAGCTCATGATTATGGTCGTAAGGCGCCCGTTTTGTCCTCAAGCATTACAATACCAGGTCGTGCTGCAGTACTTTTACCAGAACCAGTTGTAAGACTTAGCACTAAAATCAAAGATCAGGATGCAAGACGTAATCTTACAAATCTTGGTAGAAAGATACGTGAACATACTGATAATTGGGGTATCTTATGGAGAACTTCTGCAGAGAATCTTACAGATAAGGAACTCCAAGATGAAGTTGATGATTTATTGGATACTACTCAGGGAATCTATAACAAATACAATGATTTAGAATCTACAGGAATTCTGTTTGAAGGAACTAGTAATGCAGATATTGAGTTCCCTGCTGAAGTAAAAGAGGCACTTGATAAAACCCGTGCCAAGATTAAACCCACGATAAAACGTCATCATTTCTACAAGAGTGCAGGATACACATCACTAGTTGATCTTGCAGAGATGGTTATTGAAGACCGTCCCGAAGAGCGAAAATACATCACTGCCAAGCTAGATAAAATAGTATCAAGGGATATTCCACGAGTAGATGACCCTGTTAATATTGAGCATGTAAAATTGGATGGCCGAAATATTGTACTAGCACGTGGTAGAGTGAGTGAAACCACAGTGAACGGATTTGTGATAAGAAGACAATTTAGACATACTAGTAGAAAACTCAAACTTGTGAAAGAATATTCAGATGATGTGGATGTAGTAGGAGATGAGGGAGATTATGCTATGACTCACGTGATACCCGGAGCTCTCACTCTCTTCACAAATTATTATTCTAGAACTGGAGAAATGAAAGGTACTTACGCTAATATCAATACAGGTGTAGAAGTATATCCAAGTAACGGAACCAGTCCAGGTAAGATTCGTTATGTTGATCTTGAGATTGATGTTGTAAAAGCACCTGTTGACCAACCACCGAGGATAATTGACCAACATCTACTCAAACGAGCGGTGCAGCGAGGCTTCATTACAGAAGAGATGGCTGAACAATCCAGAGAACTAGCTGATACAGTATCAAAACAGATGATTGAAGGAATAGACCTGATTAGTGAATAATATAGCAATTCATTCAGTATTAATAATCGATTTTGATGTTCTTAGAGATAGATCAATTGCACTCATGATATCTTCAAGTGTTGCTCCAAGACTGCTAATACTTCTCTCACACTGTATTGTGATTAACAATTTTGTTTCTTCTACAGAACAAGTGATTGTTAGACCTCTTGGTAGGGGTGTATTATCTGGAGTGATAGCTTCTAGAATATGTTTTGCTACATCAGATGACTGAAAATCAAGTTTGATTGTTGCAATCATTTCTTACCAGCGCCAATATTCAGTTGAACAATTTTCTGCAGTGCAATATCTTTCTCTTCGTCGTTTCCGATGATTGTAATTGATTTTCGTGATGTTGCTATTATTTTTGTATCAATAGAAAGAAATTCTTGAAGAACCATTTTGGTATTCAATTCAGATGATGGCCAAACAATTGTATATACCTCATCATTATCTAATGCTACTGGACGGACTGAATCAATAATCCCAGATTCCAATGCAATACGTCCAACATCAGGAAGAATTTCAGTCTTGGAACCAGTTAGCTTTACCGTTGTCGTAGTAGTTGTAGAGTTACCTTGTAGATGTGATTCAAGATGATGAATTGTTGAGATTACATCCTTGTGATGGTTCATGTGACTGTCAATCAGAGTTCGTAATGATCGTCCACGGTCTCCAAGTAACACACTGACTAATGCCCCTAATTCATTTCGAGTCCATGCTGTTGCGCCTATTGTTTCAATTCCTGAAACAAATCTGATTGGACTAATATCACGTTCCTGAGTGAGAATATAGTCAATACCGAGTAATTGTGGGATTGTACTTGGATCTAGTCGCGTGATTAGCACTGATGTTAGTCGTTGTGCCTCAGAGGAGTTTAGATTGCTTAGTGGAGTTCTGAGCTTTTGGATGGGTATCTCAGCCTCGTTCAGTATCGCATCACACACTTTTTGATTTCCACTTATTGTTGTCAAATAAGGATGGGTACTGTAAAGGAGAGCTTCATCAAGTGGAAGCATAGTTACTCCAAAAATCTTGAATCCCTTTCGTTCTTCGATTAATCCATTATTTTTAGCAAGTTCAATGATGTCTTTATTTGCCCCCCTCTTTGATTCATTCATACCGTTATGGAGCAATGAACCTGCAGCTGCTAGTTGAAGATTGTAGTCAATTGTATCTTTCAAGGATTTTGCAAAAACATACCCTGCTGCTGCCACAGTAGAATCAGTTCCAAGCGTGAATGAATTTACCTGTTCGGACTCAGAGGTTCCACCAATAATTAGAGGATAGCCTTTACCCTTCTTGATTTTCTTTTTTCCAAGAATATCAATCCCAACTATGATAATTGCAGATGAGCTGTATTTTTCTCTCAATGTGTTAATTGTATCAATAGTCACCACAGGTTGTTGAAATGAGATATGGAAAAGAGATTTCAAACTCGAAATAGCCTGGGAAATAATTGTGCTTGCTATTGCAGCTTCGGGATATGGAGAGGTCACTAGTATATTTTGATCACTTGTCTGGAAATTGATACTCGTACAAGCCTTCTCTAAAGCCTTCAGAGATGGTGGTTTTTTTGCTGTCATGCTCATCTCAAAGGAGTAGAGATATGTTGGTCGTGATAAAACTATCTTAGGAGAATAGCAGCTTGATCAGGACTGTACTTCCAATCTACAGGAAGAACTCGAGTTTTCCGGTAATACTTTGAAAGTCTGTGAATTTTGCTTTCAACAAGCTGAAGACCGCGTTTTGTTACAAAATCCTTCTTGTTATCTTCAAGGTGTCTTCGCATAGTTTGAGCTCTTGCAATCATATTTCTAAGGTCTTCTGGAACATTTCGTTGTAGACTATTTTCACGAAGGATTTCCATTACTTTCTTACCGGCCAATACTTTCACAAGTGGAACACCATATTGGTCTCGGAGAATCATACCAATCATAGAGGGAGTATTACCAGTCTTAGCTAACTCAATCACCTTGTCTTCTACCCACTTAGCGTCCTTCTCTTTGTCCATCCATTCAGGTACGCGCAGTGTTGAAGGGCGATTGCTACCGGATTGGCCCTTGCGTCGTGTGTGCATTCTTGCCATTGGAACTACCTCTAGATTATCTATTCCCCAAAAAGTATGGGTCTGCCCCACGGCCTAAAGTTGTTGATATAAAGATTACCTTGTGGTGAACTAATGATATCTTCCCCGTTCACGAATTTCTTCCATACGGGAGAGTATATCCTTAGCTTCTTTGCCTAAGAAATCTGAATAACCTTTGATTGTATCTTCAAGCATACTTTCCTGTAATTCCCAATGAGTGGTTTCCAGAGCTCGATAAATTAGATGGAGATCTACACCTTTCATTTCAACGGTGGCATTCATCTCTGATAATCCAAAGTCCACTAGCCAGAGTCGCGACTTTGAATCGACAATCAGATTGCTAGTTGTAGGATCTCCATGGACTACATCACCCTTATGCAATAATGCAATCGAACGTCCAAACTCAAGACAGAATTCCTTCAACTGGTTTTCGGGCAGAGTGTTAACTAGCTGTTTAAATTGGACGCCTTCTATGTAATCCATCAGAATTGTATAATCATCTAGATTCACGGCATAAACGGCTGGCGTAGGTACTCCAAGAGACCGAGCTACTGACAACATCTTGCATTCTCTACTTGTTCTTGTCTTTCTAAGTTGTGAATCAATATCCTTGGAGAGATATGGTTTAGATTGACGCCATTTTAAAACGAAATACTGATTCCATCTCTTGATCTTTAAGATGACAGACTCAGCACCTTGAGCAATGAGTTCTTTCAACTTCATGCCCTCCAAAGAATATCTTGTTCATCAGTACGCCATTTGGGGAGAACCTGTGAATCACTAATCTCAATTGTACGCCCAGCCTTGAACTGTAGTATTCCGTTCCATGCAATCATTGCCCCTTGATCACCTGCCAGCGATGGAGAAACCCTATGGAATTGTACGCCATGACGTTCTGAAACTCCTTCAAGTATCTCGGTGAGCCGATTATTTCGAGCTACACCACCAGTTAGCAGAAGTTCTTGTTTCTTTGTATGGGCAATAGCTCGTTCAGCTATTTCTGCTATCATACCAAAGGCAGTTTCTTGAACACTGAAACAGATATCAGGAATCGAAATACCTTCTGAGAAAAGTTTCTTTGCAGCAGTTAGCATTCCTGAATAACTTAAATCCATTCCCTTCACTGAGTAAGGTAGACTATGATAGTTAGAACCTTGTTTTGCTATTTTTTCAACAATTGGTCCGGCAGGAAATCCCATTCCAAGCTCACGTCCTAAAACATCCAACATGTTGCCAATAGCAATATCCAGTGTTTCACCAAATGTCCGAAATCTACCTCCAGCGTAAGCTATTACTTGACTATTTCCTCCTGAAACATACACTGTAACTGGGTCCTCAAAACTGGATTCAAGGCAGCCTATTTCTATATGTGCAACGCAATGATTAACGTCTACAAGTGGTACGTCTAGTTTCAGTGACAATGTTCGAGCCATAGTAGCGGTAGTCCGCAGGCAGGGGCCAAGGCCAGGACCTCTGGAAAATGCTATGAGATTAATATCATTATAATTGATTCCAGCTTTTTCAAGCGCATTATGGATTATACTGGGTCCTAAATCGGAATGGTGTCTGCTAGCCTCTCGTGGATGGATTCCTCCATGAGTAGGTTTCAACATATCCCATTCATTTGATAGTACTTTGCCATCATCTGTAACGATTCCTGCACCAAAAGAATGAGCAGTGCCTTCAAGTCCCAGACAAATTAGTACCATCATACTTACCTCGATCTATCAATCTTCTAATGTGAGTGAACTGTCATTTCAAATTGACTCTTTCGCTCAAGCTCAAAAAATATACCTCATGTAGCAAAGGCTTTATAATACTCACAAATGGCCTCTCTTAATAGGTGCACTATGTGTCCGAGAAAATGCCCATTAAAGCTCTTGAACAGCAACTAAATGAGGTTATTTCTGTCAAGCTCAAGGATCAGAGAATATTCCGAGGACACTTGACAAGATGTGATATGTATATGAATCTCACACTTGCTGATGCCGAAGAACTTGAGAATGATGAAACAAGAGCAAAGTATGGTCAAGTTTTAATCAGGGGCAATAATATCCTCTGGATTCAGATAACCTAAGTAAGCATTATCGTTCAATTTCTCTGCGGTATTTTTCTACCAGCTCTACTAGCTGTTCCTCACCTTTCAATCGGGCTTGTTCACGAACATCTTTGATGAATACATGGAAAACCTTGTCAAATTTTTTACGACTAATATATGCAAACTCATCAACTCGTTGCAGTTCCACATCTTTTGCATCAATAACAGGGATTACTGCTTTTACCAATTCATCTCTAGGAAGATGAGACAAGGGTGTATCGATAACCAAAGCACGTACTTCATGTTCAATGAGTATACCTGCAGTTTGAGGGCCTCCTCCTGAAGCATCTTCAAACAAGATGATATCCCCTTGTTTTAGGCCTACTTTTTGATTGTACTCTGCTATACTTTCACGAGTAAATTGAGGAATCACTTTGACAGCGAGCATATCTCCACGCATTTCGAGATGCTTTACTCCCTTTAGCAACTCAAGTCTAGATTTCAAGGTCTTCATCTGTTTGTCAAGGCGCTCAGTTTCTCGTTGTGCTTTCTTTAGAGCGGTTTTTGATTTTGCAACCTCTCTATCACGTTTTATCTTCCAATAGTTCTCTTGATTAATAATATCTAGACTATCAGATAGTTCACTCTCGCGAAATTTGAGAAACTCTACGAATCGTTTGAGATCATCTACGTTATCAGTAAGTAGACTATTATCAAGAGATAACTGCTCAGTTTTAACCCAAAGTGCATCAAAGCGCTCTTGTGTCAACTCCTCTTCTGGTTGTGGTTGTTCTTCGGGAATAGTTTCAAGTACCTCAGAGTCTACACGCTCCAATGTTGCACGTGCTTCATTGATTGATGTCCCTTTAATCACTAGAGCTTTCAGATGATTTCGATCTATCTTGAGTTGTTCCTCTCGAACCATTCGATCTATCTGTTGTAATTTTGATTGTATTGAGCGATATGCAAATACAGCTGCTGTCAGAGCATCACGTTCATGGGCATTCCGTACTCGAATTTCATCAGAATATTCTCTTGCCAATTCTTGCTTTTCGGAAACTGGGATTGGTTTTTGTGGTGTGTATACTGTGGCATTGACTGTGCTAGCAATCTTCTCTACGAAATGAGGCACTTGCGGTACGTCAGAAGCAATCATAACAGGTATACCTTTTTCATAGACCTCGCGTATCATATCAGCCCTAGTTAACCCCTTTCTGCTTCTCAGTACTTGTATTCGTCCATCCAAAGAAAGAAGACAATATGCCGCGGTTGTTCCAGGATCTATTCCGAGTATGAAATATTTAGCTTTTGTACTGGGAGTTGTTGATTTAGTTTCAATAGGTATAAATTCTACACGTTTCCGAACAGGCGAGATCAGGACTTTCCAATCACCACTTTTCTTTGTTTCAACCAAACTTCGAATAACAGGAAGAGGGGCGCTAGTCACCAGACGAGCACTTGAATATCCAAAATCTGATTTTCGTATATCAATGTCATAATCTATGTTTTCTTCCTTTAGTTGAGACTCTATGAAGCGTGTCATCTGTTGAATCTCTGAATGAATTCTTCGCCTGAATCTGTTAGCGCTCTGACCGCCACGTCCTGGTTTCTTACCACGTGATACCTTAATCTCACTTTGCTCACTAAAACATTCCAGTGAATGGCCTACACCTCTAGAAGCAAGTTGGGTTGCGAGGCGAGCAGACTCTAATGCATTAGGTTTACCTTTAACATTGAGACCATGGCGTTTAGCCAATATTTTGAGAGCTATTTGTCGTGGAGGAATACCAGTCACTTGAACTATCCGTGTTTCAGTAGGAATTCTATCAACCAAGCCAAATAGAGACTTGCTATCAGGGACTATTTCAAAGATATTGTCTGTGCAGAGCCATTTTGGATTTATTTCTCGAGTCAGTTTCAAAAGTGCGCCTCGCGATATCTCAGGATATTCATTGAGGATGACCCCATCACGCATTATCACACATGCAAACTTTGGAGTCTTTTTAGACCTTGGACTGTGTGATGGTAGAATATCGAAACCAATGATGAATACATTGTCATCGTCCATTTGGTTCAGCACTCACTCAGAAAGTAATATTTTGAACTGGCTATCAAGCTATTTGTCTTGGTGGTTATCTGTAGAATCATTATGCTCCTCAAACAACAAGTATAATAAAGGCGCGCTTGAGCAACACGGCAAGACTTTCTCGAGGTGCAACAACTGTCCGAAACACTACAAATTGATAACAAAGATGCAATACTTAAGATTGGACGCGCTCTATCATCCGGGACTAGGCTAAAAATACTACACCTTCTTCTTCAAGGAGAAAAAGATGTAACACGAGTAGCTCGTCACCTTGGTGGAACAGAGGCTAATGCAAGTGCACAGATTAAAATCTTGTACGAAGCTGGTTTGTTAGAATGTAGGTATGAACCAGGCCAGCATGGTCTGAAAAAGATATCAAAGACAAAAGTGAAACGTATCACTATTGACTTGGATTGAACTGGTTACAACTAATTCTATTCAGCTGGAGAGCTTGTTTAACTGACAAGATGGGCTTTCCAGCGATGTATTCTTTTCAGAATATTATCTCGCTCTTCAGTCCTGATTGCCCGTTTTCCCCGTGCTTTTAAGAAATTCAGGACTATATCCATATCACGTGCGACCTTTTCCTTTTTCTCATCATCATCAATAAGATATTCCTTTGCAGCCTGAAGATATTCGAGGATTATGTCTGCGGTTGCCTCTCCAGTCCTCAGTTCAAGAGCTATGGGATCAAGAACTCTACTTACTTTGGCATTCGATGAACTTGAATCCGAAGATTCAGTGATGGGACTTTTTTCATCAGTAGTATCTGTGCTTTCTTGAAGCGTTGGTTCTGAGTTGGAATTTGTATCGGGATTTGGAATATCTTCCTTTGTTGAATCAGAGGAAAGTTCTGATTCAATTGTGTCATTTAATGGTTTCACTTCAGAGAATAGAGGTACAATAGAAGGAGGCATATCAGCAGGGAGTCCTGTGACTAGATGAAGGCGTTCTCTCAATTCTCGTAACTGGTCAAAGAGCTCAACTAGGCTGGATTGCATATAGTCGATTAGTTGTCGGATATCATTCAATTCGTCATCGTTCAAGGACTTGAAGCCCCCAGATTATTCCACTAATGATTTCAATTTATGGTCTTATCAGGCTTGCGGGGAGGGGTGTCATTTATCAGCTCGTTTCACTGCTTCGGTAAGACTCAATGTCAATCCATCAGGTTCATATTTTCGTTGCCTTATTTTTACAAAAGTTGGAACGGACACTGTTTCTCCAACGAATAGAGCTTCTCCAATCTCAAGTGTAGTGATTGCATCTAATGATGGCCGATCGATACCCTCACTTGATCTACCAATGTGTTCCAAGTCATATGGATTCGTACATCGTAGAATAGCTTGATTGCTACATTGGCTAAGAACCGTTGTTGATAATTTAACGGGTCTTTGAGATATTAGACATAGAAGTGCATGGAATTTTCGACCTTCTCTGGCGATGGTTTCAATACGGCTCTTGGGAAGAGCTAATTCATGGCGACTCTCTGGGCAAAATTGATGAGCCTCTTCTAATATCAATAATACTGGTGGTATTTCATTTCTTCTTCTAAGATAGAGGAGTTCGCTTGCTAAATGAGCAACGACTATCTGTTTTTTCTTCAAACTAATGAAATCACTAAGGTCGATTAAAGTGATTTTTCCTGGTTTTACAATGCTTTTTACATCAGGAACAGAGCTCTTCCCAAAAAGACGTGTGTCATCAAGATTGATTAGCCATCCAACAAGTGCTTCTCTCGTATTTTTACTGATTGTTTCATTTTCTCTTACGTGAGTTACAATATCCGCAAGGGTATATCCATCTTTCATGGTCCCTCGCATTTCAGAGATGACTCGTCTGAGATCACGCACTTGAATTGAACTCATATCGGCGACAAGAGAGCTTATGGTTTCAGCAGCAAGTGATTGAACTGGTATTTGGATATGAGAAGCTCTTATGTGCTCAACTTGGAACTCATTATCAGAAAGTCCAAGATCTTTCGGTTTGACATCCTTGAGGTAAGAGTACTCGCCATGTACATCTACAACCACTACAGAAAGTCGACCTTGTTCTTTCTTCCGCGAAAGGATTTCTTCAAGTAGAACTGAAATGAAGTAAGATTTTCCAGCTCCGCTCATTGCCAGTATGGCAAGATGTTTCGATAATAGTCGATTGATTGATGGTGTAAATTCTAGACTATGGTATGCAAGGTTTCCAAGACGCAAACCCTCTTTGTTATCCAGTTTGAGAAACGCAGAAAGTGTATCTTCATCGATTCTTCTGACTACTGCTCCTGGAGATACTGCAAAATATGGACGTGCCGTTCGATTCTCAACCCATAGTCCTAGAACTCTTGTCTTTGCAATTGTATACTGCCATCTATCTGTAGGGAATATTGCTCGTAATGGTTCTCCCCTCGATTGATATTCTCGAACAGCCTCAGCATGTTGGTAATATCGATTTGTGCGAAGTAAATCCTGAACTCGGGCAATTACAATTCCATTATCTGTCACAACAGACACAAATTCTCCCCGTCGTGCAATGATTTCCTTTGGACCACCTTCTAAAACAAAGGAGAATTCCAAAACACTGGGTCCTTTGTCTGTACTGATAACAGTTCCAAGTCTAGCAGTCATTTCATACTCTGTCAATAGTAATTAGCCTCCTCCGAAAGGATTTCTGGATCGTCTCTTCTCTAAGGATGTATATGTGAGACCTGAGAGCGCCATTAGTCTGTCAACAATCAATTGTGTTTCATTCAATGATATTTTAGCCCTAGTATCAGCTTCAAGAATAGGTGCAGGAATACCATATTCTGGGTGTTGCCAAGAAAGGGGGAGTATCGCAGCTAGTGCACGATCGACCTTCCACACATCTTCAGAAGTTCCATCAGTTAGTATTTCTATTCTTAGAGGGAGATCATCTCTAGCAGTCTTTAGATATGTAACCCATATTGATGACGCCCAATTTGAAATTTCTTCAGAAAGTGGATTTGAATTGATCTGCAGCTCAGATGAGTACCTGAAGATGAAAGAACGCTCACCTTCTTCCAAATAAGTATCGAGAATATCACAATCTCTTGTAATTTTCAAGAGCCAACGATAATCAACGCCCTGCATCAGTTCAAATATTGCAGGCTTTCGAATGATGTGTGGAAGAATGTCTCCTAAGAGGTTTGTAACTCTGCTGGATTTGCTGTCTTTTACAATTCCAACAAGAGTAGTTCCTTTCTTTCTGGCCTTGTTGTACAGTTGTTTGTATAATGCAAGAACTTCTTGGAACTTCTCAAAAACAACAGATCCGGTTTGAGGTCGGTCTCTTGGATGATAGAATAGTGATCCATCAACAAGAATGATATCTGTATGAAATTCTTCGAGAACAGCGAGAGTCACCCTGAGTTCCGTTGCTACCCTTTCTAGTGATGAAAGTTGATCCAATTCTGCGCTAGAAAGTGTAAGCATCATTGGTCTAATTTGAGGTTCAGGAAATGGATCAGGAAAGAAGTCTACACTGGGACCTTCTTCTGGTCCAAATTGGAAAATGACTGCAATACCCCTTGTCAAAAGAAGGTCCATGGATCTAAAGCGTCTACGAACTAAGCCTCCATCTATACCTGCAATTCTCAAACCAGATAGACTAGTGGGTTCAATCTTTTTTGTAAAATCAGATTCAATAATACTGGACGCTATTGCTGGAAACTTAGCTAGATTGATTGTATCTTTGATACGTTCCATGACCTTGCCAAATTGGTTTTTAGTGGTCTCGATTCGCTCTATCTCTTCAACGAGTTGTGATAATAGCTTGTCGAGATTTTTATCCACTAGTTCTTCACTCTCACCTTTTTATATGCCAGAGCGGCTCTAATAAGACCCAAGTAAAGTGGATGTGGATTCCCAGGACGTGATTTGAACTCGGGATGGTATTGAACACCAATCCAGAAGGGGTGGTCAGCAAGTTCAATTGCATTGATTATTTTGTTAGTGGTATCATATGCAGATACCTTGAGTCCTTTTTCATTCATCTTGCTAAGATATCTCTCAATAAGATGGAAACGATGTCTAAATCGCTCTTGGACACGGTCTCGACCGTATATTTCATGGAGTCGTGTCCCCTTAACTATCACAACTTCGTGACCACCAAGTCGCATGGTGCCACCTTTATCCTCTGTAATCTTCTGTTCATCCATAAGATCTACAACAGGATAGAGACTATCTGGATCTACTTCTGTGGTATTGGCGCCATTCCATTCCATTACTTTTCTTGCAAAGGCTACCGTAGATAATTGGGCACCATAGCAAATTCCTAGCAGAGGAATCTTTGAAGATAGAGTCAATGTTGCTGCACAAATCATACCTTCAACACCACGTTCTCCAAACCCGGGTGTGAGCAATACACCATCAACATCTGAAAGGTCTTCGAGAAGACTTTCTTCTGTTGCTCGATCTTCAGTTGCAATCCATTTTATCTCGACTTGAGTATTACATACAGCAGCAGCATGACTGAGTGCTTGATTGATGCTCTTGTAAGAATCACCTAACGTTGTATATTTCCCGGGCATTGCGATTACTACTTTTTCTTTTGGATTCTCAAATGATTGGACAATTTCATGCCAAGAACGAGTATCAGGATTCCGAGATTCTAGACCGAAGTGATTGACGAGAATCTCTCCAAGACCTTCTTCTTCGAATGACAAGGGAAGTTGATAGATTATAGGGATATCTGGATTCGAAATAACTTGTTCCTCAGGAACGTTACAGAAAAGGGCAATTTTCTCTTTAGCTGGGGGGGATAATGGCATCTCAGATCTGCATATCATTATGTCTGGCTGAATACCCAAACTCTGTAATGTTCTCGCGCTGTGTTGCGTAGGTTTTGTTTTGAATTCACCCACAGATTTCATGTAAGGAACTAAAGTGACGTGAACAACTGCAACTCGATTTCGTCCCACCTCTTGAATAAGCTGACGAACAGCTTCCAAAAATGGCATTGCTTCTATATCTCCAACTGTACCACCGATTTCAACTAATAATACATCAGGAACAGGGTCCTTGTTGATAACATCCCAAACTCTCTGTTTAATCCGGTCTGTAATATGCGGAATTATCTGAACTGTTCTTCCAAGAAATCCTCCCTTTCTCTCTTCAAGAATGACTGACATGTAGATTTGTCCTGATGTGATATTTTGGGATGGATGGACTTCCATACCGGTAAAACGTTCATACGTACCAAAATCAAGGTCAATCTCGGATATCTTAAAGTCAAACCCTTTTACAGGACTAAATGTCCATATATCATCTGTAACAAATACTTCGCCATGTTCTATTGGGTTGAGGGTACCAGGATCGATGTTCAAGTATGGATCAATTTTGATTATTCGAATACTATATCCTCTGAATTGCAATAATTTGGCAATTGACGCAGTTGTTACACCTTTTCCAATACCGGAGAGAACCCCACCAGTAATGAAGACTAATCTTGAACTATTATTAGTTGAAGTCAATTATAATCGCCTCAATATGCCAGATATAATATCCATGCATTTCTTCTAACTGCGGCTGCTGTCACAGCACTTCGTATAAATCGTTCGCTAATATTCAGGAAGATTTGGTTAAATCCTTCATGAGATGGGCTTAGCAACTACACTTGCTCTCATAGCAGCTTGGAATATGTATTGAAAGGCTTCTAGGATATTATGGCCATTTTTAGCAATGCTTCTGAATACAGGTACAGAGGCAGGTAACCTTAGATGTTCTCTGAGTTGTTCTTCTTGAAGTGTTCCAGGTAAATCTTGTTTGTTAAGACATACAACGACCGGTAATGGTCGTTCTTCTTCAGTAATCATTGACATAAGCTCATTCCAGCTCGCTAGATTTTCATCTAAAAGAGTTGTTTGAGAATCAGCCATGAATATCACACCATCAGCACCTACAAGTACTACTTCTCGAGTAGATCTGTAGAAATCCTGTCCTGTGGCAGACCAAACATGAGCATTAACAGTCCAATTTTCATTGAGGGGAAAGGGAATAGTACCAAAATCACAGAACATTGTTCTGCCAACAGTATTTTCAATTGATGTCAATTTATCTGCATAATCAAGTGACGAGAATAACCATCGGATTGCGGTCGTTTTTCCACTCATTGCCGGCCCAAAAAAGACTATCTTGAGACCAACAGTTCGATTGCCATAATCTATAATCATGTATTAATTCCCCTCTAATTCATGTACCCCACATACTGTCAACCCATGCCCCTAGTCCCGATAGCGTGCCCATCTTCACACAATCTGAGAAATCCTCATGCCATTCTGCTCTGATAAAACGGATTAAATCGGTTAGCTCTCCACCATCCCATCCAATTGCTTCATAGAGATTTCTTTCTGTTAAAGTTGTAGATGCACCAAGCTCTCTGGCAAGTCTGATTCGGGAGAGTAGTGTTACTGCTCTACGTGCGGCATGGACATAATTATTGATTTCCTCTTCAAATACATCTTGTGTGAGTTTCTCAGATTCATCATCTAATTTTAGTACTGCCGTTACAATATGATCTGGTACATTCGTGCCTCGAAGTGATTTCGTCAAAAGACGACGGATTCTCTCCAAAGATTGCTTTTTCCTAATCAGAATTTTATTGACCGCCTTCTTTTCTACATCAAGACTGCTGTCAATTTGTTTTACAAGAGTAAATGTCATTGATGATGGAGAAGTGATTCTAAGTATCCCGCAGTTGGCTGAGTTAGTCAAGATATGAGCTGTAACATCTTCAAGGGTCTTCTCATTCACTTGAACACCGAGAACAGTAGAACCTAATGGTATAGCTAGAATCCAACCTGCAAAACGAGAGATTCGGTCCAGAGCTAACCTCAGATTTCCAGATAACCCACAAACAACGGTTCTACTAACCTCATAGTTGTGTTTCTCTTCTTCCCAGACTGAAAGAATCTCTGGCTCTGAAGTAAAATCTCTCCAAAAGACCAGTTTATGCCGGTGCGGACAGAGTGTTGTAAGACTCTCTGTGATATCGTCCACAAGTTCGATATCTTCACCTGCTACAATCACAGGTGTTCGTTCTAAGACGGAGTTAAGTAGCAATGGAAATTGATTGTCCATTAGCTCAATAATGCGTAGTATCGAGTATGTCATTTGTCTCTCCTCGTCATGAGTAGACCTCCATCGGAGCTTCCTGCTAGAAGTAGCTCCTTTAGGTCATCAGGAACAGCTGGTTTGACCATAGAAACGGAAGAAAGGACTCGTCGAATCTCTTCTATGTAATGTTTCAATAGTAGTCTCATAAGACCAAGCTTCTGACTATCTTTGTCAACCCAGAGGCTAAATACACCATTAGGTACTGAATAGATGAAGTGTCGAGTTGTATCTGTTTCACACATAACGGTTTGTAGAGAACTGTTCCTGAGAGTTCTCACAACCCTTTCTGAGGCATCATGCAATGCAAACGACATTGCGGCAAGCCGATCATTTGTGAATCCTTCTAAAGAAACTCTTACACCACCGCTCAATGATAGGAATACAGAACCAATATTGGGGATTGAATCATGTACTTGTCGAAGAAGAGCTCTCAGACTTAGTGCTTGTGACCTATCAAGTGAGATAATAGACCGTGACGTTCCATATGTTGTGGCTCGACCTTCTGCAACAGCAAATCCTTCAAGTACACGACTTGTTTCATCGGAACTATAGGATCTAAGCGGTGGAAGCCTTCCATCGATATGTTGCCTTAGTAAATATGATAATCGTGACAGATTGTCCTTCATCTCAATAAACAGAGCTGCAAGATTCACTCTTGGGGCGGTAGTAACTGTAAGGAAGTAATCAGAATCATTTGGAAGAGATGCAAGAAACACTTTGGATGTTTCAGATTCCATCAAGAGATATTTGAAATCACCATGAATTAGCTTAGCAACCCCAAAAATCGCACAGGTCGAAGATGCTACTGCAAAAACCTCTTCCTTACTAAACCATACTCCTGCACTTGCTACAGGAAGACCGTCTTTTTGGATTAAAACTACGTTTTCAACGCCAGTTATCGTTTTGATGTTCTGTAAGGTTTCAGTCAATTCATCGCTCAAGTGCTCTCAGCCCCAGAGAACTAGATTGTTCAATGTAGAATCCAATCCGTACTATATAATCTCCACACAGAATGATGACTTGTGAGTATGGCGGAGTCTACATGTGAATTAGGGCTGTATCTGGAACCTCTTGGAATACTTCACGTGCGGCTCTGCCAACTTTTGCTCTGTTTTTCTCGAATGTGTAAACACGAATTACATCCAGATAGCCTTTCATCATCGCTGCGATATTTGAATAGTCAGAAAGATTGCGAGCGACCTTTTTGCCATCAATGGTTTCAAAGATAGCAATCTCCATTGGGTCTAATTGATGAGGATTATACGGGACTGATGGCAAAGTAGGAACATCAACAATGACCTCGTGGTTTTCGACTCTCGCAATTGAAGCTATTTCTTCCTCTATGCTCTCACGTACTTTCTTTTTTGTGAAGACCTTTGATACAAATCTATCTTCAGTATGAAGTACTTTCTCAAATACAGATTTGTAGAGAATTCGTGAATCCAAGAGATTCATCATATTTGATGCTTCTTTTGCATCTTCTGATTCAGATGGATCGATTTCTCGCACCATTGATACTAATGACATATCATCAAGAATAAGGAATTCTTCAGGAGTCTTGAAGTTTGTCAAATTTAGTACGTTATCTGCTGCATTGATGAGTTTGACTAACATCACTTCAATACTACGCACCGTCTTATGGTAGTACACATTCAGAAACATCTCATATCGTGCTACAAGGAATGCTTCTAGAGCTCCTCTAGCTGCTATATCGAAGTATAGCTGATAATCACTAGAAACATCAAGACTGTCTATTAGGCGGTGAATATCTACTAGTCCATAATTGACCCCGCAATAGAATGAATCACGAATTAGATAGTCCATTTTATCAGTATCTACTTGTCCTGCAACAATACCACTCACAACTCCATCATATTTACGGGTTCTACGACCACGGACCAAGTCTGCTATTCGTTTCTTTGAAACACCTTCATTTTCAAGAATTTCTCCAACTTCGCTTTTTAGTACTAGCCATTCTGTTACATCTTCATGATTCTTTCCCTGTTTCTCAAGAAGTGATTCCTCAAAGACATGGCTGAATGGACCATGGCCTAGATCATGTAACAGACCTGCCAACCGGACTTCTTGAAGTACATCATTCCCTAGTTTTAGTTTATCCAGAAGTTTTTTGCCAGTACGACCTGCTAGAAACATGACTCCTATACAGTGACCAAAACGAGTATGCTCAGCAGTTGGATAAACAAAATGAGCTCCAGATAATTGCTTTATTCTTCTTAATCTCTGATAAGTTTCAGAGTTTATTATTTTGGCTTCAACATTGGTGATACCAATGAAGTCATGAATAGGGTCATTGATTTCCATCACAAATTCCATTTCAATCACTCATCTGTAGTTGGTTACATCTGTGGGTCAAAAGCTCTAATTTCACGTACTAAATCTTCAGTTGAAGTGATTTCAGAAACACAAAGTGGGACATGAATGCTATCTGCAATCTTTACAGCTAGTGGGTCCAGCTCTTTAACTCCCTGAAGAATTACAACAGCAGGTTTTACTGCTACTGATGTACTAATCTGACTTGCTTTGATGGCAACCATTGGAGATCTTCCGGTTGATACATTTGTTAGGATTGCACCCCGTTGTGTTGTACCACCGTATAATCTCAGAAGTTGTTGTGGTGTTAGACTCACTATGGCTCGAATACTGTCAAGGGCTGTGTATCCATAGATATCTCTATCAAGCAGATTATGATGAGTGAGCACATTGCAATCAAGATGCTCAACTAGCAATCTAGAAGGAACAGGAAATCCAAATTCTCTACTATCAAGAATTGCATCTGATGCTATTTCTGGAGCTATCAGTTTTTCAAGTGCTACCGCAACTCTTCCACCCTCTTCCGCATCCATTTCTATGAGACCTTCGACGAATCGTTTGATTGTGTCAACTCTTGGAGATTTTCTCCTCCCGCTCTCATAGTCACTTATTACCGATGGTGAAACACTGAGATGTTTTGCAAGACTCTTTTGTGAGATGTCAAACCGTTCTCGCCATCTTCTCATAATTGCACCTGGATCATTCTCTGCGAGACAAATCTCACCAGCCATTGCTTCTGCAAGCCTTTGAAGTGCCTCATTTGAGTCCATAGGACTCTGATTTCTTAGATTGTAGATAAGACTTGTGTAGAATGAGATTGGAGTTGGAATAACTAACATACCTACCGAAGAACTCAAAGAGGGTAATTTGTCACATCATCGTGGTTCTATCAATGTTTTTCATATTTCTAGTTGGGACTGCAGGTTCCGGGAAGTCTTTGCTTACAGCATCATTAGAGAAATGGCTTGTGGGGTCAGATTTGAGCGTGACAGTTGTTAATTTAGATCCCGGAGTTGAAAGTCCACCATATACAAGTGATGTAGACATCAGAGAATATGTGGACTATGGTGAAGTGATGAGAACGTTTGGACTTGGACCCAATGGTGCACTCGTTGCTTCACTGGATATGGCTGTTGGACACGTTGATGATTTGCGAGAAGAAATCATTGAAACTGAGAGAGACTATGTCCTTGTAGATTGTCCGGGACAGATGGAGTTGTTTGCATATCGGAACTCTGGGCCACTAATGGTGTCCGGGCTTAGAGGGGATGATCCTGCAGTATCATTGTATCTTCTTGATTCCAATATTGCTAGGACTGCAACAGGTTATCTCTCTTCAATGCTTCTTGGTGTATCAATTAATATTCGATTTGGATTACCTCAACAAGCTTTACTCAGCAAACCAGACATTCTTACTGAGGACGAAGTTGAGGAAATCGTTCAATGGGGAGAAGAGGTGTATCTTCTTGGAGATGCTTTAGATCAATCTGCAGACGGTCTCGTCAGAGAGTATTCCAAATCTATTCTTGAGATGCTTGAAAATCTAGACACAGTAACCGGTACTATACCCGTTTCCGCCAAAGATATGACAGGATTTGATATCCTCTATGGCGAATTACAGCGAGTATTTTCTGGTGGAGATAATCTGTACGAGTAGGGATGATGGCTTGACTGCCTACTTTGCTTATATTTCAGGGGAGAATGTTGAACTAGCCAAGGCAGAAGTAGAGGTATTATTGAATCAATATCCAGATGATAAGGAATTAATCTGGCAAGGGCGTTTAGCCAAAATAACTATGCCAGTTAATCCGACAGGTTTTCTTTTAGAGAGAGCTGCACTTGTTCAGATGGCGGGCATTATTCTGTATGAATCTGATTCAGTTAACAAAATAACTCAAGAAATCTCTGATGATGAATGGGTCGTCAATATCAATAAACAGGATGAGTTCTCAGTCAAGACGCTATGTGTGGATGTAGATAATGATTTAGGAATGAGATTGCAGATAGAGAAAGTTCTTGGTGCACATATCAAAAAAGTTACTGGTGCCAGGGTCAATCTTAGAAGTCCTTCAGTTCAGATTCTGGTTCTAATATTGTCTAACCGTATTTTAGTTTGTAAATCTAGTACGTCTAGGCTTCGGGCGTTATTAAGAAACAGGGAACCAGGCAAGAAAACATTCTTCCATCCAAGTATGATGAATAGTACCTTAGCTAGAGTGATGTGTAATCTTGCAGGGGTTAGGGTTGGTGATATTGTACTTGATCCATTCTGTGGCGGAGGTGGAATACTATGTGAAGCCTCACATATTGGAGCTTCTGTTATTGGAATTGATTTAAGCTGGAAATTATTAGTCGGAGCAATAAGAAATCTAAACGGGATTGGTGTAAAGTATTCAATAATTCAAGGAGATGCTCAACACCTCCCTATCAAATCTGTAAATCGTATTGTTACAGATCCGCCTTATGGGCGTGCTAGTTCTACTAGAGGTAACAGGGCTATCAAACTTGTAGAATCGTTATTGGAAAATGTTGATTCAATTCTCGAATCAAAAGGAGAGTGCCTGTGCCTTTGTGGTGACAGTGAGATGAAATTGTCCCACAGTGTCAAGAATGCAGGTCTCACAGTTGTCCGTCAACTTAGAATGAAAGTTCATAGTGGACTGATTCGAGAAATTGTAACAGTTCAAACCTAGGTGATTATCCGTCCATCTTTTGTACGCGGACTGAACCAATCAAGAAATTCCTCAAATTGAGATTCCGATTTGAAATCGAATTTTATTTCTATCGAGCCAAGTGGAGGATCTTCATGGGTATTATCGATTAGTCTCAATTTTCCTCTATATGCAGCCTGTTTACCAAAAAAAATGTATGTTGTAAACTCGTCAAGATTCTTTAGAAGTCGTACTCTTACAGCAGCAAGTATTCTCTTATCATGAATGGATTGTTTCAGTATTGCGAAACAGGTCTTATCAGTTTCAGTTGAATGTATTTCTGTAAATTCATCTAATTCTGTCCTTGAGAGAGTAATTGGACCAAGAATGTTCTCTATTGCCGCTTCAACTCTTTGGATATCCTCTGTAGGATGAACTAAACATCGGATTGTAGATTTCATTTCAAGTCAGCTTCTCTACAAGTTCCATTGAGGAATTTCTTATCTTGTCAATGTTTTCTTCGTTAATCAACATGATATCACTTAGTGCAATGACTCCGCCCAAGCCAACTGATAACTCTCTAATGTCACGTTCCCTGAAAACCTCCCAGTTTGAAGGAGCATCTTCACGGTTTCTCTCTTGTAAACGAGAGAATCGTATCTTGGGAGATGAGTGTACACAGACCACTATTACTTCTTCTGCATAATCATCAAAGACATCTATCTCAGCAATACTTCTGCAACCCTCTATTACTATGATATCTGATTCATGTTTACGAAGACTATCAAGACAACGAGTAGCTATTGCGCCCAGACCATGTATCTCCCTTAGTTCGAGCATGACTTTCTTGGTGTTCTCAGGGTTTTCTTCTAATCCCCGATTTCTAGTTTCTTCACGGATAACATCACCCATGATAATTAATGGAATATCAGCATTATGAAATGCGTTAGCCACCTCGCTCTTTCCAGCTCCGGGCATACCTGTGATAATTATAATTTTCAGTGTAATCATCCACCACTCAATCACTTTATTCTCTAAATAGTATAATTAGGGCTACTCTTAGTTTTTATCTTGTCTAATACTCCTCTAACTATTTCTGAAGTTATAGTACTTGATTCATCAGTGATTGCAATATGAAGTGATTCTTTAAGAATACGGTCTCGCAGGTCTCTACCAGATAGACCTTCAGTCATCCTAGCAACTTCTTGTAGATCAATCTCAATCTCTAGCGGTAAGCGTTTGCTATAATATTGAAGTATACCAAGTCTTTCTTCAATGTTAGGCAATGCAAATTCAAAGACCGTATCGAAGCGATTCTTGATTGCAGGATCAATTAATGGTAAGGCATTCGTTGCACCAATGACAACAACTCCAGATGCTTCAGCAGTTTGATCTAGCTCTCCTAATAGTGCGGTTACAACTTCTGATACATCACCACGAATCGATTGGAATGAACGAGCCAGCCCAATCGCATCAAGTTCGTCAATAAAAATGATGCTTGGTGAATTCTTTCGTGCATCATCAAAGAGCGCACTAATTCTCCTACCGCCATCACCAACATGAACTCCAATCAAATCAGAGGCTTTGGCGAAGAATATCTTGGCATCAGCTTGATTAGCAACAGCTTGAGCTGTCATTGTTTTTCCAGTTCCAGGAGGACCATAGAATAAAATCGCACGAGGTGCCCACTCTCCAAATTTAGCTGGATTTAGAAGATACTCGAGTATGAGTTTGCACTTTCGTTTTATGGGTTCATGACCTACAACCTCATTGAGAGTAACTAAACGTGTTGACGTAGATTCTGTAACAACTGACCGAGATTGTAGATGGATTTTAGTATCTTTTGAGATGATAGATTCTTCGGGTACAACTTCCAATACTTGGAAAGCATAGTCAGGCATGATATATCGATCAAATAGGTAGAGTCCTTGGTGCACAATTGTTCCCATCCATTGCTCACGAGCATAGTCCGCAAAGAGCTCCTCACTATCAATCTCTAGACCTGTTGATCTTGGATCTCCCTTGACTCTGAAAGGGTATCCCATGTCTCTTAGAACTATACTTTTTGTGCTGGGGACCTCAATATTTCTCTTCTTTGTGGCTTTTTTCGAGCTTTCTTTAGGAGAAGTATGAATTTCTATGCTGGAATCTTTTCGTTTTGTCAATGTTTAGATAGTCACCGAAGCATCGTTCAGTGGTAGACCTTTAAGAGTTATCTTAGAACCATAACCTACATCTTAGATTTTGTATTGAATAACAAGATGTGGTGGTACAAGTGAGTGAAATTGTCAGAGCCTTTCTAAGTATCGATATAGAGAATCAAGCACTATTTCCGCATATTTCTGAAACTCAGAACAAATTAGATACCAATCTAGCCAAGATGAAAATAGTTGAAATTGAAAATGTCCATTTCACGTTGAGATTCTTTGGAGATACGTCACTGACAAAAATTGATGAGATTGAATCATGTCTAAGCCAAATAGAAATAGAACCTTTTGAAATTAAGGTACATGGAGTAGGAGCATTTCCTAATAATCGAAGACCCCGAGTGATATGGATAGGTGTGACTCAGAATGCTGATCGTATATGTTATCTAAAAGCGGAGATAGATTCGCATTTGGAAGAATTGGGATATCAATCGGAAAGGAAGAAATTCACTCCACATGCTACGATCGCAAGAGTTCGTTATATCAAAGATGCTGAGAAACTCACTAACAATCTTGATGGTTTGATAAACGAATCAATAGGTATGATGACTATATCAAAATTCAATCTGAAAAAGAGTACTTTGACTCCTTCAGGTCCTATTTATGAAACACTTTGGCACATATCTTGAGATGAATGTAGGAAAAGAATGAATGGTGGGCCGGGGGAGACTTGAACTCCCGGTCTCTTGCAATCTGTGACTCGAGGCGCAAGTCCTAAGCCGCCCCAAGCAAGAATCATACCAAGCTAGACTACCGACCCATGCTAATTAGGCCGTTGTGTGATTCCAAGATAAAGATTGCCTCATAGTCAAAATTTGGAACACGTGTTCTAACAATAACATGAAATGCTTTCTATCCTTCAAATTTATCAGATGGTATCAAACCATTCTTAGAATTGGAGACCTGTACAGATGGTAACCGATCTTGTTTATCATGATATGTTTGTAAAACACGAGATGTCTGCAGGGCATCCAGAAGGCCCTGATAGATTGAAGAGTGCAATGAATTATGCTGAGAAAGCAGGGCTCTTTGAAGATGAACGGCTCAATTTATTCACTCCAGAACCTGCGAGTTTGGATACAGTCTATGCAATTCATGGTAAGCGGTATCTTGAAGGAATAAAAGAAAAATCAGAGAAAGGAGGAGGTTTCTATTCACTAGATACTGCTGTAAATAGCTATACTTTCGAAGCTGCATTATTAGCTGCAGGTGGTGGAATAGGAGCTGTTGACAGGGTAGTAGCTGGAACCACTGAGAATGCATTCGTCTTGTGTCGACCTCCTGGGCATCATGCAGAATTTGAACGTGCGTTTGGGTTCTGTTTCATAAACAATATTGCCGTTGCTGCAAGTCATCTCATTCGAAATCATGGACTGAGCCGTGTCATGATAATTGATTATGATGCACATCATGGAAATGGTACACAGAATTCTTTCTATTCTTCAGACCAAGTACTATACGTAGGACTTCATCAGGATGGTAGAACCCTCTTTCCAGGATCAGGATTTCCTGATGAAATAGGAACTGGTGAAGGTAAAGGATATACTTTGAACTTGGCAATGTATCCAGGTGCCGGGGATAAATCCTACGACTTGGCATTCAAAAAAGTGATAGAACCTCTTGCTGAATCGTTCAAACCAGAATTCATACTTGTTTCTGTCGGTTTTGATTCACACTATAAAGATCCTCTAACTTCGCTGGGTCTTACTACAACGGGTTTTGCAATGATGAATAGTCGACTCAAACAGATTGCATCCAAGGAAACCTCAGGAAAATTAACCTGTTTCTTAGAAGGCGGTTACAATCTGGATGTAATGGGGATGTGTGCACAGAATCTACTCGAAGAGTTGAGTGGTGTACCAGTTTCTGAGTTCAATGAACATCATACAGAAAGTGAAACTTGTACCCAATATACCGAAGCTCTGATTGAACAAGTAACTAAAACCTCACCATTACTTTGATTCGAAATCTTCAAGCAGAGTCTGTATCGAGTCATAATCACCTGTTTCGTCTGTGGGTTCAATATGGGGCGTGGTTGACTTTATCTCCACTCCAAGCTGCTTCTTTATTGATTCTGCAATTGTAGTACCTATTGTTGGGATTCTTGCTAGCTCTTCAATTGGTACATGGTATAGTTCAGTGAGATTATGTAATCCTTGATTGTGAAGCATTCGTCCACGAATTCGACCGATTCCTCTCAAACCTACGAGTTCCAAAATATCAGAACGTACGCCATATTTGAGCCTTGAACGGATTCCACGCAGTGATGAAATGTGTTCTGGATTGTTTGTTATACGAGCGATTTCTGAAGCTGCATAAATTAACCATTCTGCAGATCGTACAAATCTATGAACATCACCCATACCCACGTTGTAGCGTTCGGTAATATCCTTCTCAGTGGTTTCAGAAATCCATTCTTGAAGTATCCTGGTCGTCTTTACTTCTCCTAAGAAGTCAGTGTAGGTAGTATCAAGTTCATCTGGAGGTTCAATCATAACCTCATTGATATGATTTTCAATGAAGACTTCAGTATCCTCTATTTCAGATCGCGATACGTAGGTCACTGGTTGATCTGGTGTATGGCAAATCATATGCAAGATACCAAAAATAGTATGAGTTTCAAATTGTGATAATATATCACGGAACATTATTGCAGTCTGTGGATTAATGTAGAGCCGAGATGTACGTGTGCCTAAGGCGGTCGCAGTATATGATTCTGAGGGAGTTGTTTTGATTAGTTTTCCATCCTTCAAGAATTCTATAGCTGAAGAAACGTGATGATCGATTTTCTGTTGTTCATCTGTGCAGGCAAAGAACGTGTTTGAAATGAGTCCATCAATTTCTTTGCGATCATTCGTTAATTCTGTAGTAATTGCCGCAAGAAGATGCGACCTCAGAGCTGAAGGTGATATGAGTTTGGAGAAAATATCTTCAGGGTCTGATAATACATAATGATCGACAAGATTATCCTTTTCGTGTTCAGTTTTTGCAATAAGGACAGCTTCTCCATATTTGTCATACTTGGGTCGACCAGCTCGACCAGCCATCTGTTTGTATTCAAGAATTGGAATTGGATAACTGCCACGACTCTGTTCAAAACGTCGGTAATCGCGAATTATGACTCTTCTTGCTGGAAGATTGACTCCCGCGGCAAGCGTGGGGGTTGCTACAATTACTTTCAACAAGTTATCCTTGAAAGCGTCTTCTACAAGAGCTCGTTCGTTGTTATCAAGCCCTGCATGATGAAATGCTATACCAGAAGCTACCAATTTGCCCAGTGTTTTAGATATTTCAGGTGCAGAAGCTCTGCTACCGATTTTTTTTGCAATTTGTATTAGATGTTTCAGTATTTCATCTGAGAGATATTTCCGAAGGAAAGGAGCAAGTCGTTTTGCTGTAGCAATTGTTGATTTTCGGCTTGATACAAATACAAGTACTTGACCACTCTCGTCTAGCGTATCACAGACAACATCTGCTAGTTCTTCCTTACGATTACGGGGGATGTGTTTTATTGATCTTTGATTTGTTTCAAGATTTTCAAAATCAATAGTACCATCAAGATATACTCCCTCACTTAGTGGTACAGGTCTCCAAGTACTCTTTACAAGTGCTGCGTCTAACCAATCTGCAATATCATTAGCATTGGAAATGGTCGCGCTCAATGCTACAATTTGAGTTCCTAACATTTGTATTAATTTTGCAATGACCATCTCCAGTGTAGGACCCCTTGTTGGATCATTAATGAGATGGACTTCATCTATTACAATTATTCCGATGTCATTAATCCAGTCAACCTTGTGCCTGACTAAGGAATCAGCTTTCTCTGTTGTGAGAACGATAATATCAGCTTCTCCAAGTTTTGTCCCAGGTGAATCGTAGTCCCCAACTGACATTGCTACTGTAATGCCTAATGCTTCATACTTCTTGAAATCTGCATACTTTTCACGGGCAAGGGATTTCAGAGGAACAAGGTATAGTGCTTTGCCACGACCGTCTAGTATTGCCTTCAACATGCAAATTTCAGCAACCAGCGTCTTTCCCGAGCTGGTAGGAACTGCAAGTACAAGATTTGAACCTTCTAAGACTCCTGTTTCAAAGGCCTGTTCTTGAGGAGGGAAAAGTTTCGTTATCCCTAAACTCTGAAGATGACTGATTACTTTCTTGTTAATAGCAAGTTCCTCTAGGTGTGTCATACAATTCCTCACAATTTTCTAGTAGCCAGAATTTAGATTCAACTCTGAGAATGACGTATTTTACCATCTCTTGGGCTATAGAGTATTCCCTCTGCTAGAAGTTTGTCGATTACGTCTTCAGCTTGTTCACGTGCAAGACCCATAGAAACAGCTCTTTGAATTAATGCATCTTTGTTAACCGTAGAGGTTCCTTCAGACTCTATATCTCGGATTGCTTTGATAATGACGTCAGAAGAACTTCTTTGAGAAGCACTCATCTTTGAAACAAGTTTGTCAATGTCAATTTTACCTGTAACCCTATCAAGGGCCACCATTCGTAAGGAATCTTCCATTAACCTAATTGCTGCTTGAGCATCCTCTTTTGATACCTTTGATTGCAGTGCCATTCTTGCTCTAGCTTCTGAAAGACGTACAAGGGACTCCAATTGTCGGGCAGTAATTGGAACTGCGGCTCCACCTTCTGCACTTTTCCGTAAATCAACATAGAAATTCTCAATAACTTCTGCAGCTTCTGTTGTTAGTTGAGGAAGTACATAGCGATTAGCATAAGCGATGTATTTCTTTAGGAAATCTTGTGATACTGGAGGATTCTCAGGAGGACTTTTAGCTTTCTTCATTTGATGCATATTTAGAATAAATTGTGCAAGTTCCCTGTCTTTAGTTGCCTCAATAGTGTCAACCATGATCCAAATCAAGTCAAATCTTGATAATATTGTAAATGGAAGTCTAATATTGTCCTGAACTGACAATGAAGATTCGTATCTACCTAAGGTGGGATTGGCGGCAGCAAGTATTGATGTTCGCGCATTGAGTGTAGCTATGATTCCTGCTTTTGCAATACTGACTGTATGTTGCTCCATTGCTTCATGTATTGCAGTCCGGTCTGTAGGGTCCATTTTGTCAAATTCATCAATACAGGCAATACCTTGGTCTGCTAGTACAAGTGCCCCAGCTTCAAGGGTCATCGCCCCAGAATCAGCATCGTGCATAACAGCTGCTGTAAGACCTGCAGCGCTGCTACCTTTTCCTGATGTGTATAGAGCTCGAACAGCTAAACCAGAAACAAACTTCAGTATCTGACTTTTTCCTGTTCCAGGATCTCCAATCATGAGAATATTCGATTTCCCACGTAATTTTGTTCCATCAGGAAGAGTCTTACTGACACCACCAAAAAGCAGCAAGGCGATAGACTCCTTTATAGTTTCATGACCTTGAATTGATGGTGCGATAGATGCAATAATTCTTTCATGTACGTACGGATCCTCTGAAAGTTCTATTATTTTCTTCTCATCCTCTTCAGAAAGCTCAACCTGTTCATGTTCTTTTTCAGTGACTTCAACACCGATAGCCTCAATGAATATATTGAATGTAGCCAATCTTCCTCCTCTTCTGGAAAAATCAGGTGTTGTCTGAAGAATTCCTGTTATTTTAACTAAATCTCCAGGACGAGAAATATCTACTATGTCTCCCTCAAAAATGATATCAATAGAACGAGGCATTTGTCCAGGAGGTAGCTCATCAGGAGATTCTTGGATTCTGACTTTCTGCCAGTCTCGAAATTGGGATTCTTGAGCGAGGAGTCTCATTGGGGTTTTCTTATCACATAGTGGACATCTTACTGGTTCAGTATACCTACCATCTTCCTGTGTTTGTGGGATTTTTTCATCACAGATTCTACATTGAAACATTGCTTGAACTAGAAGAGGTTTTACCTCACTAGCTCGCATCATAATACCACTAACACGTACTAGTTTCCCAATGTGTTTGGATCGGATTGCACGTAATGGAACATGCTCTGAGTAGTTGGTAATTCTGGCTTTGAGTGACATAGTATCAATACTGCTAACATAGTCAGGATCTTCAACCCGTAAAACGGCTACAAGAGCATTATTTACTGTTTCAATGAATTTTGATGGATCTTCTGCAGCAAGCGCCATGAAGACGTTATCAAAGCTAATTAGGTCTTGGAAATCGATGGGCAGGGATAGTTCATCATTAATTGACATCTGTTGAACCTTAGTCCAGTAGATTAGAGACCCTTGGTCATCCTTGTATGTTCTAAGAAACTCTTCGAAGCGTTCTTGAGATTCATCGTAACTGGACATTTTTTTCTCCTCGAATTTTAGTTGGGAACAATCGGATAACTGTATTTATTCTGACTACTAGTTCTTCAGGTTTTGTATTTAAGGACCCTAATACTCATAGTTTATTCCATCACATTTTGGCGCCATCCAGATAGCAATTCTACAAGCTCTTCACATAGCCAGCGTTCCTCATGGGCCATCTGATTTTTTTTCTCTTGATATGCACCGGATTTTGCTACACGCAGAATCTTTGACAACCTTGTTTCAACGAGGAAAGGAGTCATTTTTGTTAATTTTTCCACTTCATCATATTTTCGTGGATCCATTGATGTTTTGTCACTCTGCAAACGCAGAGTCTTCCTCGCTATAGCTGTGTAAAGAAATGGTTGAAATGTTTGTAACTTGTGAGGGTGTTTCTCTTCTTCGCGATAGAGATTCTGAAGACGTCTTAGTGATTCATATGCATCTTCAGGAGTAATGTCAACAGAATCATCTTTGAGTAGCTTCTCTATCACCCAGTTTGGTAAACTGGCACGATCCCCTTTCTTGAAAGGACCAAATCTATCTCCTGCAATATTGATTTGTGAAACGTCTTTTTGAAAAATACAATCCCGAGATTCATTAAGGAAAGACATTTCAAAACGTTTCATCACATCTTTAGAATTCATACATAGTTTCATTTCAATACACTTTCTCTTTTTAGTTTGTATGAGATAAAGACCTTGCTCTATTAATTTGAGTCAAAATGATTAATGATATTGGATATTTAACATGTGTACAGGTATCGAGAGAAGCTTTTAAGGAATCAGCGATAACTCATCAAAATGACTTGTATTGTAACTCTGGATATTTATTGAATGGAAGGTAAACCATAATGGATTTAGATTTGTGGACTGAAAAGTATCGACCACCCACCTTAGGTGGTATTATTGGTCAAGAATCGATAATTGAGAGTTTAACAAGGTTTGTAGAAACAAAGGCAGTACCCCATTGTCTCTTTACAGGTCCACCAGGTACCAGTAAGACAACAGCAGCGATGGCAATGGCAAAAGATCTCTTTGGTGAAACCTACAATCGTAACTTTATGGAACTAAATGCAAGTGATGAAAGAGGAATTGACGTTGTTCGAAATCAAATCAAGAATTTTGCTAGGACTATGCCGTCCGGAGATGCACCTTTCAAAATACTAGTCTTAGATGAAGCGGATCATTTGACTTCAGATGCACAGCATGCCCTTAGACGTACTATGGAATCATATGCTCAATCATGTCGAATGATTCTGATTTGTAATTATTCGAGTAGAATCATACCTCCAATACAATCAAGATGTGCGATATTCAGATTCTCTCGCTTGGATGAAAGTGGAATCTCTAAACGTTTGAAGTATATATCTAAGAAAGAGAAAATCACTCTTGACTCAAGTGGAGTTGATGCAATTCTATATCTGACAGAGGGAGATATGAGGGCTGCGATTAACCTCCTTCAAGCAGCTTCTTCTATCGGTGAAACAATAACCGAGAAGACTGTCTATGCAATTGCTGGTAGTGCAAGTCCAGAAACAATAAAGACTATGCTTACAGATGCAAAAGAACAACGACATCTTGAATCTCTAGAATCTCTTAGGACATTAATCTATAATGAAGGAGTATCTCCAGTTGATTTGGTAAAACAGATACATAGAGAAATTCAAATTCTTGACTTGTCACATTCACAACAGATGTCGGTTTTAGAGCAAATTGCTGAGGTCGAATTTCGAATTGGTGAAGGTGCTAATGGGGAGATTCAGTTGGCTGCGCTATTGGCGCATATAGGTATAGGCAGTGATGCTAGTGAATAATGGGAGTCTTCCTTGGCCTGAGAAACACCGACCAAGGAGTCTTGATCAAATTGTTGGCAATATAGATACAATAAGTATGATGAAGGCCTGGATTTTATCTTGGAAGACGCATATTCCTGATAAGCGAGCGATATTATTGATTGGCCCACCTGGGACTGGAAAGACTGCAACTATCGGAGCTCTCTCAAATGATTTAGATATGGAACTAGTAGAGTTCAATTCAAGTGATAAAAGGAATAAAGATAGTATTGAAACTCTTGTTTGGAGAGCTGCATCACAACAAACACTTGATGGAAGAGCAAGGATAATTCTTCTAGATGAGGTGGATGGTTTATCTGGTACCAGTGATAGAGGCGGCGTCGGTGCAATTATCAAAGTAATCAAAGATTCTGTTCATCCAATATTGATGACTGCAAATGATCCTAATAGTCCACGATTGAAAGACTTGAATAAAATTTGTCATGTTTATAATTTTGAACCAATTGACTCAGAAGGAATGATTAGAATTCTCACAAGAATAGCTAAAATGAACAAAGCTGAAGTATCCCAAGATGTTGTTGATCAGATTATTGAAAATTCTGCAGGAGACCTTCGTGCTGCAATTTCAGATCTTGAAACATATGTTAAACGAGGTACTACATCACAATCTGTAGATTCAATTTTCCGAGATGTAAGACGCGGTACTGAAGAAACTCTTCGAAGATTTTTCATGACAACAGATTCAAAACTAGCAAGGAGAATATTATCAGAATCAGAATTGGACCATGGTTCGTTAATTCTGTGGTTAGAAGAAAATCTGCATCTTCATTTTTTGTCTCCAGAAGAACTGGATAGTGGACTCAATGGTCTTTCATTGGCAGATTTATCATTAGGAAGGATAATGAAAAATCAGAATTGGAAGCTTCTAGCATACATGTATGATTTTCTTGCTGTTGGAGTAGCTGGGAGTAGAACAGATACCCCATATAGAAAAGTCAGCTATTCTAAGCCAACTTGGCCCCTATTAGTATGGCAGGGAAATAAATCAAGAGATAAGAGGTCAGATATTCTCACCACTCTATCACGACAAGCTGGGGTTTCAAAACGAAGAGCTACACGGACTCACCTTGATACAATAACAGAAATTATTGGAATTACACCAAGTAGGATTAATGATTACGCGAATTGGTTGGGTGTTGATAAGGCATCATTGAAGAAGAGAGGTAAGAGATAACTCCCGAGAGAGTATTTCCTGACCGTTTGATAAAATCTAGTCGATTATTCAAAAGATGCTGTATTCTTTTCAAACCATATTTGCTAGGTGTAAGTGAAAATGGTACTATGGTTTCTATAAGTATCAAATTTTCAGGAGATGCAGGTTCAATTCCACCCCGGATTGTTTTCTTTATTCCTTGAAGTACCTCAAGAATGACTTCAGGTTCCATATTGTGCAAGCCAATCTCTGTCAGCAGCGTTACAGTCTTTCGTACAAATTTCCAGAGAAAACTAGTACCAAAAACATCAAGAAATGGAATTTCAGAATCTGTACCAATTGCTATATTGAGTACAGTAGCTACAGTGTTTTGTCGTTCATCTGGTTTAGATAGCATATTGAAATCATTAGAACCAATAAGTAGAGAGATTGCTTTCTTGACTTGACTTTGGTCAATATTCTTCCATAATGGTCCAAGATAGTAACGATAATGGCGCATCAATGCACTGGAACGTGGTCGAAACCCTTCAGGGGCCCTAGTTTTTGCCCATAGTACAATATCTTCAGGAAGATGCTTGTTAACCTGATCAATATTGAGTTGTTTACTAGTTGATATCAACACAAGTTGTCCAAAACTATGGACGCCTCGATCAGTTCTTCCTGAGAGTTGGACAGTTTGTTTAGAGTGAGATTCCTTGCTCCAAGTTTCCATTGCCTTGATAAGTTCGCCTTGGACTGTTTTTAGTCCTAATTGTATTTGTGACCCGTAGTAATAGTCACCAAGATAGAACAGACGGGCTAGATAGTCTGTCATGTGTCAGTATCTCCTATTTTGATTCCCATATATTAAAGAAATTCCGTAAAGCACGAGCTCGTAGGTCTTCTTCCATGAAGCGATATATCTTAATCCGACCATGTATTTTTTCTTCAATAATACCTGATTTCACTAAGACTTTAAGATGTGATGTAGTTGAACTATGATTGAGATTTACTTTTCGACAGAGTTCAGAAATAAGTAACTCTTTAGATGCTGCAAGTTCCTTGAGTATCTTGACTCTTCCTCTGGAAGAGAAGAGATCTTCTATTCCTATTTTGGTTGTAGTTTCAGTATTCAAGTGTAGCTCACATCTCCTGAGAATCTAGTAAACTTGTAATAAATTGTTCAAGCATTTCTGCAGGAACGTCAGAAAGCCCAATGAGTGTGGTTTGACCCCTCTGTCCACTTCCTGATCGTTTTGTGTCTATAATTCCATGTGATGTAAGATCTTGTACCCATTCCCAAATCTGAGTATGTGCTCTTGGTTCTTCATTATACTCTTCACAAGACGAACGATACATTTCTTCGACTTCACCCATAGTGACATACGCTCCACGGGTTTCCTTCAATTGTCTTGCAATAGCTAATAGTAATATCCTATGCATTTGTGAAAGGGTACTGAAAACTTCTTTCCTAAGCTCTGGGTGCGTATCCGCCTTTGCTTGACGCGCATAGTCGGGTACTACGTTTTGGGCCTGTGTACTATCAGCTTGTTTTCCTGAGCGCCATAGTAGTTCAATAGCATACCTTGCATCACCTCTTTCAGAAGCAATATCTGAAATTACTTGGATGGTTTCTTCCATGACCACGTTCTCTTCAAATGCCATTTCTACTCGATTTAATAGAATGTCATATAGTGCATTACGATCATATTTAGAAAATCTAAGGATATTCCTTTGGAGTGTACTCAGTGTGCTTGAATCTAATGATGTTTCGTCAAGTGGTATTTTTCGACCTATTCCGATAATGGATACACGTTGTCTTGCGTTTAATCGATCATCAGTTAGTCTTGTCAAATCGTATAGAATGTCAGATCCTCTCTGCCGAATGAAGTAATCAAGCTCATCAAGTATGAGTAGTAGATATCTATCTTCTTCATCCAGTATCTCAACTAGCATCTGCAATAGTTCTTCAGGAGAATGGCCTCGACGTGGAAACTTAGGTTTGAATTCTCTAAGTGCACGTAGAAAGACAAGATATGCTGTTTTATTGATTCTGCAATTGATGTGGATATTGTGCAGACGGATTGATCTCCGATCTGCTGCTTGAACCAGTTGTTCTGTAAATCTCTTAGCTACTGCAGTTTTTCCAGAACCTACTGGACCTTCAATAATGAATTTGTGACTAGTTCTTCCAGGGGTGGTAATCAGGGTCTTGAAATTTTGTGCAAGAGTTCGAAGCTCAGCTTGTCGATGAGGAAGGTTTTCAGGTACATAGTCTATTGATAAAAACTGCTCAGACTTGAAGACACTGCCTCGACTTAGTTCATCTTCAATATAGTCATGAGCCATGATAGTCCAAGAAATGCTTTGCTGATGCGTCCTTAAAAGCATTTGCGGACTGTACGATTAAAAGTATATTCTAAGAGGAGGTTACCGAAAGTATTGGCGAGCTCCTAACTCAAGATCCATATCATCGTCAATACTGACTCATCGGGGTCATAGCAATCATCACTCGCCATTAGTGGGATGTAATGATATGCCGATAAACCTGACGAAAAGGAAATGGTGCGACCGCCGGGATTTGAACCCGGCTTGAAAGCTTGGGAAGCTTCCGTCCTAACCAGACTAGACAACGATCGCTATGCTGCTCATCCAAGTTGTATTTGATAAAAAACTATTGGCAAATAATAATCAATAGGTCCTAAGAATATGCTTATCTTGTGCTTGTAAGCAAATCCAGTTGTGAGATTCAATCATGTCTCCCAATACTAAATCAGTTAACTTTTGGCAAGGAAATCAAGCTTGCGCAGAAGCAGCCATTGCAGCTGGTTGTAGATTCTTTGCAGGATATCCAATTACACCTGCATCTGAGATTGCTGAGATTATGTCCCAGCAATTACCAAAACTTGGTGGAACTTATGTACAAATGGAAGATGAAATTGCAGCAATTTCAGCTATAATTGGAGCTGTATGGGGCGGATCTTTATCAATGACTGCAACTTCGGGTCCAGGTTTTAGTCTCATGCAGGAAAATATTGGATACGCTATAATGACTGAAACTCCATGCGTTATTGTAGATGTTCAGAGAGCTGGTCCTAGTACTGGACAAGCAACCAAGGCAGCTCAAGGAGACCTTATGCAAGCAAGATGGGGGACTCATGGTGATCATGAGATGATTGTATTAGCACCTAATTCTTCCCAAGAAACGTATGAACTCACAATCAGAGCTTTTAGCCTATCTGAGAAACTTCGGCATCCAGTGATTCTTCTTTCTGATGAAATAGTTGGCCATTCAAGGGAAAAGGTTGTTGTGGATTCAAGTAGTGATAATCTGATACCTAGAAGATTTGCCAGAGTAGGAGACCCACCTTATGGTGGTGTGGATTCCGATAAACAGGCAATAATGCCAAGATTTGGAGATGGACATAATCTTTTGATAACAGGTTCCACACATGATGAAAGGGGTTTTAGAAAGACTTCTGACTCTGAAGCCCATGACAAACTGATTCGTAGAATAACAGCCAAAGTTCAGGATGCAAGACAAATTCTGGATGATTTCGTCATTTCGGGACCCGAAAGTGCTGATTGGGGAATCATATCTTTTGGATCTACTTCAAGATCAGTGGAAGAACTAATGGTAAGTGAAAGCTCAAGATTGAATATGAGAACAATGAGGTTTAGGACTGTCTGGCCATTTCCAGATCAGGCTATAAGAGATTTCAGTAAAACAGTGGATAAGATACTGGTTCCCGAATTGAATCTCGGACAGTTATCTAGAGAGATTTTACGCGTTGTTAGAGATACTATAGAGGTAGTTCCACTGAATAAAATTGGTGGCGGTCGTATGATTGAACCTGATGAATTACTTGCTAAAATGTCCCAATCATAATAAGATGATTCTTTGTAATTCGTATATATTGGGTGTTGTATCAAATCATGAGAATTGAACTCGATGATGATTGTGATATTAGTGTTCATCCATACAGTTACATTTTCCGTAAGGTATGAGGATATGAAATAAGGAGCGGTTATCTCAAAATTGAATATATGTTCCCCGGGTTGAATCCAGAGAGGAAGTACTATTGAAACAAGTTGGGTTGAATTAATTTGTTGAGTACTTGCAAAGGGAGTAGCTTCATTGTTATAGTAAACCATTATTGTAACTGGTTCTACTACATTGCTATTGATATCATAGACTGAAAGATTGAACTGCAGATTCTCACCATAGTATGCTGATTCTATATCAGCATTGATAATGAATTCTCCAATAACAATGAATTGGAACTCGTGAGAGCCAGAAAAATTGTAGTATTCACTAGCAGGTTCAAGAATGACCAAATGCGGCCCAATTGTTAGATTATTCCAAGATGTTAATGTAAGTATGCTCATAGAATGAGGGATTATATCTTTGTGGAGAGAGATTTCTCCAAAATCATCCATGAATGACAATGTTATTTCTTGACCCCAATCAAATTCTTCCTCAATTGTGAATTCGATTGAAGTACTATTCCCATGAATAGCTGAGATATTCATTTGAACTGGATAGAAGTGAAGTATGTTCTCATTCGCTACTATTGGGACTAATTGATTGTCTGTTTGATATTGAGGATTTGATGTTGTAACATTAATAGTATAGACACCTGGAGGAATTTGAAATGGAATCAAGGTTGTGTAGAACCCTTCTCCAAGGTTTGTCATTATTCCATTATTGAAACCTGTATTCCACAAGATAGTGCTATCAGTGATTCCTCGAAAATCTGCTGCTTCGTGTCTAACAGTTATGTTCACATTTTCAAAATGTGTACTATCTGGAGATTGACATTGAATAGAACTAGGAACTGAGATAATTGTTAGATTAGAAGCAGTAGGGACAACCAATAGCGGAAGGGATTTAGAAAATCCAAGAAAATCTTCATTTCCAATCCCTGATACTATGAGATTATAGGTACCCGGTAATCCCATCGAATTGTTCCAATCAAAATTAAAAGAACCATTAGAACTTGTAGTTGTATTAAAATCAAGTATTGTTTCAGAGCTGGGGTTATCAATTTGAACATTGATGGGTTCATTAGGGTATTCAACATTATTGTTATGGATTGATACAACCCGTGAAATCAATGTCATATTATTATCAGATTGAACTATCAGAGGAGTGACTGGGATCACCGTGAGATGACCTCTTGTAATGGTGATTGTGATATTTTCATGATCACCTTGAGAAACTGTGTCGAATATTTCAACATTGAATAAAACATGTGCAGTAGTTCCATTTTCACCAGGATTTGTATCCTCTGGTAAGATAGTATATGATGAGTTCAGCATCCGTGGATTTGGTGAAGCAGATATGAAATACTCGTCTGCAAATGCTGGGCCTAAATCAGTGACTGTTGCAAAGGATACATAACACCAACCCTCTGGACTGAAATCAGCTATTAACCTTGCAACCATTTCAATTGTTTCACCCACTTCGTATACCATCTTATCAGTTTCAAAAGACTGAAAATCGAAATAGAATGCTGTCGCAGAAAGTGTCAAACTTAGAATGATTATTACTGACAATGAGATAATTGCGAATTTCTTTTGTTTCACAGTCAAACACCAAAAATGAGTCGTATCCATGCCTAAAAAAGAGCACACGAAAATAGCGACAACGACAGGTTTAATTCGGCACTCAACCAGCCTCAATTTAGAACTCTGATACAATGGAGTGATATTTCCATGGTAATACGACTCAAAGATACTGTGATTGAATCTGTGGATGATACTGAAACTAGAAGACTGAAATTAATTAAGATGTCATCAAAGACTGATGGGGCGACAATCACGCTTGAACTACCTGAAGCACTCTCTGGAACTTTAGGTTTGGGAGAGACAGTAAATGTCGTAATTGACTCCAAAGAGATTGTTAAAGGTCAAGATTCCAAACTATATGTAGAAGGTAGTATTTTCAAAAAGTCAGATTCTGATGATTTAGAGATTATAGGATCAATTGGTGGTTTACGTCTGGTACTTACACTGGCAAAAGCAACACCAAGTCAGATAAAGACCTTTGATTCAGACAAATTCTTTATGGCTATTAAATGAAATAGTAATTTTACTGCTAATTGAGTGAATACTTTCGGTTACCTCTTTCTGACTAGGCTTTTTGAGTCCTAGTAATCTAGGATATTGTCTATTCTGAAGAACTTTTGACCGGTGTAAACAGATGAATGATGCCTGAAACTCAGTTAGGAGAGGAGGTATCCTTTCCTATTGGGTGTGGTCTTTGACTGATGAAGTATGTAAATCTCATTCAATATCTTCGCAATCCTGTCCGGACTGTCAAGGTTTTCTGGTTACTAGTCGCGGACACGTAGTTTGTGCTGAATGTGGCTTGGTTATCTCTAGAGAATTTGTATTACCAACATATCAAATGGGAGAACGTAAACGAAGTAATACACCAGATGCGAGTATGTATGTATCCTTGGGAAACAGAATGCATATTATAGATGGGCTAGGGAGCTATATTGGATTCCATAAGGATAGATATTTTCAAGATGCAAATGGTCAAGCTCTATCTGGAAGAACCCAGAAGAAATTCAAGCGCCTCAAAACTGTTTACAGCACTAGGATTAGAATTGGAAAGAATGAAGCTAAATATCGAGCTCTCAGAACACTTAATCATGTGTCAAAATTATTGATGTTAAATGAACAGGTACGAGATCGTACTGCATATCTCTACAAGAAGGTTATTTCTGAATCTATAGGGAAAGTTAGTAATAATATTCTACTGATAGCAGTATGTCTTCTGATGGCTGTAAGAGAGTTCAAGAATGAAGCTCCAATAACACTTGATGAAATTGCTAATGTATTTGAAAAGTGTGGTCACAGGGTCAATGTTAGAGCCATTGTGAGAGAAGCTCTTAGACTCAAGTCATTAACAGGTTACGCGCCAGAGATTCGTAGACCAAAGGACTATGTTCCAAGAGTGGTTTCTATGTTGATGAATAATGGTCGAGTATTGAGTAAAGTCAAATCTCGAGGATGGAATCCTAAAGCTTATGAGAACGAGCTTAGAGAGAAGATTCTCACAGTCCTAGGAATGATTCCATCTTCAAAACGTGGTGGTCGTAATCCATTCATTTTCACGGTTTCTGCAGCTTATGCTAGTGATCGTTTAATTGCATCTCAGTTTGCAAAACGTCCTGTCCTTACTCAAAAACTAACATCAACTGCAACCGAAGTTGCTGAATATAGTATTCGTGATCACTTTGGTATGATGAAAAGGATTATAGAAAAAAATAGCGATGTTGCGGTTGTACAATGACCTTTGATAGTGCCATATTAAGAATAGAGGCGATAATAATTGGGGTCATTGATAAATGAAACACTGTGTCCGAATTATACAATGTTCTTCTAACCGATGTGATAGTTGCCCAAAACAATCGGAATTGGAATGTCAAGAGCTTGTGTCTATAAATCAGGATGAAAGAGAATCAACCATTCTTATAGAAAAGAAACGTGGACTAGTCCATGTTCGATTTTCAGGAAATCCAATAATAGCAGAACCCCCTTGGTCTACAGATGGATGGGAATCCATTTTCATTGGTAAGGATAGTGATTTGTTCCACAATGTAATGGATTTAGTTGATATTTATCGTGTAGGGCCTTATGTTTCACTCTTCTTTGACAATCAAGATTGTCATCTAATTAGATATACTCATCTTCCAGTTGTAAGCACTGCTTTAGAGCTCTCATTGTTAGGTGACCTTGCTAACGATTATAGGTGTTCTATTAGTCCATTAATTGGACATAGAGAATCAGTAACACAACAATTGGAACGTGTTATCACAGATATATCAAACCAGATTAAAGAACAAATTCCTGAGATTAATGAGAATACGAGGACTCGATTGGCGAAGATAGCAGCTTATGGCACAAACATCCTTGGTCGTATTTTTCCCATCCTACTAGATGAGATGACTGAAGAAGTGTATCTAGATGGGCCTAATACCTCAATATATTTTGACCATCAAAAAATGGGTAGGTGTATTACTTCAAGTACTTATGATGAAGCTGAAGTACCACGAATTGTGACTTTTCTTCGTTCTGAAAGTAATTTACATTTAGATCGTAGTAATCCATCATTAAAGATGGAATTGATATTACTAGGCTCAACTTTGCGTCTTTCTGCTAGTGTTCCGCCGCTAAGTGCTGATGGTTTGTATCTAGAAATCCGACGTGCTAGAAAACAACCTTTTACTATTAGAAAACTTATTGAAAATAATACGATTACACAAGAAGCTGCTGCAATCCTCTTGCTAGCAGTAACCAGTAGATTGAATATTACAATTACAGGAGGACCCGGTACAGGAAAAACGACCTTACTAAATGCACTAGACAGAGTTACTCCAAGATGGTGGAGAAAAGTCTACATTGAAGATGCTATTGAAAGTAGGACTTTGCGTAATCATCACCAAGTCAGGTTACAAGTTGATCCTGTAGATGAACAACATAAAAGATTGAATAAGAGTGAGGAGATTGTCAAGTGTCTTCATAGATCGCCTGATTATTTGATACTTGGAGAAATTCAGACTGCAGAACACAGTAAGGCTCTATTTCAAGCGGTAGCAGCTGGTCTTCATTCAATTCAAACATGTCATAGTGATTCTGCAGCTAGTTTGGTTTCTAGATGGATTCTTGGACATAATATCGAAAAATCTAATCTTGGTCTAATGGATTTAATCGTCACACTTGAAAGACCAAAACCAGGTGAATCAATACGATATGTCAAGGAAATAGTTGAGATTCGAAAAGGAATTAAAAATGGTTTATTGACATTTATGGGATTAAATTCAGTTTATGACAGGATTTCAAAAAATGTTGGTCATTTTGCTGAAGATGGAGCCTTCAGAACTCTAGAAAGGAGTTTAGGAATCAACAATCATGAACAAGCCCTGAATTCGTTGATAACAACCTTTCATAATAATAGTAAAAATCTGGATTTGGAAAAACTTAGTGAAAATATGTGGGCATACGGTCATCCAATGAAGTTCATCATGTAGTTATCGAATATCAAGCAAGTATCACTAAGATGATTATCATAAGAAAATAAGCTACAATCCTTTAGGACCTTAAAAGGTTCAGCGAGGTTTTGAGCTTGAGGTATAATTTTATGGATGATAAAGATCTTATTCATAATGAGCAAGGTGGACCCCTTGTTGAAGAGAGTCTCCTCCTAGGTCTAGCTGTAGTTACTGTTTCTATTGTAATAGCAGTCATCCTTCAAGCAACTGGATGGGCACAAGATGTTGTGGGGGGGTTATTGCAACTATTACAAGATAGTTGGAGTGATTTGACTCAGGTATTCGGCACACCCTGAACCGAGCAGGAATCAATCAGAAAAATGTTGGCCTTGAATATTTAGGCTTCGGGAAACGGAAAGGCTTATTTGTGTCCAGAGATGGTTGCCCTCTCGCGCTCCGGGCTGGCATACTCAAGCTCCGGTAGTCTATCATAGTGTTATATTGTGGTGGTACCGAATGTAGTCCGGCCCAGCATGGGGGGTTCTCGACCCCTCGACCCGGGTTCGAATCCCGGCCGGAGCACCAATTTAAATTTCTACATCATCAAATATTTTTGTCTGATCAATGGTATTGCAATAATTACAAAGGAAGCTAAAATACCAATTGCAAATCCACTGATACCAATACCCTGAGAATTCAAAACATCTATGAGTGAAATGGGGATGTTTATAGTTCCTGTTGAAAATGCTAGACTGTGATTCTGTTCAATTTCGTAATATAATGTATAATTTCCACTTGTATCGGGAACTGGCAAATGTATCACCGATATTCCACCTGGTTGAGTTACTGTGTAACCTTCAATTGACTCCCATACGATTTTGATTATGATACCTTCAATAAAAGACCCGTTCAGACACTGTACTTGAAGGAAAATTGAGATTTTCTGAAGTTGAGGAATTACTTCATAGTAATCAAGTTTTACTAACACAGGAATAGAAATGTTGACGGTCAGATGATAATCTAGTTTTGTTGGTAATTCATATCGAGTCATATTCATTGGATATGCAATTGAAAGATTGTATATTCCCTCATGACTAGAAGCCAAGTAGGTTATAGTTGCAACCCCATTTTCATCTGTTATTGATGATGATACTATCTCTCCGTTACAAAGAAGTTGGGTATCTTGGAAGCTAATATTGCCAGACCAATCTGTTAATTGAACTACGAAAGTAAGTTCTTGGTTGGGTGATGCAAAATGGAAAATATTGCTGTGTTGAAGCCCAAATTCTGGTTGCGACCAGACTATTATGGTGTATATAATGCTCTTATTTGTAACAAATGGATTTCTAATCTCTAGTAATATATCGTGTAAGCCTACTGGTCCCCAAATAGGAAATTCGATATTGATATCTATTGTATCTTGAGAAGTTTGCATACTCATATTTCTTCCATTCGAAATATCGGAAATAGTGAGTATTCCTTCAATAGGACGACCAAGGATGTCAAATAATGAAATGGTGATATTTGTGTCTAATCCGATTACTGCAGTAGAAGGTACTGTGATATCGATAATAGCTGGACTGATGATATCAAATTCAATATTGAAAGAAGTTTCTGCATAACGCTCGGATCCATTGTAGATTATACTCAAACAATGGGAACCCAATGAAAATTGCTCATCAATAACTAAGTGAATTGTTCCATCACCAGAATTATCGGTAGTTGTATCGGTCAGTGGACTTCCATCAAGTAGTACTCCAAGATTTGCGGAAATCCCACCTTCAATACTTCCTAATTCCACTTCAAGATTCAAAATAGCACTAAGTGGGATAGAATCGAGTGAGAAGTTTGATTGTATTAAAGTCTGTATCTTTTGTATTTCAATAGAAAACAGAGTTTCTGTTCTTTCGTAATAATTATCGATATCTTGTTCATGTACAACCCGGATTACATTTTCTCCTATTACATTCCATGAATTATTACAATGAATTGAAAAAGATGCACCACCAGTAATGTTAGTTACAGAGGTTGAAAGTAAAATATCATCACTGAAAACAAAAATAGTCCTATTGGTCATTGAGTTTGATGTATCATCAAGGAGAATTATTGAGAAGGAGAGTGTATCTCCAGGTGCTAACATTACTGGAGTATCCTGAAGTACAATCTCAGTGGATGCTAGTATATTCAAAATGATGTTTTGATAAGACGGTAATAGAAAAATGGATTCATTTCCATGAAAAGTAGCATTTACTATTGTTGGACCTAATGAATAATCAATAGGAATATTCCAATTAATTGATGCTAGACCATTTGAATCTGTGATATTATTGCCAAGTAACATATTATTGGTTTGATCATAGAACTCAATTCTTTGTTCTGGAACTGGATTTCCGTAGGTCCCATTTTGAAGGAGGATTACTGAGATGATTACATTTTCTCCTCTGACAGCAACGAGTTCGTCCTCAGCACTTGCTGTTCCTATACCTGAAGCAATGATTAGGAGCACTAAGGTTGTAACTAGTAAAAGGGCACCGCCCATATTTGTCGTTCGCAGTGAAATTCCTCCAGTGATATATTTCTAAGTCTACTTTGAGTGTGATTGTGGGTTATTAACCTCCTATACACTGGGAAAATATTGAGGGGGGTTCTTATGTTAAAAATGGGGACAATAATTCGGTTCCAATGGAGTGAAACTCATGAGAGGAATCAGAGATTAAGGGAGAATTCCGCATGCCATTCCTATCACTCAAACGGGCAAAGAAAAAAAATGAATCTTGTAAGCGAGAAGATTCTAGGAATATTATGTGGATAAATAGAATGTGGATTTTTGGAATCGTTAGTGCTATTGTGTACTTTGTTTTAGTGTATATCTTACCACTTTATAGAGTGACTACCACACCCCTTATTCCTTTCAAGACCGCTATTGAAGTTACTATTTGTCTTATACCTGTTATTACTAGTGTTTTTCTGAGTAAACTGAAAATGGAACAAACCAGTTTGACAGTGTCTGTAAAGAATGATATGATACTTGTGAATCATAATGGTCGTAATGTTGGATTGTCTTGCCTTGAAATTATGTCAACAGCAAGTTCGATTTCAGTGGATGATAATGGATATCCGAAATATAATACTTCTATGTTATTGGCTATGCGAGCTGGGATGGATAAATCAGTGAACATGGCATTCGAAGCTGGTATGTCAAAAGGGGAACCATTCTTGCGAATTTTCATCACTGCTACTAATTCAGATCCTAATATAATTAAAGAGAAAATTCGAAGAGAAGCAACCAGAGCTGAAGCTATTCTCATAGCATCGCTAAATATGATAGACCTACGAATTCTTGAAGAAAATGAGTTAGAAGAAGCTGCCGCCCTCTTTGTTAACAACATTGAGTACAAATCAGGTGACATCTTCGAAAACTATGTTGATGGTAGTATTCTCATTGTACTAAGGGGCATTCCCCGAGTAAATCCAACAGTTGAAGCATCTCAAGTTGGCACCTTTATTTCTACTGCAATGAAACAGGGATATTCTGTAACTATGACTTGTATTTTCTCTGCGGCAAAACCTGGGAGAGAAAGACGAAAACTTGAGGGGAAATGGAAAACAATTCAATCGAAAGAGAAACGAAAAGAAGAGTCTCTGAAAGATCATGCTTTGAAGAAACAACTAGTCACACAATATGAGGAGATTCAGGATGATATCGGATGGTTTGACTCAACAGTATATTTCGTTATCAAACCAAACCCGCCTAGTGACATGGCTGTAACTGAAGAAGGTGTTAGAGGACTGATTCTATCAATATGGGGGGGTCATGATTCGATTAGATTGGATACCAGAAAAATTACACGAAGAACTACTCTTAGATTATTCTCAAAATCTCATCTTAAGAAACAAAGAATGCATGTCAGTAGACTTGTATCTTTTGTCAATACACCGGTCAGAAACCTTCCAGTAATTGGACCGGAAACAGCACCTATATTTCAGATTCCTTCACATGAATCCTTGGGCAATGATCTTGTTGTTGGGGATACTATTTTTGAGGGTAGACCTTTTTCAAGTGCTGGATTGAAGGTAGAATGGCTTAGAGAACATGTAGCTGTTTTAGGTGCTACAGGTACAGGAAAAACAACTTTAGTAAAACATCTTATTGCTCAACTTAGTGATAAAACAGACATTCCTTGGTGGATTTTCGACATCAAAGGGTCAGAGTATACGGGGTTAATAGGAGAAAACAAGAGCGATATTACTGTCTTACGTCCTGGACTTGATACTTCATTTATGATCAATCTTATGGATTCCAACACTGAAAATACTGAAAGTTCTGCATATTCTACATTTATCATGTTGAAAGAATTACTTAAAGAAAAAGGAGGAGAGTCGTCACAATTATCTCCGGCAATGGAGCGATTACTTAGGGAATCTGTGATGAAACTGGCAGATTCTCCTGAAGAGAATAACTCAGTTCAATCATTAGCTAAAATGATAGCAAAGATAGCTTCAAATGACCGTATCGGGCATATGACTAGGGATGCGCTTCTCAATCGTCTTCAGATACTATTTCAAGAACCACTTGGTGAAATCCTTCGAGGTGGATCCGAAGCAATCAATATTTCAAGCCTTTTACAAAAACGGATTATTCTTGACTTGAGCTATGTTGCAAGAATTGGGGGGATGGATTCGGCACGGATACTTTACAATCTCATTGCTAAACGAATTTTTGAAGGTGCTATGAAAAGAGGTGTTGTTCCAGGTTTACATCATATTGTGGTTCTTGAAGAAGCAAATAATTTAGTACCTGAAAGTTATTCCAAACACTCCTCTGCTGATGTCACTACTGGCGAATCAATGGTTTTGTTACAACGTGCTACAGGTCAAGGAGTCATTGTAGTTTCAACACGACCTAATATCTCATCAAATATTCTTGCAAATACTGCGACAAAAATTGTGTTCCGGCTGCCTTATGACAGTCAAATCGGAGGTAAGTTCCTATCTCTAAATAAAGAACAAGAAACTTACTTGCGGAATATGAAGCGTGGGCGAGCCTTAGTTTCTATTCCCAATTCTGAAACCTTTGAGATTGCAACGAAACCGTTTGTTGACAAATTTAGTCCAGATCATAAAGAAACAAAGCATGAATTAGAGGATGAAATGTTTCCTGAAATACAACCAGTATTGGTGCAGGATACAATTTCCATTAAAGAAGATGAAAATGAACCAAAAGTGAAACAAATTCCTGAAACAGAGGCACAAACTGTTGTTTTCGATAGAGTTGGACGCTTTGGAAATCACGTTGTTGCATTTTTAGCTTCAGCAGAAATGTCAACAGAACAAGAAATCCGGGAGTTATTGACTTCACTTGACCCAACTGTAATGGAAGATGATATTTCAGAAGTCATAAGAGATTTAGTCACGTTGGGTACTATTGAACGTGAGGCACTATCCTTGGTTCCTGGTGGCTTTGTCTTTACACTTCCTGATAATGGATTAGAAGCTATTCGCAAGGTAATTGTAGAATACATTTCCAATAAATTAGGTATAGAACAGGATGAAGCTACAAAAAAGAAACAACCTGATTGGCCCGACATGATTATCGAAGAAAAGGCTATTATTATTCTACCTCAGCAGCTAAAAGCTTCGTCAATGGAAACAACCATGACGAAAATTCGCCATTATATGGAAATGCTCAGAAATGGGATTAGTGAATTATTTGTTGTTGTCAGAGGAAGTGTTGCAGCTGCTAAACTTCGGGAACTATTAGATAAATTTGAAGAGTTTGATGCAGTACGTGTTGTTTCTGCATTCCCAAGCTCATTGGATTCTATGATTGAAAATCTGAATCGGAGAACTATTCAGAATGAGATTATTGATGAGGTCGATGAAGATATGGGCCTTATTGGTGCAATGCATGAAATAGGTCCTGCAACAAGTAGAGCAATCCAGATACGATTATGGTTTGGTCTAATTCAGGATTTTGTAGATTTATCAAATGGTCAGATAAAGTGGGAAGTGCTTCTTGATTTCATTGAAACTACTGCGCTCCAATCTCATAAAGGTAGATCAGCTCCACTAACTATTGACGAGGGAAGAAGAGCTTTAACGGAGCTTCTGGCAGATGAAGTATTGATTGCTTTACGATCTAATGAAAGTAAAGTCATTGAAATGGAGCAAGGTTTGTGGATAGTTAACTCATCAATATTAAAGAGATTAAAAGAAACAGCAACGCAAATCATAGAGGTTGAGCTTAAGAAACATCATTCAAAGGTTTCTCGTAATCATGGATATTATGATCTCTGTGCAAATAATACGTCGTATGTGATTTTTCCGAATCAACAGCAGCTGAGTACTTTATTGAATTTGCATAGTGATATAGCTTGTAGGACATGTAAATCATCAAAGGTTGTATGTATTCTCACAGCTTCGGAATATCTTGAAGATAGCGTAGTTACTCCTAGAAATCTGATAATTAAGACAATGGATGAAAATGTTTCAGCTCTTGTGACTTAAGTAAATTGGATTCTGGTGCATATTACAGGATTATTTTCAAATAGTGCAGTTAAACGACCGGTAACAAGTAAATTGAAAATTACGATATCCACATTTTGACTTGCGAGATTTAGTAGCTCGGTGATTTTCTTAGTCATTCCTCCAGTTACATCAGTACTGGAAGAGGGTCCTGTTAGTAAAAGTATCTGATTCTTGTTTGAATTGTCGATGAGAGGAATATGTTTTGCATTTGGATTCACTGTTGGATTATCATCCATAACACCATCTACATTTGTGCCAATGAAAACAGCTTTAGGATTAAGTTGTTCTGCAAGATATTTCGCAATTGTATCGCCACTTAGAATGGATGCGGATTGTGTTTCATCAATACATACATCTCCATGAATAATCACAGTAGCGCCTGCATTCAATGTTTCTTCGATTATCTTTGTTGGGAAATGATCTATCAGATTATCGCGTAATGTTACAAACATGTAAGGGGAAATCACTACTCCGGGAATCCCTTGGGAGTTCAACTCCTTTTCTACTTTTGAAGTAAGAAGCGACATATTATGGCGTATTTCTGGAATTCCTGCGAGTAATTGAGTGGGAGTAGTATCAGGATTTCCAAAACCATGTTTATGAGCTGCTTGATGGCCATGTGCACCACCACCGAGAACTATTATCAACTTGTCATTATGAACCGCGAGCTCTTTCGCGATACGACTAAGATGCTTCTCGTTAACTGCAGGAGGTGACGATTCTTTGTGAGTAATCACAGAACCTCCTAATTTAACAATCACTAGATTCTCCAATTGTAACACATTTTATCATGAGTAAGTGTCACTCTTATGGACGTTACCATTTCATGGTCTATATTTCATTCACAAGACAAGCTTTTTATCCGATTCACTTTCCGTAGCCCTTGGACACCTCTTAAAGCAGAGAGTGATTTATACATGACTCAAAGAGCAAGAATTCGATTGTCAAGTACAAGTACAGAACATCTAGATGGAGTCTGTAATCAAATTAAGAGAATTACTCGAAAGACCGGTGTCCGAATGGCAGGCCCAATACCACTACCTACTCGTAGGATGGTAATTCCCACACGAAAAACTCCTTGTGGTCAGGGATCTAGCTCATGGGATAAATGGGAAATGCGTGTTCATAAAAGACTCATTGATATTGATGCTGATGAAAGAGCAATTCGTCAAATCATGCGTGTAAGAATTCCTGATTCAGTATATATCGAAATTGAACTAACTGGATAAACTAGTGCGTTTATATCCTGATACAAAGCCTTTTTGCACAATTGTGCAAGTCTTACGTATTCTCCTCTGAGGAATTCAGCTTATGTGTGGTATTATTGGTGTAGTTCAGAAGCGTGGTGATGTTGCTCCATTCATACATCAAGCACTCAAACGACTTGAGTATAGAGGCTATGATTCTGTTGGAGTAACAACAATTGAAAAGCACAAATTGTACATTAAAAAAGACAAGGGAAAAGTCGAAGAGGTCCATAGGAAACTTGACCTTGATGAGATGCCAGGATCTATAGGCATTGGTCACACACGTTGGGCAACACATGGAGTGCCGTCCATGCTGAATTCGCATCCTCATTTTGATTGTAATAATGAAATTGCTGTTGTTCATAATGGTGTAATTGAAAACTTCATGGAACTTCGAAAGGAACTTAGTGGAAAGGGTCACAAGTTTAAGTCCGAAACTGATACCGAGATAATTCCCCATTTGCTCGAAGATTATATGAAAGATGGTATGGATTTAGCAGAAGCAGTTAAGGAAGTAACAAAACGAATTGAAGGAACTTACGCAATTGTTGTGATGAGCACAAAGGAAGAAAAGAACAAAATTGTATGTACTCGTGATGGAAATCCATTAGTTATTGGTAGAAAGAAAGATGTTTCATATGTTTCCTCTGATATCCCAGCATTTTTACCCATGACAAATGATATGATTCTTCTTCTTGATGGAGAGATTGCGTATCTGACTAGTGATGAAGTGCGAATAGAAAGTTTGTCAGATGGGAGTGAGATTAAACGGGACAGTATTGAGATTAGCTGGACTGCAGACCAAGCACAGAAAAGTGGTTATCCACATTTTATGCTCAAAGAAATACACGAACAGCCAGACGCCATTAGGAACACGCTACGACTCAAAGATGATATAATCAAACAGGCTGCAGAGATAATCCATTCATCTGATAGGGTCTTTATGTTGGCCATGGGTACTTCTGGTCATTCGGCATTAGCTGGACGACATATGTTTGCATCTATTGCCGGAGTACTTCCAACATTCGAACTCGCTAGTGATTTCTCGGACACGGTATATGGAGCTTTGACAGATAGGGATTGTATCATAGCAATTACTCAATCTGGAGAAACTACTGACACTATTACTGCTGTTAAGTATGCAAAGGAACGGGGAGTCAAAATAGTTGCAATATCAAATGTTGTAGGAAGTTCGATTACACGTATTGCAGATCATACCATTTTGACACAGGCCGGACCAGAGATTGGAGTCGCCGCTACAAAGACATTCATGGTTCAGCTTACTTCTCTTGCTTTGATTGCACTAGCTCTTGGAAAATTAACTGGTTTCACAGATTTGAAAAGTATTGAAACTAAACGAAAATGTTTGGAAAGGATACCTGAAATAGTATCTGAAACTATCTCAAGAAATGAAGAGTTATCAAGAAGACTTGCTGGTGAGCTCTATGATAGAACAAGTCTTCTTTTCTTGGGTAGGGGAGTATCAATTGCAACTGCAGAAGAAGCTGCATTGAAGTTGAAAGAAATAGCTTACAATCATGCTGAAGCATACTCTGCAGGTGAGTCAAAGCATGGACCAATTGCACTTGTTGAAGATGGATTTCCTGTGATCTTTGTAGCACCAAACGATGAAACTCGAAGTAGAATGATTGGGAATATTATGGAGATGAAAGCACGAGGAGCGTCTGTAGTTTCCGTAATTCTCAAAGATGACACTGAATTAGAAAGTCTCTCAAAATTCGTGTTTACAATACCCGAAGATATTGAACCAGAGTTCTCAACAATGGTGTTTATTGTACCTCTCCAACTGTTTAGCTATTATATGGCACTAAGAAAAGGGTATGATCCAGATATGCCTCGCAATCTTGCAAAGTCGGTTACTGTTCTTTGAGGACTTTAAATCATCAATAGGTACGATTATTGTATGAGGAAAAGTGTATGTTCTTCCAGATTCTAAGCCCACTTGTAGACTTTACAAACTTGATCGCAGGATATTTTGCTGAGATTTGGGATTTTCTAATCTTTGTTGGGAATATTTCATCATTTATTGTTGTTTTAATTGGTGCGATTCTATGGTTCACTGAAGTGAATCAAAAAAGAGGAAAGGGGTTAGTGTTTAGTGGAATACTCCTAGCAATCACTGTTCAATACTTTGTATTCTTTCCCCCAAGTTTTGCATTGATATAGAATTACAGCAATTGTTTAGAGATTGTAATAAGAGTGTCAGCAAGCCGATCAATATCACTAATTGAATTGTATGCATGAATTGATACCTGTATGAGACCGTCTTCTGTTAGTGATTGAATCAATGGATGTGCACAAACAAGTCCACTTCTTACTGCAATATTAGATTCGTCCAAGAATAGTGCAATATCATGACAACCTACCTCAGAGGGGTTTCCAAGATTGAAACCAAAAATAGTATTTGTGTCACTTGGATTTCCATAAAGTGTCAGATTAGCTATCTCCATTAACCGTTTCTTCATATATCTAGATAAATCTGCGATATGATGTGATAGACCCTTTGTATGAAGATCAGTGAGATATTCGATTGAAGACCCAAGTCCTGCAATTGCTGGAACATTGATATACCCTGATTCGAATTTGTCTGGTTGAAAAGCAGTTTCATATGTGGTGTTTGTTACATCAGATACAGAAGATCCTCCCAGTATCCCTGGTATATGATTGTCCTCTGTTGTCGTAGATATCCATTGGATAGCTAATCCTGGAGGTGCCATGAGACCGATATTTGCAGAAAAGAGAAGAATATCGCACCCGAGAGTAACTGGAAACTCTTGTGTCAATCCCATTGATCTTGTTGCATCTGTTAACAGTATTGCATCATGTTCATGAACTATGTCTGCAACTTCGGGTATTGGATTCATAGTTCCAATTCCTGGGAGAATATGCCCAATGGCAACAATCCCTGTTTTGTCATCTATTGATTGTTCCAGTGATTCTAAAGAAAAAGAACCATCACTATCAATTGGGATTATTGTGACTTCAAGGCCAAGAATTTCAGCAGCTCTTAGTGTTGAAACAAATACCGAGTTTTCTTCATTTTGAGAGATAATGACTTTCTCTTTCTTTTTATGTTTCCAATCATATCCGAACATTAGTGACGCAATAGCAGAGGGTATTGATTTTTGGAAAGAAAGCGATGATGGTTCACTTTCAAGGAGTGTTGCTAAGGATTTTCGAGTATCTTCAACAATGCTACTGCCTTTCACTGCGAATTTGTGTGCGCCACGGCGAGTAGAAACAACTATGTTGTCAAGAAAATTTGCTGTTGCTTTTACTGAAACTTTGGGTATTAGTGTAGTACTTGCTGAATCAAAAAATGCAAGATTGGGATTCTGTTCATAAATACTAAAGTCTGATTTGATGTCTAACCAATCTGTCATTATACCATTGTTGCAGGATAAAGTGCTTTAATACCATACTATATTCTAGTCAGGTGATAAGAGTGGAAGATAAACTCGTAGAAGGGTACTTTGTCAAGACCTCGGATAATCTGATATTTGAAGTAAAGGGAGTAGTACATCCCCATGATCGGATTATTGCTTATGTAAGGTATGTACCAAATTTAGATTCAAGTTTTAGGAAGATTTACGATCTTCGTGAGCGAGAAGAATATCTCAGTGATGGGTTCTTAGAATATTTATGGTTCAGTAAGACTCATGGTAGGATTTTACAAGCAGTTCCACACAAAAAGATAGTACAAGTGCTTGATCCCGTTGAACATATGAATCATATTCGAAATGATAAGAGTGCACTTTCTATAGCAACATCTAATCTAGTTGAGTTGTTACTTGATATCACTGGAATAGATAGAATGGAAATAGGTGTTACTGGATCCCAACTTGTAGGTGTTGCAACAGAAACATCAGATATTGACCTGGTTGTTTATGGTGAATCTACTTGTAGAAAATTTTACAAGAGATTAAGAAAGAATTTTGACAAGATTCCAAATTTAGGGCGTTATGAGGGAGAACTTCTGGATGCTCATGTTTCATTTAGATGGGGTAATTTAACCGAGCATCATGAACTCCTTCATAGGATTGAGTGTGCTAAAATTTTGCAGGGTGTATTTGAATCACATCAATTCTTCATTAGATTAGTCAAAAGTCCTCAAGATATTGGAGAGATTTTTGGACAAATCATAACTGAGAACTTGAAAACTAGGGAAGTTCAATGTTCGGTAATTAAAGATCGAAACTCAATATTTACTCCATGTACATATCAAGTGGAATCATTAGATCTTCCGAAGCTCAAACAACTTGTCAGCTATAGGGGGCGATTCACAGAACAAGTTTCAAGTGGTATGTCCGTAAGAGCTAGGGGTAGACTTGAGAATGTATCTGATAGTAGTACAGGTGAAAACTACCAACAACTGGTCCTTGGAGAGAATTCATCTGATTATTTGGTTCCAATATAAACTCACAAGCTTGTTTCTCATAAACACAAATTCACATAGTTTTGGTGTGAATGGCGCCATAATTGTGAATACTCTGGGAAAAACAGCCTTTTGCTTGCTTCTTGAAGAAGAATCGGCTTCGATATATCTTCTTATCCTTGTGAATAGACACACCCCTCCGTTTCCAGTGGAACTAAGTAAGCGGACATATGAAATGCTTACCTCCTCATTCACACACTACATAAAACAGTGAATAGTGAACAGGCTGGAGAAGTGTCTTATTTTTGTAAATAAAGGCTTCATAATGCTTTTTTATCCGTTATAAGGCTATAAAGGACGTGAGCACACGAAAAACGAGGGGGACGAGTTCTATATCTGTGCAGACGTCCTATGTAGCTCTTATCTACGTATATTCAATTCACATACTCACACTTATTTGGGTGGTGATACTATCTTGTTGTGAATAAAGATAGTTAGCGATAGGTGAAAAATATGAACGATGGAGAACGAACAAATTATGTCTATGAATTCACCTATAGTTCAGCTCCAGGGCTTCGTGAGATTTTCCAGTGCAAGTATGTGAGCCCTATTGAAGCACTTAACAGATTCAAAAAGATCCTATCATTGACAGAAGCGCCTTTTGATTTCAAGATTCTTGTATCAGATGCAACGATGGGAGAAGAGTCTAGTTTTCAAGTCAAGGGCGGCAGTATTGAAGAAATGTTTGCCAAATTCAAGGTATTCCTTGAAACAAGTACAGGCTGCATCTTTGACGAAGTTGTTGATGAGATTTCAGAAACAGGCTTTGATGAAACCCGATTAGAATCCATGAGCAATTATGAAAAGATGCAAGTGATCATATACGCATCCTTCAAGCATGGGAAATTCTCTTCTCTTGATGTTGCAGAAATTTACGAAGATTCATTCAGTGAAAATCTTCCAAAGAGTACAGCTTCTACCTATCTTGCACGAATGTGGAACCATAGTAAAGGACACCTTGAACGTTATGGAAATAGATCAGGGTATACATATCGTCTCAAAACAGAGATAAAAGAAGTTTTGAGAGAAACAGAAAGAGCAGAAGAGCTCTTAGCAGCTATCCAGATGCAAGTCAGGGATTAGCTGGATACTCTTCTGCATACAAATTTTCCTGTATTAATGGTATTACAAGTCGAAAGAGCGTTCTTCAAGAGAAATATTTAGTGCAGCAAGTTCTTCTAGAATCGGTTCATAGATTTCAGGAATGATAGGACGATGAACACCGGTGAGATTGATTCGACCTTCAAGTATCATCCTGCTAGCAATCGCAACAGGAAGTGCAACTGTTCTTGACATGGAACTATCTCCATTGGGTATGCCATAATCAATCATTGTTGATGTTATCTTCTGTTTCTTGTCGGGATATTCAGCAATGAACTCGTGGTGCATGACAATCATATCACGCTCTCCAGGTGCATAGTTCATTTTCTCCTCGAAGAGAGTACATAGTGCATCAAGTCGTGTGTTAACTTTGGAATCTATCTCTCTTTCTTCAAATAATCCAAGCCACTCAAACCGAGAAATAACCATGCTGTCCGTATCGATTTTGCAGAACTTTGCAACCGCTTCTTTGAGATCACCTTCTCCAGCTGATGTCAGGTTTCTCATTACGTCGGTATAAGTCATACCACTTAGAGATCGTTCTTCTATATCGAGTAGACCTAAATCTGCAATTTTATCGAGAGTTTCACACCATCCTGTATTCCTGAAGGTTCCTCTGAGCATTGTTTTGGTTTCTTTTATGTTGTAGATGTCGATGTAGGACATACTATCTCGGTTCGGATAACCCTCGAATGTACCCATACCGGGAACTTCCATGGGTTCACAGTTTTGAAACAAATCAGCTCCTAGAATTTTAACCTCTTTTCCATCACGCAGAAAGTGTGCATCATTTCTTCCAGCAAGTAATACTCCTCGAGGGCTCCAAGAGAGTTTGTATCCATAGGGGTTATTATTCGCATCAGGTGCAGGAAGACCGCCTGTGAAAGATGTGAAACTAACAATTTTGCCATTGTTGTTATGCACATGGTCGATTATCTGCATAGCACTCATATGATCAATGCCAGGATCAACTCCACACTCATTCAAGAGTATGACTCCTGCCTTCTTTGCTTCATTTTCTAATGCTTTCATCTCGTCTGAAATGTATGATGTGGTACAGAATGACTTCTTGTGTTTGATTGCGACTTTAGCAGCCTTGACATGAAATGTGTAAGGAAGTAAAGAGCAAACAAGATCAACTTTGGTGGTCAAGTCTTCGAGAAGCTTATCATCTGTGGCTATATTGAATGCAACAGCTTCAGCATTCGCACAGCCTTCTATCAATTTTTCAGCTTTACTTTTTGTCCTACTGGCAACCACTACATGGAAGCCGTGTTCACTAAGATAATGGATAAACGGACGAGCTACAAGCCCGGCGCCCAAACATAGCACTTTCTTCATCGTTAATGTCTCCCTATTTCAGGTATTGATTGAGATATTCGTAATTCTTTGTTAGTTCGCCTCGATATACAATGATAGCATCTTTGATTTCCCTGGGTAAGTCTAGTTCTTCGAAAGATGCTTTGAAATCTGCCTTGGCAAGTGCAGGTATGAAATCGAGTAAGGTTTCGCCAAATGAAGCAGATGCTTCACGTGGAAGTTCACATGGTAGATTATCGACGGCCATGATTACTGGACCATCGCCTTTTACACCAAGTTCGGCTCGATCTTCGTTGATGAGATAGACAAATGCAGGGTCAGCAGGAGTTGTACAATCGAGTGTGAACTCAATGGCACCACCTACATCACAAGAAATGTCACCTATTGCACGAAGTTTACGGGATTCTTCTTTCCAGTGTTCACGAATGAAATCCTTTGATATTAGCCGGGGGTATTTGTTCGTCCAGTAAATACAGTTCATAATGACTGTAAGATACTGAACATAATTATGAAACACACCGCTGTAACCTGCCTTTCCTGTTTTGTAGTAGTCCTGGAGTTCAAACTTGCTTGACGAGTCTTTAGGTTCTACCATATCTTCTTCCTTGAAGACACATTTGTACAACAAGTTACGTTTTGGTTCCAGATCTTGAAGACCATCTGGTTCAACTATTTCATGGGGTAGTAAATCAAAGAGCTCTTGAGCTCCGCGTGATACATTGCCATATCCTGCAAAACCTACGACAAATGGTGCAAGTTCTTCAGGAATTCCTTGTTCTTGGATTCGTTTTCCAAGGAGCTTGAATTCTTCTTTCACAGCTTCAAGTCCCTTGAGTTCAAGTGTTGTCCGCATTCCATTGAATGGATTGGGTTGAATACCTTCGACTTCTAAACGGTTTCCAAGGACACGAAATGTATCAGATATCCCAGCCATTCCGGCCCAATTACCAAAGAAAATCAAGCGCCGCCCCTTATCATCTACTACTCGTTCATAATCAACCAATGTAGATCCAGTTGTCATTATGTGTCTAAGCATGGGCATATTGTACTTCTGACCCTTGATTGTATGACTGAAAAAGAAATAGACCACATCTTTTTCAAAGAAATCCATTGGCATCTCTTTGATACCAAGGACTACGGGGACACCACTTCCCTTCAGTGGGATAGCTGTAGCACCAACACTTTCGAATTCTTCTTCTGTGAATGCACGTTGATTGCTGGGTTCAATCACAAATTTAATGCCATGTTTATCGGATAGTGATTTCACATGTTCAGGTATGAGTGCAATTCTCGTTTCAAACGCTTTTTCTTCCTTTCGTAGACCAATGCGATTCAACTATTTTTCCTCCGATTATTCCCCAATAGGAGTGATGGTGTGCTGAGAGCGAGGCCAAGACACCTACGCTTTAACCTTTCCTGTAGGCCACAGATGTATTGATTGTATTACACAAGTTGAAATCTTAGAACATGTGTTCTTTGATTGGTGTCTGGAGAATGTCTTCGTATCTCTACCTATATGATTGTAAAGAAGCAAGACGTACCAATGCACGTCGCGTGGCATTTACCAAAGAGCTCTATGGGTATACTTACACCTGGAAAACAAAATCAGGTATCAAGGAGAAAAGAAAACCAGGTCTCTTAGATGAGTGTGTGGGATCCAAAGCTGTTGCAGATTCAGCTATTCTGGTACCAGAAGAATCACGAGTGTTGTTCGAAAGTCTATTCTCAATCTACAAAGATATTCTCAGTCTTAGAGTGTATGAGATTGTTCAAGAGATTCTGTAAAGTATATTCCAGGAAAACTTCGAACACGTGTTCTAGTTACTATTATCCCAACATGAATACTAATATGTTTCAGACAATATCTGGATAACACCCCTTCATTTCCACTGCAGAAAAGAAAAAATGTAGTGATTTCGAGCGATCAATAATGTATAATAAAAATGGAGATAAATGAGAGCTGCGAAAACAGCTATTTATACTTACTGTTGTCTAATTTTTTAGATAAACGATTGATAATTTCTACTGGAAATCAAGGGGTCTTATGGGTCTTGGAACACGTGTTCGAACAGTAATACAAGTAATACCCGGGAGAAAAGAAATTGGAACACGTGTTCGAAGGTTTTTCCATTACCACAAGACTATTACACAACTCAATGATGCTCGTCGACATACGCTAGAACATGGAGGATCTGTGATTGGCAAAACCTCTAGAATTACTTGAAGACACTCCAGGAAAGAAAGTACTCTTGCTTGCAAACGAAGCTATTGCTCGGGGAGTAGTTGAGGCTGGAGTCAGGTTAGTTGCACTCTATCCTGGCACACCCAGTAGTGAAATCGGAAACAATCTTACATTCATGGCGCCAAAAATTCCAAATTTCTACTTTGAGTTCAGTACAAATGAAAAGGTTTCACTCGAAGTTGCTGGTGCTGCAGCCGTCGCCGGTGTTCGATCAATGATGGTCTGTAAAGGACCGGGTCTCAATGTTGCTGCAGATCCGTTCTTCTCTCTTGCATATGTTGGAGTTCGTGCAGGAATGGTCATTGTTGTTGCAGATGATCCCAGTATGTGGAGTTCACAGAATGAGAATGACAGTAGATACTACGCACTGATGGGAAATATGCCTATGATGGAACCTAGCGATCCTATAGAAGCCAAGTCAATGTTGCTTGAAGCTTATGACTTCTCAGAACAATTCGAGTTACCAGTTCTATTCAGAACGACAACACGAGTTAATCATACCAGAGCACCTATTGAATTTGGACCAATACCAACTCTTCCTGATAAGGTAGTGTTTGAGAAAGATCCTTTCAGATTTGTTCCAATACCATCCGTAGCAAGAGTCCGACACCAATGGTTACTTGAACAGATTGAGAAAGCCCGTGAGGTTTCGGAAACCAGTCCATTGAACTTCACCGAGGGTGAAGGAGACCTGGGAATCATAACAAGCGGAGTAGCATACAATTATGTGAAAGAAGCTCTTTTAGAAATGAATCTCTCAGCAGAAGTTTTGAAACTTGGAATCACACATCCAATCCCAGAGAAGAAAATAATTGAACTTCTGAAAAAACACAAGAGAATCGTGATAGTTGAAGAACTTGAACCGTATCTAGAAACACACGCAAGGCGCCTGGCACATCTGGAAAAAATAACAGTGGAAATCTTAGGTAAAGAGCAGGGTTTCTTCTCTCGTGCTGGTGAGTACAGCCCACGAATTGTTATGGAAGCTTTGTGCAAGGTTCAAGATTGTAATACACCTATTAACTGGGAAGATATCGATAAGAGATCTGATGCAGTTCTCGATTTACCACCCAGACCGCCTCTATTATGCGCAGGTTGTCCACATCGAGCATCATACTATGCAATTCGTGCAGCGACACGTGGGAAAGCCATCTATCCATCCGATATTGGATGTTATACTCTGAGTATAGCACCACCTCTTGAAACTGCAGACATTCTATTTGATATGGGGTCTTCAATAACTACAGCTTGTGGACTTGCAGAAGTTACTGATCAAGACATTGTTGCATCAATTGGTGATGGTACTTTCTTCGCATCCGGACTTCCAGGTATAGTCAACGCAGTCTATAACCAACACCGAATTTGTTTGGTAATATTGGATAATCGAACAACAGCAATGACAGGCCATCAACCTCATCCTGGAACTGGAATTACAGGAATGCGCAAAGAAGTTACACCACTCGATATCGAAGAAGTATGCAAGGGTCTCGGTGTCAAATATGTCAAGACAATCAATCCTTTCGACTCAATTGCAGGTCTTGTTGGCGAAGTAAGAGAGATGGTCAAATGGGCAAGGGAGAATCATAGTCCTGCTGTGTTAGTTTCTAAGGAAGCATGTGCTCTGTTGACAGCAGCTGACCGCCGACGTGCAAGTGAAACACCACCAAAATATTACGTTGATCAGGAAGCATGTACTGCTTGCAAGCGTTGTCTCAATCGACTATCTTGTCCAGCTATGTATATGGATCCAGAAACAGAGAAGGCTGTAATCGATGAAACACAATGCAATCTCTGCGGAACTTGTGTTTCTGTTTGTCCACAGGGGGCAATTAAGAGGGAGGCTGAATAGATGCCTAGTAATACTAGTAATACAGTAAATATTGCAATATCTGGAGTAGGTGGACAAGGAGTTCTTACACTTGCTGAACTTCTTGCTAAGGCCGCCTTGCGTGAAGGACTGAATGTGAGAGTTGGAGAAATTCATGGGATGGCCCAGAGGGGCGGTCATGTTGTCTGTACAGTTAGAATTGGTGATGACGCAAAAGGACCAATCATTGATGCAGGTGCAGCAGATCTTCTTGTAGGCTTTGAACCTGTTGAAACACTAAGAGAGATTCATCTTGTGAAGAAGGGTGGTTATGTGCTAATGAGCTCACATGTTCAATATCCTGTTGCTGTTTCTATGGGAAAAGCTGAGTATCCAGATCATAAGGAGATATTAGCATCCATCAAGAAATTCACAGATAAAATCATTGAGATAAACGCTCATAAAATTGCAGTAGAGGCAGGAAACCCACGGGCCCTGAACATGGTGATGTTTGGTGGAATAATTGGAACCAATCTTGTACCAATTAGTAAAGATTCAGCAATGCAAACAATCCGTGAAGCTTTCCCGAAAAAATTTGAGAAAACTAATACCACCGCTGCTGAAATTGGTTTAGAAAGAGTGAGAAGTAGTATCTAATATTTGTATTACTATCATTCCTCAGTTAATCTGGCTAAAGCTGTTGCAACTTGACCAACAGAAATTCCGCCATCGCCAGGTGGGACAAACGAATGAAGAATGGGCATGAGATTATGCTTTCGAACTTGATCAGCAACAGCTTTTGTTATAATCCGATTGACTGCTACTCCTCCTGAAAATCCAACATGAAGTATCCCTTCATCTTGAGCAACTTCACATGCAATCTCTGCCAAGCTTTGACCAATTGACCATTGAGCTGCATATGCTAACTCTGAACGACTCATTCCCTTCTCTCTAAGTTCTATTATCTGTAATAGTAACTGAGTTGTATCTAAGACCGGACCGTAGTCAGATTTGACGAACTTTGTCTTGAGTTGGAAATCCGATTTTCGAGATACTGATTCCAGTTTCATTGGACATTCACCATCATACGAATTTTGAGTACAAATACCCAATGCGACTGCAATAGCGTCAAGAACTCTACCAGTACTTGAACTCTTTACAGTATTTATTTTCCTTTCATTCGCTTTCATAAGAATCTCTAACATATCCGCTGTAACTTTCTGTCCTGGGGACACTTCAGCCGAGCTCAGGAGTTGGAGAATCTTTTCATTCTCTATCTCTTTACCCGTTATTCCGAGAAAAGCTCTTGACGAGTAGACAGCAGATAGATCTCCACCAGTATAATCCTGTACCATCAATCCACCCTTGCGCTCATAGTTTCTGAAACCTCCAACAAGAATCTCACCACCCCAAGCGTTCCCATCCTCCCCATATCCATAGCCATCTGCTGTAATACAAACAATACGATTATTAATTGGTATCAAAGTATCTACCATCAGAGAAGATAGATGTGCATGATGATGCTGCACACGAAAGAGCGGAATATCGTTTTCAGATGCGATTCGTTCTGCCATATCTGTGCTCAGAAATTCGGGATGTAAATCACAAGCAACTCCATCAAGTTTTGAAATATCTAAGAGATGCTTCATGTGATCTATAGCTTGTGTTAGAAACTCAATATTCTCTACTTGATCAGTATCACCTATGTACTGCGTCATGTACACTCGACCAGATTTTGATAGGGCTCCTGTTACTTTCTCTTCCGGACCTACGCCCAACACTTTGATTGACTTCCATGGTCCATTGAATACAAGTGGTTCTGGAACATATCCTCTTGCGCGTCTAATGAATACTGGATTTTCCTTATCTGTAAGTTTCACAACAGAATCATCTGCACGTTGGTGAATCTTTCTATTATGAACCAAGAAATAATCAACAATATTACCCAGCTCTTTCATGATAGTTTCTGGTTCAATATACATAGGCATTCCAGTAGGATTGGCACTTGTCATTACTAATGCAGGCTCGTCGGAATACTTGAAGAGAAGATGATGCATTGGCGCATATGGTAACATAACGCCTATACTATCGAGCCCTGGGGCAATCAAATCAAGAACAGAATCTTGTATTAGTGGTAATACACTGGAATCAAGGGTTCTTCTAGGAGCTAAAACAATAGGTCTACGCCAGGATGTTAGGATCCGTTCCTCAAGTTGATTGATATCAACAAGAGTCTTGAGTATATCCAAATCCCTAACCATTAATGCAAAGGGTCTCTGAAACCTTTTCTTTCTCTCTCGTAGAATTTCTATTGGTCTTGAATCACTTGTCTTGGTGGCAATGTGTGTTCCGCCAATTCCTTGAAGAGCAACAATTGCATCGTTATCAATTAACCCTGCAATAGCTTCTATCGGGTTCTCATCCGTGAATTCTTTTCCTCCTTTATCCACAAGACGATATCTGGGTCCACATGAATCACATGCTGTGGTCTGTGCATGATACCGCCTATCCAATGGGTCTGTATAACCCGTATTACAAGTATCACACAAAGGAAAATCGACCATTGTAGTGTTAGGCCTATCATATGGCAGATTTGTTATGGTAGAGTATCTGGGTCCACACGCAGCACACGATGTGAAACCATAGCGATACCATCTAGATTTGGGATTGAACAAGTCTGTTACACAATCATTACATATTGCAATATCCGGGGGCAAAACTGGAATTGCATCATCATTACGTACGGTAGAGGACTTATGGATCAGAAAATCCGAAAAGGTACCTTCTACAGGTGTCCACTCGATATCAAGTGTATCTATCCGTGATATTGAAGGCAAATCATTCTTGACACTGTTGATTAGTTCTTGGACTTGTTTCTCTGTACCTTCAACTACTATCTCAACACCTGCATCTCCAAGATTGAGTACATATCCAACCAATGAATGAGACTTGGCAACGCGATAGACAAAAGGTCTGAATCCAACTCCTTGGACAATCCCAGTCACATGGATTACCGCTTTTCTCTTCACAATCTTGGCTCCTCTAAACGTTGAGAATTGTTGTTAATATTAATCCAGTGAAGTGGCAATTATAGGTCCTCTTAAGGACAGGTAAGAGATAATCATTGAACAGGCTTGACGAATAGTACACATACCAAATCAATAGTCCGAGAACCGGAGGCAACTGCATCAGTTTTAGATTCAATTCCCGACTGTTTGAAAGATACACTCCTTAACTCATCAACACCTGAAGGAAAGGGAAGGAAATCTGTTTTGATATCAAGTAACAATCTTGCTAATCGTTTCATTCTCTCAAGATGGGGTATTCGTCCATCACAGAGGAGACGATACAAGAATCTCTTTGCATCTATTCGAAAGCACTGCCGAGTACTGTTTAATCACTACCTTTTACGAGGAAGAATAGAATGGATCAATATTTCTGGGAAACATCTTTTTGGTGTGTATAAATTTGATGAGGTCCGTGGGAACCTTATCTTGGGGTTTGTAGTGATGACTCCTGAATCAGAATGGACTCTATCAAATCGTTAATTTTACATTATACTTAATTGTAATACAGGTATCACAATGGAACATAAGATGATACTTATTACTATAAGAACTCCGTATACAAAACTGTATCCGCACAGAAAGACAGAACGAAGCAATAATCAAACCCTTTCTAAGCCTCCTAAAGGGTGTTTTACCCCATTATGAGAATTGTGCGTGTAATTCAATGGAGACCATACTATGAGTGAGAAATCCACCACCCAGCCTGATAGAAAAGCTATCAAGAATCTCGCATCTGGAACTAAACAAGTATTGAAAGAACCAATACTCAAGAAACTCCAAGAAGGATCAACTCTGAGTACAACTCAGCTTGAAACATTATTGATTGACCTTGTAGTTGAAGACAATTTTGGTTCCCATATCACCTATGAGGATAAGGCATCATACCGTTCTCGGACTGGAACGAGAACTCGAGGAGTATCAAGAGGTGCTTACAATAGAACTCTCACTCAAGCTCGAAGAAATGTTACACGATGTCTCTATACAATGCTACTTCTTGCATATCTGGGATTATTTGAATCCACAGTGTTTAGACCCTTTGAAGAAGTAGCGGGTCGAATCGGTGACTACAGAAGAATCAGAGATATACTAGCAGGAAAGACAGAATTGACTAAAGAAGATCTTGAAAGTGTTGGAGTAACAGAACGAACAATCATGTCAATTCTAGAAGAGCTTTCCTCATCATTGGTGCTAAAGTCTGAACTCTCACGAAAGAAACCAAATGATGAATGAACCAAGTATCACTAGTGTTATCGGTGTGCCTACTTGTTAGAATTCTCACTCATATTTTTGAGCAGCAAAAAGAAACAGCGCGAGCGTGTCGTACAAAGAAGCAGAACTGAAACCAGGAATCGTAGTTCAGCACCAGTGCACTCAAGCGGTCATAAATCATCTTGGAGATCTTGAGGAGATAGAGATGACAATGAAAGTACCTGAATCGTCAGTGCGAAAGGCGATTCAATGACATCAGTCTATCTTCTAGTGTTACGACACACTCATACTTATGATGATAACATTTGTACATAGTTCTAATCTTAGAACAAGTATTTTTGATACCGGATCTCGTATTTGTACCAATTCTCTAATAATTGTAATACACGAAATACAATTAGAATAATCACATAGATTTAATCATATCAATATCAAATCTGGAAAACAGATAGTCTGTGTATCGTATAACTCATGAGAGGTTCTCACTTGGCTAAAGACAAAGATCGTGAATCAATACTTCTTGCAGTTAAAGAACGCGTCAAACAATCTGAAGAATTACAGCTCACCCAAATGATAGTTGATGCAATAGGAGAACGAAGATACCTGGACTTGAAGGATTTAATTTCTCAAATAGAACAAGATCGAGGATGGTCCGAAGCACTCAAGCACTTCTCCAAGGCAAGAGGAATTTCATACATTCTTCCCATCGGAGCTGGTCCTAGTAAAACATTGATTGAAGATTTGAAATATAGAGAAACAGTTTTCGCGCTCTTGGAGTGTAATGGATTTGAACCAATTCCTATAACAACAGAAGATATCCTTTCCAGATTGGAGAATGAAGATTCTCTGATTGATGCTTCAAAGTCATTCCATACAGAGTGTGAATTATTGGCTGTCAAACAGATTGAATCTGGGGACACTCTATTCTTTAATCAGGCACATCTTGATAGTTCCATTTCAATAGATATAGCAAACTTGCTTGAAAAGATGCAACATGAAGAAATTGCTAATTTGTCACTGGAGAAAAATGGCGACAAAATCAATATTCTACCTCTCTGGTACAGTGAAAAAGGTAGGCAGACACTCTCACAACTAGGAATCAAAGGAACAAAGATAGATTCCGAAACTTTTGATATCGTAATATCTGTAATACGTCAGAAAATTCCAATTACTGAAACTACGATGAAGCCAATAGCTCATCCATCTAACTTGCTATACAGGACATTACTCACATCAACTATCAACCATGATATTGAGAGCATGTGTTCATTGGCCAGCAAGTATTCATATCACCCACTCAAATCCATACTCGAAGAATCATTGGATCAATATAAGAAACACTCATCGAGTACTAATTTCCGGAAGGTTTTAACATGTGTAAATGCACATATCAGAGTCAGGACCTCTGAATCTATTCTACTACTTGAAGAGCTTGCCCACTTGAAAAACACACGCATTGCAACAACTACCATCACAGCTCTTGGTAATTTCTACAATGAGTCCGCAGCATCAGCTCTTGTGGATCTTCTTTGTGAAACTAAGGACCACGAAATAGTAAATACCACTATACGTGCCATCAAGAATGTTAGTAAGAAATGTTTTGAAACCAAGTATGTTGTCAGGAATGCAATCGAATCAACAGCGTGTGCAAATATTGGACGTCTAAAACGATTGTACAAGGAAATTTGGAAGGAAAAATAAAAATATTACTTGTAATACAAATAATACTCTTACACGGCAGACATAAATCAAGTTCACAGCTGGCGTGGGACTATGACCGGTTCAGATGCTGATTTATTCAAAGACATTGATCCATTTTTCAATCCTAAACGTATAGCCCTGATTGGAGCTTCTGCAGATTATAGAAAGCTAGGCAATTCTATATTGATGAATCTACTAGCATCTGAAGTTGAAATATTTCCAATAACTCATAGTCGGGATCATGTGCTTGGAACCAAAGCATATCCAAATCTTTCTGCAATACCTGAACCAGTCGATTTAGTGATTGTTGCAGTGGGAGCAAAATATTGTGCATCTTTAATGCCCGAGATAAAGAAAGCAGGTGCAAGAAATGCTGTAATAATTTCAGGTGGATTCAGCGAAACTGGGGCCGAGGGAACAGTGCTTGAAAATGAGTTGGCTATAGCTGCCAAAGAATCAGATATTCGAATCGTTGGACCAAACTGTGTAGGTGTTTCTAATAGCAGATTATTCAATGGAACTTTCACAATGATGCCCGAACGTGGTAACATTGCCTTTGTTTCACAGAGCGGCGCTCTTGGAGGAATGACTATCTATACAACAAGAACCAAGAGAATCGGAATGAGTAAGTTTGCCAGTGTTGGTAATTCGGCTGATGTAGGAATTGTTGAGATGTTGGACTATTTTAGGCAGGATTCTAAATCAACTGTAATTGCTGCATATATTGAAGGTGTGAATAAGGGCCGAGAACTGTTTGAAGCATTACAGAGAGCAGCCAGTAAGAAACCTGTGGTTGTACTAAAAGGTGGAAGGAGTGAGGCAGGAGGGCGTGCAACTCAGTCACATACTGGATCTCTTGCTGGATCTGCCAAAGTGTTTGACGGAATGCTTCGTCAAGCAGGTTGTGTTACTGCTCCAACACTTGATACTCTATTTGAGGTCTGTAAATTGTTTGATTATCAACCACTCCCAAGGGGTCGTAGTATTGGTATTATTAGTAATACAGGTGGAGCAGGTGTGTTAGCTACTGACGCAGCATCAGACTTGGGATTGGAAATTGCAATCTTTGAACAGGAAACACGTCATGAACTCAGCCAGGTTCTTCCGCCTATGGCTTCAGTCAGGAATCCAATAGATGTTGTAGCCAGTGGTGGAAGAAGAGAATATCGAATTGCTACAGAACTTCTCTTGAAAGATTCTAATGTAGACATGTTACTTGTAATATGTGCCGTTCCAACATTTGCAGGCATGACTCAGACAGAACATGCAGCAGGTACATTGGAAGGAGTACGCATGGCTGCTATAGATAAACCGGTCGTTGGTGTTTGGTTGGCAGGCGATGTTGGAAAGCCTGGTAAAGATCTCTTAGAGATGAATAGGATTCCGTGTTTTGATGATCCTTCTCTTGCAGCACTTTGTATGATGCGAATAGCCGAGTATGCTGAATTCCATCAGAACCCATAACTATTGTAATACTAATATTACAAGTCTGTTCGTTCTAGATATTCTTCAGCAATTTGTGGGAACTCTTTGGAAATTGCATCACGGAGCTGATGTTCAACCCATAAACTTAGGTTGATTGCTTTAGTTTTCCTGATAGCCTGAAGACAAGATCGAAGGTCTGTTGGAATAGAAAATGAAACAATCGGACTCTTTCGCTCTTTGTTAGGTACTGCTGAATGGAGTTCACTTGTCTTTGTGGGATCATGTGGTTCTCGCCGAACCGTTGTTGTTTCATCATCTTTGTCTGCTTCATCTCGTCTGTATTTTCCAAGTAGACTCATATTATTGAACCTCCCCAAGTATAGTTGCATATGCTTGACAAACAAGCGATGCAATTTCTTTGTCCACGGTGGGGTCACTATTCTTCCTAAAATTCTCTGCTGCCACTTGTTGACAACCTCGTGCTAGCATTCTAATGTCACGAGGATTACCTCTTGCTGCTGTATTGATTACATTAATCGAATCATCACTGAATGGGTACACATCAAATGTATCTGGATCAAAGGTATCAATTCGTCCTTGAGCATAAGCTATTCTTCGTCCTACAAATTCTTTAGCTTTAGCATTGTTGAGTGATGGAACATCAAGAGGTTCTGTGCGATCTGCAATTTGTGGTAAGAAAGATAACATTGCATTCCAATACATCAATGTTCCAGACATTACCAAAGTGACAATTGGTTCATCAAGAGTCTGTGCTTTACCAAAAGTATCAACCATCTCCTCGGTTGGTAAGTCTGCAAGAAACCGAAGTTTGTGGAATGCAGCTTCTTGATTATCTGCAACATCTTCAATGAAGAGTGCTGTGCGACTCTTTTCTTCTATATATCTCCGAAGACTCTCTTTTGCCACAGCATCTATAATCTGAGTGGATTCCCAGGACCTCTTGTACTTCACTCTCAATGAATCGGCAATAGCTGCAGCCATCTGTTTCTCGTAGAGACCTGTCATTCCTACATAACCAGTGACAAATTTGTTTCCTCTTCGATCAGCCAACGTAGGTAAGTCTCTTAGTGCTAAAAGCATTAGAGTGCTCTTACCCGATCCAACAGGACCGCGAATGAAGACATGCCTTTCATTTGTGATAATCAAATCAACAATGGAATCTAAGAAGTCACTATCTTCTATATACAAACGACTATCTGGCATTTTAAAACCACGAAAGGGTGAGAATCTGCAACCTATCCTTTCTTCCCACGCTCGAAGGACTTCTTTGCGAGTGTTAAAGTGACGAATCAATGCGCTCTCATGGATAGCAATTGTCATTCTACGTACCTCAAATTTCTAGATAAATTTGTATCACAAGTACTTATTGTAATACAGTTTTTCAGAGGACAATTCCGATATAAAAAGTGTGGTAAATACTTCCCAATTTACTACTATCAGTCCTGATGATACAAAACCTTTTTGAATAGAATGAACCGGCTTGTAACTTGACCAGTATTATGGTCATGAGCCCTCTTAGGAGCTATCCGATATGGATGTTGAACGGATTAAGCATATCATGAACTCTTTGATGATTTTATCATTCATAATCTTCGGTGGTCTAGCTGCAATTATCATGATTACTGATGTTAGTCTGACAAATGCAACTGTAGCTTTGCCGTTCGCTTTTCTCTTCATCTCACTCACTACATTGATAATCACTGGTCAGATTGATGAGAAACCAAAACTAGTCCAGAAATATCTGAGAGATTGGCTCATTGTCTGCACCATTGGCATAGTTATTAGTGCCTTAGCTTTCACATTCTACTAAGGCTGAAATATCACTTTCTCACAACAGGTCTGCTGAAGTGATTATACATGAGTAAGATTCTTCCAGGTACTAAGACCACTCGAATGGAGCTTCTTGCACTCAAGAACAGAATGAAGCTTGCTGAGAGAGGTCATAATCTTCTTCGAGAGAAACGTGACTCATTGATAATGGAATTCTTCAATACAATAGCTGAAATCAAAGAGGCTCGAGAAAAAGTTGACAAATCTTTGACTGAATCATTTTCAGCGTTGACCCAAGCTAAAATGATTATGGGCCCTGCTAGAGTAATTGAATTTGCTTACGCCAGCAAGTTTGAAGCAGATCTAAAAATCTCAACGAGATCAATGATGGGTGTTAGGGTTCCAGTATTATCCGTAGAGCAACACAGTTCAGAACTTCCATATTCACTTTCAGATTCAAGTACGAAATTTGATGTGATGAGTGAGAAATTCAAAGAAGCGCTAAAGGCTATAGTTAGACTTGCTGAAATCGAATCAACTGTGAAACGACTTGCACTAGAAATTGAGAGAACAAAAAGACGTGTTTCTGCTCTTGAAACAGTAGTCATCCCACGACTTGATGCCACTGTACGTTTTGTGAAGCTTGCACTAGAAGAGCGCGAAAGAGAAGATTTTGTTCGACTGAAAATGGTACGTGATTGGATTACAGCTGAGGAAGACTAAAGAAACTGTATTACTGGTGATACAAATATAATTTCTATCTTCGTAGTTTCAATATGGCTGCCGCTAAATCTCCTTCAGTTTCTTTCAATGCTTGTTTTGCAGTTTCAATATCAACACCAGTTTGACCCGCCACAAGTGCTGCATCCTCCATAGGAATCTCAATCTCCGGAGCTGGTGCTTTTTCTTGAATATCAGAATCGGAAGATGCCGCTGCTGTTCCCGATATTGCACGTTCAGTCTTCGAACCTCCCACTTGATATGTTTCTGCTCCTGATTGTTTGATAGCAGTAACCTGGGGATTTGAGATCACCCATTCTTTATCAGCAAACCGGATGATTACTTCTTTCACACCCTCCAAATCTTTCTGCTCGATTCCCATTTTCTTCATCATTCGAGCCATTTGCTTTGGTGACATACCTCTGAATCCCATAAACTCACATCATTGTTTGACTTGTGTGTATAATGGTATGACATGATGTCTACCATTACGATTCTTCAATCATCCTGTGATAAAACGATTACGCTTGGACTACACCAATATCGAATACAACATGGTCAACACCAGGAGAATAATTCTTAATTTTGCGAATTTGTATTTGAGAGTCGAATCCTTTTCTATTACAAATCTCTCTTATTTCTGTAATAGATTTCTTCAGGATGTTTTTCTGAATTGCCATATGCATATGGATAACACCTCCATCTTGCATCAAAGTATCTAATGCATATGGGAGATACAACTCAGTATTATGTAAATATCCCATGATGACACGATTTGCATAGTTGACAGGGTGTACATCCCGGCAATCTCCCAGTATAGCAGTGACTCGATTATCAAGGTCATTAATCTGAATATTTTCAAGAAGGAACTGATACGCTTCTGGATTGATTTCAATTGCAGTGACTAAAGCATCAGTAGATTTTGCGATTTGAAGAGCGAATTGTCCAACGCATGAGAACATGTCTACAACTTTCTCTCCTGCTTCAACTCGATTTGCAATATCTATTCGCGCTCTTTTATTTCCACCAGAGAATGTTATTCTAATCGGATCCAGTTTAAAATGAACTCCATTTTCTATGTGTGTAGTAACTGTATTACAATCTCCAGCAACCACCTCATAGAAAGGACGACGTATCTCTCCACTAGTAGGCCCAATTCTAACTGCAACTGATTTGATTCGCGCATCGAAAGTTAGCGTTGCTTCTCCGATTAAAGATGAATATTCTTGAAGTGAAGAATTTAGATGTACTAGGGCAACATGTCCTACGACATGAAAACCAGATGGAAGCATTATGCCATCAGGTAATTGATTCTTTAACTTGGTCCTAAGGAAATATCGATATCTCATTATGAATCACAATAGCTATAAAGAACTAACAATAGATTCCTCCAGGGGCATCACTACGTCCACCACCCCTTTCTTGCACTTTTGCTATTGCTTTCTTGAAGTCTTCTCCAGTAACACTAACTCGCTTATCTCTTATTGCAAACATTCCCGCCTCAGTACAGATACTTTTGATGTCTGCTCCTGTTGTATCCTTGGTTACAGCAAGAAGAAGGCTGAAATCAATATTTTCTTCTATGTTCATCCCGCGAGTATGAATCTTAAAAATCTCTTTTCTACTATCTTCATCTGGTAGTGGAAACTCAATAATCCTATCAAATCGACCAGGTCTTAGTAATGCAGGATCCAAGATATCAGGACGGTTTGTTGCTCCTAAAACTGCAACTTGCCCCCTAGTATCGAAGCCATCCAATTCACTGAGAAGTTGCATGAGTGTTCTTTGTACTTCTCTATCACCTGATGTTGCAATATCAAGTCTGTGTGATCCCACTGCATCAAGCTCATCAATAAATATGATTGACGGAGCTTTTTCTTTTGCAAGCATGAATATTTCTCTAACCAGTCTTGCACCTTCACCAATAAATTTCTGTACCAGTTCTGATCCAATCACTCTGATAAAGGTGGCATTTGTTTCGTGTGCAACAGCTCGTGCACACAAGGTTTTACCAGTACCTGGAAGACCTGTTAACAATACACCTTTCGGAGGTTCAATCCCAACCTTTTCGAATAATTCCGGTTCCAGTAATGGAAGTTCTACCGTTTCTCTGATTTCTAGTAATTGTTGTCTGAGACCACCAATATCTACATAGGAAATTTCGGGTGCCTCTTCAATCTCCATAGCTCTGATTATGGGATCCCGTGAAGGTGGAAGCTCTTGAGTAATTGCAAATGATCTCTGGTTCAAAGCTACAAGTGCACCTGGCTGTAGCTTGTCCTTCTGTATTGATGCTGCCACATGTACAACAAAATTAGGACCAGTAGAACTTTTCACAATAGCTCTACCATCCTCAAGCATTTCAATGATAGTTGCTGTTATGAGAGGTGATTGACGAAGTTTCTCCAACTCTGTTCTAAGAGTCTGAGTTTCTTTCTCAAGCCGGCTACGTTCTGCTTGTAGTATCTGTTTCTCAGTTTCTAGTGCACGAAGGCGTCGTTCCAAGTGCCTGGTATTTTGTAAATAGGCTGAATCATCAATACTACCTTCGTTCTTTGTATCAGTAGTCCCTGGCAATAAGTGGCACCTCAGGACTTGATTCTCTGATAATGATTTAAGGCTTACTTTGACGGTCTAATTTTTCAGATAAGAATTAGTATGTACGCGCGGTAATCTTTATCAATCCCTGTTCAGTATTCATCACTTGAAAGAGGGAATTTGCTTGCCTAGTTGTGAATTATGTGGCAGAAGTATGAAAAGTCGCGGCAGAAATGTCGTGATTGAAGGAGCATCAATGCTTGTTTGCCCTGAATGTGCATCGAAATTTGGACATTCTTCCAGTGAATCCACCCAAAAATCAACTTCTCAACCAAGACACCGTGCATCTTGGATGGGATCACCAGAACCCCAGACAGCACCACATACACACCAATCATCTCCAGTATCAAAACCAAGACCCAGACCTAAACCTAGGAAGGCTTCTGGTATACGTCTTGATAATATGGAACTCATCGAAGAATATGCAAAGACTATTCGATCTGCACGGCAGAAAAAGAACATGAGCCAAGACGAATTAGCGCAAAAAATTGGCGAGAGTATTTCGACACTGAAATCTGTAGAGTCTGGACGTCAAAAACCTACTGAGAAGACAATCCGAGGTCTAGAACGTGAATTAGAAATCTCATTACTTGAACCTCTTGGGACAGTTCCAATAAAGGTAGGTAAAACTCAACTTGGTGCTGCAGGACCCACGCTTGGAGATAGAGTAATCGTCAAAAAGAAGATGTCCCAGAAGGCACGTCGGGATGAAGAATAAACACAGTGAATTCAGCTAAAGTATGACATTAATATTGGTGTTTGAGCTCACTGAATACAAGAACATGGCTTATATAGAGTGCAGTAGTATATACTAATATAACACATTTCGACTGCGGATATTTTGACTATAATATAGATTTCAGTCGACTGACCATCTATTACACTTTGGGTGATTTCGTCAAATGGTACATACTAACTTCAATCATGATCTCTTTCGTCTAGTAGTAGAAGAGATTGCAGGAAAAGAAGGCGTTGACGTTTCTACAGTTCTTGTAAATGCAGAAGAAACAACCGATGAAGAGATTGCCACAAAAACTGATCTTAAGCTGAATATTGTCCGTAGGATTCTATACAAACTTCATGACAATCATCTTGCTTCATATCGTAGAATTCGTGATGTGAATACAGGATGGTTTCTTTATTACTGGAAAATTGACCCAAAGAAAGCTCAGGCTCTAGTCAATCGAAAGAAACGAATGGTGCTGAATCTACTTGAGCAAAGACTCGAACATGAAAGTAATAATGATCTTTATTCTTGCGTAAACCGTGACTCTTCACCAGTTCCTTTTGAAGAAGCTATGAATTTGTCATTTAGATGTCCAACCTGCAATGGACAACTTGAGTTTGTTGACAATGCTAAAGCTATCTCGTTTCTCAGAAAACGCGTAGAAGAACTCAAAGCTGATCTCGAAGCACTATCATAGACCAACTAATTTTGATACAACCCATTTCTTACAAAAGGTACTTAGCAATATGCATGAAGCAAAAGAAAGAGGCTCCAAATTGAAGACAGTAACCCTATTTTCAAGAGTGTATGGGAAAAAACGGAAATACCTACTTGACGTAGTAAAATCCGATGTCACTTCGATGATAGGTGAGTTGGATGTTCGTTTGGCGCGTTTTAGAACAGATCAGAGAGGACATCTCTCACTGAGTTTTGAAGGACAAGATTCAGAATTTGCAATTAATTTCTTAGTCAAGGAATATGGAGCATCAGTACGGATTGAGAACGTGAAAGAAGGTGCTAGTGTGCCAGGATCTTTCGTAGAAGTAGGAAAGGTTGGATACGGTCTCTATGTAGATATTGCAGCTACAAGTCCAAAGAGAGTAGATGTCTTAGTTCCTCTTCATCGTCTCCGCAATCAGTTTAGCATTAAGAAACCATTGCGGGCTATTGCAAAATCCCTAGTTCTTGTTGATAACTTTCCAGTTGATGTGAAAATTACCAGTGTTGATAGAAAATCTAACAAGATAGAAGGCGAACTGGGGCAGGACACCTTGACTCGTTTTGAAGAATGGATACATGATGACCATGAACGACTTCTGGTGTTCGGTGCTGATCAAAATATGATTGAAATCGCGCTGAGAAAGTCACATCATCTAGAAGATATTTACGAGTTTGAAGAACTTGGGAAGTTCGAACATGCATTACGATGCAAAAGAAGTACCCGTGCATCAGGAATTATTGCAGCAATTGGACCAAAACTAAGGGGCATCCCTATGCATCTATTCATTCCAAAGGAGATTGAGGCGAGTCTGAATGCCTAGGCTTGATGTATGGCTAGTCGAAAACGGTCATTCTTCATCACGGCAAGTGGCTAAGAGAGCTATCAAAGAAGGCCTAGTCACTGTTAATGGGAAACAATGTAAACCTTCAACAAAGGTAAGCGGAAAAGAAGACATCAAATTTTCATCAGATTATGTAGATATGCCAATGGGATATCATAAACTCAAAGAAATTGATGGGCGGCTGGAAGGTAATCTTGTAACTACTCCATGCATAGCTCTTGATATTGGCAGTTCCGCCGGTGGTTTTCTTTCATATCTCAATGATAAAGATGCAACAGCAATTGGAATAGAAATTGCTCGAAGATTTTCAGAAGATTTAACCAAACTAGCTGAATCTCATTCTCAAATATCTGTACTCTTCGATGATGCATTCACTATTGACCCCTCAGTAATAGTCGATGAAGGCGGTCTTGATCTTCTTCTTGTTGATGTTACTACTGATAAAGATGGGACTTTGAATCTAATTTCGAGGTTTTCTGGACTATTGAAGAAAGGCGGTCTTCTTGTTGCTGCCTTCAAAACCGACAATCCAGATATTGTATTACAATTATTAGAATCAGTTACCAGTATTGGCTTCGAAGAGGTTCAAAGTATTCACTTAGCTGACTCACGTCAAGAAGTGCACATCACAGGATGTTTCATGTAAGCAACTTTTTATTGTATTATCTAGAGCCTGAACTCAGGGCCGCTAGTCTAGCCCGGCTATGATGTCTCGCTTACACCGAGAATCCAAACGAGCTTTGAGCTTGTTGGAATCGAAGGTCGCTGGTTCAAATCCGGCGCGGCCCACCATCTTCCCAGACACCTACAACAGGATAGATAGACACGTTACTGCTGGCTGGAGAATTATGCGGAAGTAGCCAAGCCAGGTCAAAGGCGGCGGACTTAAGATCACATGAAATTAAGGGGTCATGAGAGAAGCTATCCGCTCTCGTAGGAGTCCGAGGGTTCGAAGCCCTCCTTCCGCACCAACAGTCTGGTTGAGACCATACACCAATCTCTAAAACAGAAACAGGATGCAAGCAACATTATGCCAACCCAAGCACTGATTTCATCCATAGGTTTAATCTTCCTGATGGAATTAGGTGACAAAACCATGCTCACCGTTATGTGTTTGAGTGCTCAATATCGTCGGCCCAAGTTGGTACTTCTTGCCACTATGATAGCTCTTGCTACATCTTCTGTCATTGCAGTTATCCTTGGTTTCATTTTGTCTACAACATTACCTGTTGAAATCATAACATATGTGTCTGGATTCTTGTTCTTGATTCTGGGTATTTTCACATTGGTTAAATCAGATTCAGAAACTGTAGATACATGCGACAATTCAGGAACACTCTTTGGGATGTTTTCTCTTGTTCTAATATCCGAACTTGGGGATAAGAGCCAGATTGCCACACTTGCTCTTGCAGCACAATCACCGTTCCTAGTCATGATCTTCATCGGGGCAATCATTGGCTTCTTCATTGTGAACTCAATTGGAGCTTATGCCGGTAGTAGTATTGCTGAACGAATTCCTATTAAAACTGTAAAACGCGTGGTTGGAATCATCTTCATACTCTTTGGACTCTTGGTCATATTCGGAGTTCTGTAGACTCAACTATCTGACGAAGCCTTTATGACATAGCTTTCATCTTTGAGTCATAACTCGAAGGTGAGGAATTAATTGAGTCTAGATGATTCGGGTTATAGCGGTCTGGTTTTAGAGAAGCTATCTCTATCAAAGATACAGGTTGGTGATACAATCAGTATTACAAAGGATGGAGAAGAATTCACTGGGGTTCTTATGCCCCGAAGTCAGGTTGGCAGTGATGCTGTTCATATCATTATCAAACTTGATAGTGGTTACAACATTGGACTTCGACTAAATCAAGAATCTACCATTCACCGAATCAAAGGTGGCGCTCGAAAACGAACTACAAAGGTTGAGGAATTTATGGAGAAAAAGAACTTACCCCGAGTTTCTATTTTGAGTACGGGCGGCACTATTGCCAGCAAAGTCGATTATCGTACCGGTGCAGTAAATCCAGCTCTATCTGCACAAGATCTCTATGATACTGTCCCTGAGCTTAGAAATTATGCAAATGTTCATGCAAAAGTGATAATGAGTGTATTATCTGAGAACATTCTCCCTGCAGATTGGACGAAAATCGCACATAGTGTTGCTTCAGAGATAAAAACTGGAACGGATGGAGTTGTAATTGCTCATGGTACTGACACACTTGGATTCACATCTGCGGCTTTATCCTTTGCGCTGCAGAATCTTCCAGTTCCTGTTGTCCTTGTAGGTTCTCAAAGATCTTCTGACCGTCCTTCATCTGATGCAGCAATGAATCTAATTGGTGCTGTAAACTTGGCTACAAAGGCTGATGCTGCTGAAGTCATGGTTCTTATGCATGCAGAAACAGGTGATAGTTTTCTTCATGCACATAGAGGAACAAGAGTCCGCAAATTACATACAAGCAGAAGAGATGCTTTTCAGTCGGTTAATGAATATCCATTATTCAAGATAAACGAAGTTGATGTACAAGAATTGTATCCCCCAATCCAACGTAGAAACCCCGAACGAAAAATCAAATTGAAGCCCAAATTTGAAGAAAAAGTTGCACTCGTGAAAACATTTCCTGGGATTGAAGGAATTCTGGTGGAGAATCTTATTGATTCTGAATATAGAGGAATTGTAATAGAAGGAACTGGACTTGGACATACTCCAGATAGTTTACAACAATCAATCAAGAAAGCTATTGACGCGGGAATAATTGTTATTATGACTAGTCAATGCATATTTGGAAGGACTGACATGAATGTATACAGGTCGGGAGTCGAACTTCTTGACATTGGAGTTGTTTCTTGTGAAGATATGCTACCTGAAACAGCTCTAGTCAAGCTCATGTGGGTTTTAGCAAATAGCAAGGACTCGGCGACTGCAAAAGATCTTCTCTTAACGCCTCTTGCAGGTGAAATTGACATGCGAAGTGAAGAGCCTGACTACATCAAAGGTCTGGGAGAGTCATGAAGTGCCGGATACTGATAGATACACCAAGCTGGGTCTGATGGTAGGTCTTGAACTTCACCAACAATTAGATACTCAAAGGAAATTATTTTGTCATTGTCCTACTATTATTCGTGATGAAAAACCAGATGGTACATTTATTCGAAGACTTCGCCCAACCCAAAGTGAAATGGGTGAAATTGACCCCGCTGCCCTTTTTGAGTTTCAGAAAAAGAAACGATTCTGTTACGAGTATTACAATGATACTACTTGTTTAGTCGAAGCTGATGAAGAGCCTCCGCATGACCTATGCGAAGATGCGATTGATATATGTCTAACAATGGCCAGATTTTTTCAATCGAATCCAGTTGATGAAATCCATCCAATGAGGAAGATTGTGATAGACGGATCTAATACTACTGGTTTTCAACGTACCACAATCATAGCCAATAGTGGAAAAACAATTGTGGATGGAAAAGCAATTGGAATTCAGATTATCTGTCTTGAGGAGGATGCAGCACGAAAAATTGCTGATGATGACAAGAACAACATGAGGATATACAGACTTGATCGCCTTGGAATTCCCTTGATTGAGGTTGCAACTGACCCAGACATTCGAACACCTGAAGAAGCACAAAGGGTTGCTCTTGCAATTGGATTACTTCTAAGATCTACTGGAAGAGTCAAACGTGGACAGGGAACAATTCGTCAAGATGTTAATGTATCAATCAAGGATGGTGCGATAATAGAAATCAAGGGTCTACAACAGCTTGACATGTTATCCACACTTGTTGAATATGAAGCACTTAGACAAGAGAAATTACTCGAGATTCGTGATATTTTGAGGGACCGTGGAATAACTACAGAGAAAATCAAAGACAAAATCACTGATGTTTCAGAAGTTTTTGCAAAAAGTGAATCAAAAGTGATTAAAAAATCCCTGAAATCTGGCGGCACAGTTTATGCTGTAAGGCTACCTGGGTTTGCAGGCCTTCTTGGAATAGAAATTCAACCTGAACGTCGTCTTGGGACAGAAATCTCTGACTATGCAAAATTTTGGGGAGGAGTTGGAGGAATATTCCATACAGATGAACTGCCCAAGTATGGGATATCTGACACCAATGTATCAGAAATTCGTAAGGCTGTGAAAGCTAAGGATCAAGATGCAGTAGTTATTGTTGCATCATCTAAGAGTAAATGTAAGGATGCATTAGCAGCTGTAGTCAATCGTGCACGTGAAGCAACAAAAGGAGTACCTGCCGAAACAAGAACACCTCTCCCAGAAGGTACATCAAAATTTGCACGACCGAGACCAGGTTCTTCACGAATGTACCCAGAAACTGATGTGAGACCTGTCAAGATTACTGAAAGTCGTCTTAAGAGAATCAAAAAGAATATGCCAGAAACTATTGAGAATAAAGAGAAACGTTTCATCAAGGAGTACAAACTAAGCACTGATTTGGCACATCAAATTACTCGTTCTGTGAATCTTAGCATTTTTGAACATATTATCAAAGAAACGAAGGTTTCTCCAACACTGGTTGCTGCAACTCTAGAGAATACAATAGTGAGTTTACATAGGGACCAAGTTCCTACAGAGAATCTACAAGAAAATCACTTCATTGACATGTTCAAACTAGTCGAAAAAAATGAACTATCTACTGAAGCAATTCCTGAAGTTCTAACATACCTTGCCAATAATCCGAGTTCAAGTATTAATGAAACTCTAGAGTCCACTGGACTTGGTATGATGAGTGTCGCAGAGGTTGAGGAAATTGTCAAGAAAATAGTCCTAGATCGAGAAGATATCATTCGAGAACAAGGTGAACGCTCGCTAGGTGGACTTATGGGTGCAGTTATGAAAGAGCTAGGAGGAAAAGTTGACGGAAAGACTGTCAAGCAAATCCTCACAGCTGAGATTAGCAAACTTCTCAAATCGTGATACATTCAAGTAAATCATATGATAAGCTTAATTAGAGGAATCTAATGTGCTCGGTTGCCAGACTTCAACATGAGTGATACACTGCCGCAGTGGCCTAGCCTGGCAGGGCGCGAGACTCATAATCTTCTTGGGTTTCCCAAGACAAGATCGGGGTCATTGAGATCGCGTCTCAGATGAGGCATCTCGAAGTCGCGGGCTCGAATCCCGTCTGCGGCACCATTATCTATTTTTTCAACATATTTTAATGATTCAAAACTAGGGGTCATTTGTAGAAGAATCAAGCTTTTATGTTTTCAAATTAGAATCAATATTGGTTGTGTAAATCGTGGAAAGAATAAAGGAATCCTATCCAGAAAATTATCTTCAGAATCAACTGAAGAATTATCTTGGCAAACGTGTGAGAGTCTGGGCTGCAGGTCGCCAGAGAAATTGGAGAGGGGTGTTACTTCAAATTGGTTCAGATTTTATAGAAATTGGCAAAGTTCGGAATGAAACTGTTGTGAAACGTCAGTATCTTCTCCTTAATCAGATAGTTCTCATAGAACCTGATGAATAAATTCCTGTGAAGAAATACTTCTGCGGCACCAATTTTCACTTGTTTCACATATCAATTTGAGTTGAAGCTAAATATCTCCACCACAGTTAGAACATGTAGTAATTCCTTGTTCATTTTTAGTTCCACAATATGGGCAAACTACAAGGACTCTCTCACGCTCGATAATTGTTGTTTGACCTCCATTGTCATCATCGTCATCAACAATTTTTGTGATAAACCAGAGCGCAACTATGAATAATCCTAGAACTACCGCAATGGGAAGCACAAAGGCAAGAGTTGCATCCAAGCTAATCACTATTGATGGAGCTAGGAATATCAACCAGATAATGGCAAGAATAATGAAAAATGTCAAACATCCACAAGAACTCATTGGTCTTCGTCTGTATCTTCTGGAGTATCCCATACCTCCATAGTGAGTCCTGCGTCGTCGTATGGGACGCCTGATACGAGACCGTTGTCTTTGCATTGGTTTTGGTGTAGATCTCCCACTCGATCGACGTATAGACCTTGATTTTGCCTTAGAACCTAATCCACCTACACGACTCGTAGTTCTTTTTTTCTTTTGACGTCTTCCTCTTATTCTTGGCACAACACATCACTCTGAAACTTAAAGTCTGAAATAGTTCTTTTATCTATTCTGGATATCAAATTTTGATTTTTAATCTAATGACGGAGTTATTAGGAATAATCTGCACTAAAGAACATGGCAGAAGAGAAATGGAAATTAGTAGGTGGTAGTGTGTATAAACTCGCTGAGGTTTTTGAGGGGATGATTGAAGCTGTAACACTTGCGAGAGAAATGAAAGAGAAACATCATGTATTCCTATCAAAGACAGAAGATGGTCGCTGGGCTGTCTATTGGAGATCCAATAAATCTACCATTGAATGTGAGCCAAAATATTACAGTGTATGATTCTTCTTATTGGTGCTTAATAGTGATAAACAATACCTAGGTTCATGATACCCGACTCATTTCATCCAGAAATAGAAAATGGTGATAGAAAAACCCGGATGGAATCATTAGGTCGGGTTGTAAACGGACAGAACCGGTCCCAATTTGAGCGAATGTTACGAGAAACAAAATGGTCTGGGGTTATTGATATATCAGAATGGACAACAGATGCTGTGAAAGCACTTGTGACTGTTTGTGCAGATGAGAACCTATCTATCACAATAAAAAACGGATCTCGATACTTCATGCCAATACGATTTCCTAAGAAACCGATGTTAGAATCGTTTGCTGAAGCTATTGTATCTGGAGAGTTTTGAAAACACACAATCTATCTAGCAACCTCTTTATTGGAATCAAGTTCTATCAAGAACTCGGTGAGAGAAAGTTGCAATTCACTTTCAAGACACTTGATGATGTAGATTACATAGGGAAGAGAGTTTTGATTCGTGTTGACATGAATTGTTCTATTGACCCTAAAACAAAAACGATTACGGACAGCTCCCGGATTGATGCAATACGAAACACATTGGAGAATCTCTCTCGTAGCAAGATAGTTCTGATGTCTCACCAAGGTCGTCCTGGAAGTGATGATTTTATCTCATTAGAACAACACACTGAGATTCTGAGAAAGGATGGATTTGATGCAACATTTGTTGATGACATCTTCGGCAAGAAGGCTAAGGAAGCAATAAGAAAAGTCAAAGACGGAGAAATACTAGTCCTCCAAAATGTGCGATACTTTGATGGCGAACTCAAAAAGGCACCTCCGGAGGAGGTCGCAAAAGAACTGTTAGTACAGGAGCTTTACCCTCTCTTTGATTTATTCGTAAATGATGCATTTGGAGCAGCACATCGTTCACAGGCATCATTAGTAGGTTTTACTACAGTTCTTCCATCAGTCGCAGGTCGATTAGTAGAGAAAGAAATTCGCACATTAACTGAAGCTACGGACACAGATCAGCATCCCTGGACATTGGTTCTCGGTGGAAGCAAAGTTGAAGGTAAAGTAAAGACACTAAGTAAACTTCTAGCAACAGGTAGAGTTGATAACGCAGTTTTAGGCGGCCTTGTTGGAACTTTGTTTCTTATTGCTGATGATAAAATACCAGAGAGTTATTCCGCGCCAATCAAGGGTTACGAGAATGCTGTAGACACTGCCCGTGAGTTAATCGCAAATTATAGCGATGTCATATTGCTTCCTGAAGATGCTGCAGTTGAACTTGATGGTAATAGAAAAGACTGCGAGTTTTCTGATATGGATACTAATCCATTCCTCGATATTGGTCCCCGAACGGTAGCAAAGTATACTGAACTCATCACAAACTCTGCTGTTGTATTTGCTAATGGTCCAATGGGTTATTTCGAAAAGGAAGTGTTTGCCTCAGGAACTAAAACGATACTGCAAGCAATTGCAGATTGCAAGGGTGTTACGGTTGTTGGAGGAGGTCATATGGGGGCTATGGCAAACAAAATGAAACTAGAATCAGAGATTACACATATCAGCACAGGTGGAGGAGCCACTATCAATTTCCTTACAGGGAAGAAATTAGATCTTATTTTAGCTCTTGAAGCAGCTGCAAAAAGGATGTGAAACACTTTGCAATTAGTAGAATTTCTCTATTATCTTCCAATAATCTATCTAATCATAATCAACATTGTTGCATTTTTTGCTATGTGGTGGGACAAAAGGAAAGCATCACAGCATGAATGGCGCGTTGCAGAAGCCACATTGCTTCTTCTTGGGTTACTTGGCGGTGCATTAGGAATAATTAGTGGAATGTACAGACTTCGTCATAAGACACAGAAAAGACTCTTTCAAGCGTTTGCAATTATCGGATTGATTGTGTCACTAATCATCTACTGGATTGTGGTCACGCAATACATCTAGAAAGAAAGTGGAGCCCCAGGCGCGAATTGAACGCGCGACCTGCTGATTACAAGTCAGCCGCTTTGACCGTACCTCTGAATAAACAGAGATTCTATAGCCTCTAAGCCACTGGGGCATCTTGAACTTCGAAATATGATGTTGGTTTTAAAAGCTACTCTTCGGGATAACTTTCTATATCATTACTTGTCATGATAGACATTATCGATAATGATTGCATAAGCAAGTAGCATCAATCTTGGAGCATTTCGGTCTAGAATATGAATCACATAACGGTCTTTGAAATTGAACGCAGGTGCAAATACATCTCGCCATTTATCACCTTTTTTGATTTCAGCATAAATCATGTTCTTATCCTTGGGATGTGTTATTCTAAAATTCCATTTGGTAACGCCACCTTGAGCCTTGTAAATCATATTTTCATCTGGATCATACATATCGATAGATCCTCTAAACGCAATCAGTGGTTTCTTACCACGACCGATTAGTTCACCAGTAGGAGTCTTTACATCATAGATTGGGCGAGCGCTCATCAGCTTCTTATTGATTATACAAAGAGGTGTTTCATCAACATTCAGCAAATGAATTTCGGCTCTCATCGAAAGGAGTTTCCTTCTCATTATTCCGACTTGTTCACCTTGTGGATTGTAAATCTCGCCACCACCAAATTTCCATGTTTTTTCATGTAGCACATAATGTTCAATAGAGGGGTCTAGAAGGTCCATAATTCTTCACCTTGAAACATACTATAGTCAATTCAATCACAATTAAGAAAAACTGGGATGGAATTTCAGGATTTTATTAGTTTTAGAAAGCAAAAATCATCATTGGAGGTATTAATCAAGGACATGTTTATGAGTGACTGTGCGCAAATATCCAATAAGGACAGAGTCCTTTATTGAGTAAAACGTATCACACGTGTGTCTTACAAACTCTAATGCTTACGAGAAAAGTAAAATAGCATAGAGAAGTGCATTAGGATGACGTGCCAGTAGGTGAAAGCAATTGCAAACAGATTATTCGAACTTCATGGAATCCATTGTCGAACTATTTAGACCCATTTCAACCTTCTTTCAGAACAGTCTTGGACTTCCATTTGGCCCAATAGCATGGATGTTTATCCTCACAGCAATACCTCTACTACTGATAATTATCCTACTGGTAGTTCGTGGTCGACGCAGTGGTGGATTAGGCGTTGATGAAGGCATTAAGAAAATAATAGCTTCAACTGGTGATGTTTCAAGCGGTATGGCTGGAGTCAAGAAATTAAAATTCATCAAAACTCCTGCACAAGCTCTAGTCTTTCTCAAGGTAGAAGAAAATGCAATCCAGCAAGCATTGTCTGCTGTTGATTATTATACTGAGCAGGGCGATATTGACGAGGATTTAAAGACAAAGTTTGTTCAAGCCTATCAAGATAGATTACAATTAGTTCGTAGTGCCATCGCCAAAGATGAGGAATTCAAGGAGATTGTTGACACTTCCAGTGCAGTAGATCGAGCACGTTCTGATTATTTACAAAAACTTGCAGCGATGTCGGGAACAGCTGTAGAAACCGATGAAGGTGAAAAGGCTGGCCCTTCAAGTGTAGGAATGCCAAGCTCTGCGGATACAACCGAACCAACTACCATAACCCCAAGTGGTGGAGCCCCAAGTGGTGGAGCCCCTGATGGAGGTGCCCCCGGTGGAGGACCTCCTGGTGGTGGAGCTCCAAGTGGTGGTGCTCCTAGCGGTGGTCCCCCTGGTGGTGGAGCCCCTGATGGAGGTGCCCCCGATGGAGGACCTCCTGGTGGCGGAGCCCCAAGTGGTGGAGCCCCAAGTGGTGGAGCCCCTGGTGGTAGTCCTCTGGGTGGAGCCCCAAGTGAAGCAGCACCTAAAGCTGTAGGTGGCAAAAGTTCTCTGCAATCTGAAATGCTCCAAGAGATGGAACGTCTCAAAGCACTCATGGGCGGCGATTAGTAGCAAACTTGCTAGTCCTGTACGAATTCACCACTTAGATTGGTATAAATTTCCTATTCCGCTGTTATTAGGTAGTCTGCATACAGTATAGTATGAATCCCGAGAAGTGGCTCTTGATAAACGGAAAAGTACACAAACTCGTTGATATCTTCGACAATGAACAAGAAGCCAATAATTTCGCACTTGTATTGAATGATAATTGTCATACTACTATTTACCAGATGAAAAGTGGGAACTGGGGTGTCTACTGGAGACCACGTACTGGCATTCTCTGTCCATATGGCGTTGTTTAGTACCTCCAATAGAAATAATCATCTATGAAATTGTGTCTAGGAAGGCTTTTTGGTGGATTAGTTCAAATTATGAACTGGAGTCTACTAAGATGTCAAATGTCAAGTTGAATGCCGCAAAGAGTGCTATTAGGTTAATCCCTGAAAGTGGATCAATAGGTCTCGGAAGTGGTTCCACTGTTGCTATTTTTGCAAAAGAATTAGGTCGAAGAGTTGAATCTGGTAAAGCAGATGTGTCTGTTGTACCGAGTTCTTATCAAGCCTATCAACTTGCAATTAAATTCAATATTCCACTAACCAATCTTGACAAAAACCCCGAACTACTTCTTACAGTTGATGGAGCAGATGAGGTGGATAAGGAATTGAATCTCACAAAAGGAGGTGGGGGTGCTCTCTTCCAAGAGAAAGTAGTGGCATCCGCATCAAAGAAACTAATCATTATTGTAGACGAATCAAAATTGGTAGATAAATTGGCATCCAGTTTCTTAATCCCAGTGGAGGTCCTTCCATTCTCTTTAGGTGTTGTTAAAAAAACTCTTACAAAGATGGACATAACTCCTATTGTACGCCAAGCTCAGAAAAAGATGGGTCCTATTGTAACTGATAATGGTAATTTCATTATAGACTTAAAATTTCCGAAACCAATTGATAATCCTGCAAAAGTTGCAATTGATCTGAAAATGATACCAGGGGTTGTGGAAACAGGATTGTTCATTGGTATGGCAGATGAGGTTCATGTGGGAATTGAGAAAGGTGCTTATGTTCTGAAGAAGTGAACTTTACTGATACATTGACCAAAATCTTCTGAACTTGCTAGTATAGGCCAAAATATCGGTGGAATCAACGTACTGATCAATCCCTCCAAGATGTTCAGGTAATTTCCTTACCTCGTCATCTTTGATTTCCTTTAGTATGATTTCTACATAGCTATCTGCTTGAATAATCATAAAGGGCCGATTATGAAACTGAGTTGCTTTTACTTGCAATGGTTTAGTAATCTCAAGATCATTATGCATCTTTGCTACATATTCATAGGCTTGAATCAAGTACTTCTCTCTCTCTTGCCAAGTACCTGCATCCATTATTTGAATGAAAATTGGTGTGAGACTCTTTGCATTTTTGAGTTTATAGAACGCAGTTCCAAACCACTTGATATAGGGCGCATACTGTTTTTCCATGAGAAAGCAGAGTTTCATCATATCTCGTATCAAACGAGTTCCAACAATACGTGAACCTAATTCATCACCAACTTGACCGCATCGCCCCATAAATGCGATCTCTTGTGATATGCGACGCCACTGACTTGCTAGGAGATAGAGCCACAAATCATGGGGATAGTATTGAAGTCGTTCAATAATAGGTTCTACTTCACCTAAACTATCGTGAAAGATACACCCACTCACAATACTTCGAAAGATTTGTTCTGGGATAGTTAACCAATCTACGATACGTAATTCCTCTGAAGGATTAAGACCAAAATATTCAGCGAAAAACTCATTGACTGTGATAATCTTCACTGCATGATTAACTGGTCCCGAATCAATAGGAGTCATCAAGATATTTCCGTCTTCAGCTTGAGTAAAGTTGGTTGGAAACCCGCGAATTTCGTAGGGTAGATTATCCTTGAGAATCTGGTCAATTCTCTTGTGTAATGATTCGAATTCCGATTCATCAAGGAAAAGCAACAATCTAGGTCCCCACCCATGATCCATAGATTGTGGAGTATCAAATCCAAGAACATCTGAACCCGTTCCCATTTGAGCTGCAGCATAAACTAAATCTGGAAAATGTTCATCTAGAATGGGTTTGACAGCTTCTTTGTAAAACACGTTACTGAGTTCTAACCCAGGAATAAAGTCGTACGGTAAATCGGTGTCCTCCATCATGGAAGTATCTCCAATAGTTACAGAATAATTGCAGGAATATTTGGATATTGCGTTTTGTGATGTGCAGAAATGGCGGGCCCGCCCGGATTCGAACCGGGGATTACTAACTTACTCCAGACTGAATGATAGTCTCTAGGAGGCTAGTGCCCTATTGACCTCCAACGAGTTTTCTCGTGGGTCCAGGCTAGGCCACGGGCCCTTGGACTTGAGCGAGTGAGTAGTGTGTTGTTAAAGTTTTTGCAAACTCCTTGTTTTCATTGAGCTATCTTAGCTGTTACAGTAGCTCCTTCTTCCATTGCATCAACAAGCATGCTGCCTTGTCGAGTCTTAATCCTTATTGAGCTCTCGCCATTGCGACCGACAACTGTTGTGAACAAGTAAATATCTCCTGCAAATATCTCAATTCTCTGTTTGGCATACTTTCTACCAGAATAAATTGTGACCTTTTTCTTGTTATAGCTGATTGAAATTGGAACATTTTCCCCAGGAACACCTCTTCCACTGGGCTTTCGTCCACGACCACCGATAGCTGGTGCAGTTCCACCTCTGACTGGTACAACTACTTTCTCACCACCGAATGTGAACATCTCATATTCCAGTATACCACGTTCAAATTCTCGAACCTCTACAACAGGACGTGCCAAATCTCTCTGTGAACCACCCATTCCTGTTGGGAGTTTTACTTTTAGTGACATAGCTGAAACCTTGGCTACTTTTCCATCTTCGATGTGAACTACTGTATCTACTGTGCTGGGTACTTGTCCCAGCTCAACACGACCACCAAGAAGCAATCTTTGAAGTGAATCAATAGCTGAACCCGCATGCACAACTCCAACCATGCCAACTCCTGCAGAACGAAGATCTGCATAGGCTCGAAAATCAGAATTCTTACGCAACTCATCATAAATGACAAAGTCTGGTCGTACAAGAAGAAGAATATCTGCAGCTTTCTCCATGCTACCATCAAGTGGAGAATATTGTACTATCGATTCCTCAACCTGTAGGTCTCTAGGTTGTTCAAGTGTTTTGACCACATTGCCTTTACTACTGTAAAATTCTGCTAATGCAGCTGCAAATGTACTCTTACCAGATCCAGGTGAACCTGATACCAATATTCCTTCTGCACGTGATTCGAGTCGATTCATCAGCTTTGTACTTAGTTGGTAATCATCCAAACTCAATTTGACAATAGGTCGAATTGCAGAAATTTCCATCTTATCAGCAAATGGCCGTCTTGCAATTGCAATCCTCAAGTTTCGAAGCTGGACAACTGCCGCACCTTCTTCTTCAATCTCAATGAATGAATCATTATCATGTTCTGCTGATGTAAGAATTGCCTCTGCTAAAATGTCAAGCTCTTCATATGTGAGAATCCTATCTGAGAGTTCAACAAGTTCCCAGTTTCCTGGTTCACCTCTCTTAGCTCGTGGAGGATTCTTCTCAACCAAGTGCACACTCATAGTTCGTTCATCAAAAAATGCTTTTAGAGTAACTATCTCATCATCATCATCAAAAGTGGAATCATCATTATCATTCATTATGTATCACCACTACAATCTCGTAAAGTTGATTGTGCCACTCTGTAGAAATTCACCTCTCCATTCTGATCTACAAGGGCGAAAAGCAAGTCCTTTCTTGAACCTGCGGCGGTTTTAGTGACCAAATCTAAATCACTTAGGGATATTGGAACACCTTCTTTGAGAACATACACAAGTTCCTTTGCATTAGCTGTACCCGGTCTATCTCCTCGAGCATAAACACGAAACCCAATTCCACTACCGAATCCCTTTCGTACAGCATATCCTCTACTTCTAAGGTCTCTGAAAACAAGATATTGAATCCAGAGATCTGGGTCATCAACTAGTAGATAATTCACAATATAATCTGAACCTACATGCTCACCAGAAAGAGTTGTCACAACTACTCTTTTTCGTTCAATTAAATGGAGAAGTTCAACAGGTTCTAACTCGAGTTTATTTCCATCAATGCGAGTGCCATAGAATCCCTGTTGTGATAATCTATCAGCATCTTCACTAGCAACATAGCCTTTCCCATTCTCAAAGACAACATTAGCAGGATCTTCCTCTGGCTCTTGGATATCCCCATCTATCTCGATGTCCTGTTCTTCTTTGAGGTCCTCTTGATTAAGAGAATCGCTATTTTCTTTCGACAATTAGTGTTCGCCTACTCAGTCTAGCCCAGAAAGTAATGTGAAAAACCCTTCGACATGCCACAAGAACTAAAGCCAACATTGATTGAGTCTTTACTGTGACCGACCAAAGCTTCGATATTGCTCTGAAAGAATTCATTGTAGATACTAAGAAGATAGCTATACTTGGTATTGGTAATGACTTGCGTACAGATGATGGTCTTGGACCATTCATAGTGAATTCAATCAAATTTGATAACCCTAATGTCATGATTGAAAATGTAGGGTCTGTACCTGAGGGATTTGCACGTCCTTTAGCAGAGTTTGGAGCTAAACGAGTTATCATGATTGATGCTGCAGACATGAGAAAACCACCAGGCCATATCGAACTTGTTACAAAAGACCGAATTGGTGGTATCAATATCAGTACACATAGTATGCCTTTGTCATTCTTGATGATGTATCTTGAGCAAGAAACTGGAGGCGAAACAATACTTCTTGGTGTTCAACCGAAAAGTATACAGTTCGGTGAGGGTCTAAACCCCGAAATACAAGAAGTTGCAGAGGATATAATTGACCGTTTTGAAAAACTACTAGAAGAACATTACGAGGACTGAGGCTATGTATCGAACGATTGAATGGCTTGACGACACATCACAGGTTCGTCTTGTAGATCAGACCAAACTGCCCTTGGTCTTAGAACATGTTGTAACAGATAGTCATGAACGAATTGCCAAGTCTATCAAAATAATGGAAATTCGTGGTGCTCCAGCAATTGGAGCTGCGGCTGGAATGGGTATGGCTCTTGCTGCAATTGAGAGTAAGGCTAGAATTAAAGGAGATTTGATAGAATATCTGGAAAAAGCAGCTGACATCCTTAATACAAGACCAACAGCTGTTAATTTGACTTGGGCTACTACACGGATGCTAGAAGTTGCAAAGAATGCTGACGGAAGTACGGATGAAATAATTCAGAAACTAGTCGAAGAAGGAAAAGAAATCGCTGAAGAAGATGTTCGAATGAGCAGGGCTATGGGTGAACAAGCTCTCTCCCTCATAAAACCTGGTTATACAATTCAGACAATCTGTAATGCAGGGTCTCTAGCTACAGTTCATCTTGGTACTGTAGGGGCAGTTGTCAGAGTGGCTCATGAGAAATATAATGGCGATATCAAAGTATATGCAGCAGAAACAAGACCCCGCCAACAAGGAGCTCGTCTGACAGTGTATGAGTTCATGAAAGATAAGATTGATACAACATTAATCACCGATGGAATGATTGGCACTGTTTTCCGTGAGGGGCGAGTTGATTGCTGTGTTGTGGGCGCCGATAGGATACTTCGAACAGGTCATGTAATCAACAAAATCGGAACATATACCATGGCAATCACTGCGAAACATCACAATATTCCCTTTTACTCAGTTGTACCAGTATCAACAATAGATATGGTGACTGACCCTGAAGATGTGGTTATAGAAGAACGTGATCCAGATGAGATTCGTATGATTAATGGTGAATATGTTACAGTTCCAGATGCAAAGGTGTACAATCCTGCATTTGATATGACTCCCCCTGAGTTAGTAGATGCTATAATCACTGATAGAGGGGTTGTCAAGAATCCTACTGAGGCGAAGATGCGTAAGCTCTTTGAAAAAGAATGATACACAATAGAAAGAGATGATTGGATAAGAATATGGCGGGCGCGCCAGGATTTGAACCTGGGACCTCCAACTTCGAAGGCTGGCGCCTTATCCGAGCTAGACTACGCGCCCCTAAATTCGCTTTAGTCATTTGACACTTAAGGACTTCTGTTTGTTCCATTATTTCTTCCCTAATATTTTGCTCCAAACATCTATGAAGTTCTCAAGAGACCTGTCAAATGTTTTCTCAGCATCCTCTGGAAATAGACATCCTGGCAGTTCCTGATGTTTCCAATGGTATTGTATGCAATCACAACAATATCCTTTTTTTGAACATCCAGGGTATGTACAAGTACATCGTTCCAAGTTTTTTTCAACATTGCATATTCTGCCAGTCATTGTAATACACATCATACTCTTTGATTTCTGTGTTAAAACCTGTTTGGTCAGGTCGGTAGGCTAATAGAGACCATAGTACACAAAGAACCTTGCAATGGATATCATGAAGTGGTTCAGAGAGGTCCCAACGGGAATCGATGGAATACCACTACCACAGGATCGAATTGATACTCTAGAACAGATTCTACTAGAGAAATTCAATCAGGACGCTGTCATAGAGTCTGTTATGCGTTTAAAGAGCAAAAAGAATACAGTAGTTTCGTTGAAAATTACTCCAAAAAGATTAGAAACTACTACCTTGGTTGCAAAGATGTTCATTGCTGGTCGGTTTGAAAATGAATTGTCTATTTTGAAATCAAGTTGGTCATATGGACTAGCTGTTCCAGAGGTACTCGAAGCTAAGGATAATGTAATCCTCATGAACTTCATACCCGGCGAAACTTTTGTTGACAGAATCAATCACACATTTGAACCACATCTTATTGACAAGCTTGCTAAATGGTATTACAATTATCATACGGCTCACAAGCAAATCAAAGGAGACCCCCGTCTGAGAAATTTCATCTGCCACGACAATCAAATCTTTGGGGTTGACTTTGAAGAATCATGTTCAGGTCCCTGGATGCTTGATATTGCAGGTGTGAGTGCTAGTCTATTAGACACAAATCCAGTGTTTGATCAACGAAAACGAGTACTTTCATGGCGTTTTTTGGAATCGTACCTTTCATTATTTGGTAAAAAACGAGATGAAGCCACGGATAAGGAGTTCATCTCAAACTTGGCTGATATTCTGAAACAGACATCAGTCTGGCGTGAAGATGATCGAATTCTAGAGCTTTCTGAGAAAATTCGTGTTGATGGATTACCTACTGACTGATTTCTTGTGGTATATTGTTACTCCCTAAGATTCTTAACTTGGTTCATCTCACACCGAAGTATACGACCATGCATATCGGTCAGATAAAGGAGAGCATTGTGAACGATGGACCGACGGAAACTTGCACCGGTGTTTTCAGTTATCACAATACTACTTGTAAGTTCTACAGCTGTGATTCTCTTTCTTGGAATGCCCGATGACGACTCAATCAACTTCTATGTATTTGGCGATTCTCAAGGATATCAGGGTGGGGTAGAACAGATAGTTATTGCTGCAAACCTACATAGACCTGATTTCATATTTCATTGTGGAGACCTTACACCATTTGGACAAGAAAACCAGTATCAAGACATATGGACGGTTCTAGACCAGTCAATTGTTCCAGTCTATGCAACAATCGGCAATCATGATCTCAAAGAAGGAGGTGGTGAACTATACGAAGAGTATTTCGGAACATCAACATACTCTTTCAATATTGGTCCTGCTCATTTTACCGTGTTCAATACTTCTTCGGGTGATGTTTCATCCCAAGATTTTACTTGGCTTGAGCAAGATCTATCACAGACTGAAGCAGAATTCAAATTTGTTTTCACTCATATTCCTCCTTTTGATCCACGAACTGGAGAAGACCATTCACTGATTAACTCGACAACAAGCACCCATCTGATGTCACTTTTTGAAGAGCATGAGGTTGATGTTGTTTTCACAGGTCATATCCATATGTATAATGAAACCATAATCAATGGCGTCAAATATGTCATAACTGGAGGTGCAGGAGCCAGTCTTTGTACCGACGAAGATACTGGCGGGATATATCACTACATGAATGTCACACTCGATGAATCCGGTTTATCTATCGAGCCAATCCTTCTGGATACTCCATCACTTCCACGAGATATGATTGCAGTCAAGGGTCTAATTGAGGATATGACATTATCTCTCAACAATCTCTTACAGATGAACACAATAAACGGGTTCTCGTCATTTCAAAATCAATACGACAATTGGAGAGGTCATGGAACCTATACTGGGATTGCAATATCAGAACTGGTAGAACTAGTTGGAGGTATGACCACCGATGATAAACTAGTGGTCAAGTCATTTGATGGATACACACAAGAATTCAGTTATTCGAATGTATATCCAAATACGACCTGGGCTGAAATTCAAGGTCCAATGATTCTTGCTTATTCTTACAATGAAACTAGTGTACTCGAATGGGCTGATGGTATGCGTATCGTCATGATTCCCCCTGATGGTGCATATAGTAATAATGATGCAATTCAAACCTCAGAATTTGGTGGTGTTATTTCCGCAGGCGCATTCTGGGTTAGGTTTGTGTCGCTAATAGAGGTGGTTTCAAAATGAGTTCCTCAATATCCACCCGAGATATTGTTACCATAGCGATTCTCAGTTCTCTGGGAGGGACACTCAGTACATTTGTAGGATACCTCGGGAATCTTATCAATCTCTCATTGGGTGTACCCTTTGGAGCTGGTCAGTTCATGGCTGGACTTCATGTTTTCTGGATCGTGTTAATCAGAGTCATTGTACCCAAACGTGGTGTTGGTACTGCAGGAGGTTTACTCAAAGGCACGATTGAGATGTTCACAGGGAGTACACATGGTATAGTGATAGTAGTAGTATCACTAATCCAAGGATTTTTTGTTGATATAGGCGCTTCAGCAGCTGGAAATAGCGAAAGTCCTAAAGATAGCTCTCGAATAACATGGTGGATAGGAGCTGGTGTTGCTTCCGCTGCGAATGTGATTGTATTACAAATATTCTATTTTACTGGAGCACCTATCATCTATATCATAGTGATTTCCATCCTAGCTTTCTGTTCGGGTATCATTTTTGCTGGATATTTTGCATGGGAAACTCTAGAATTCTTGAATGATGCAGGTACAATTTCAGGATTTCAGAGTACAAAACCAGTCATTCCAAATAGTACTCCAAGAGTAGTTGTACATCGAAACTTACCTGCAGTTGTTTTTGTCTTGTTTCTCACTGTAGGTTCAATTTACTATACAACTAATGTAGCTCATGTTTTCGCAGATCCATATACCTGTGAGGTGAGAGGTCTGGTTGACAATCCATTCTCTTTCTCACTAGAGGACTTTCCAGGTTCTGAAGTCACTATCGAAGCTGAACTGATTGGAGCCTACACACACATACCACCTGCAAATTATACAGGTATTCTAATCAGTACAATATTACAACAGGCGAATGTACAAACTGGAGCTGTTGGACTGCAAATTATTGCCCGGGATGGATATTCCATAGCTTTTGATACTCTTGATACAGTAATGACTGATCCAAATTTTCTACTTACAAAAAGTGATGATGGTCTCTGGTTAATTGCAGGAGATTATGACGGCTCTATGTGGGTTCGTAAAGTGACAATATTACAAGTGTACTAGGCTGATACAATGTTAGAATCTCAAAACTTGGCTTTTTCATATGATGGAAAAACACAGATTCTAAGGTCAGTTGACTTACAGATTCACCAGGGCGAGGTTGTTGTATTAACAGGTCCAACGGGTTCAGGAAAATCCACCTTGGCAAAGTGTCTATCTGGATTTATTCCAAGAAGCATTGAGGGTGAATTTTCTGGTGACATCATAATAGATGATGAAGATACAAATGATTATTCGATTGCAAAGATATCGAGATTGGTTTCTCTTGTACAGCAAGACCCAGATAGTCAAATCTGTACATTGAAGGTATCTGATGAAGTAGCTTTTGGACCAGAAAATTACGAATTTGAACTAAAATCAATTGAAAAACTCGTGGAATCTTCTCTTTTCGCTGTAGGTGCATCTCATCTTCATAATCGTAATACACATACTCTCTCTGGTGGAGAAAAACAGAGGCTTGCAATAGCCTCAATGCTTTCCTGCCAACCAAAATACCTCATTCTTGATGAACCATCAGCAAGTTTGGATCCCAAAGGAATCCTTTTGCTTCGAAAAATATTATCTCAACTGAAAGACAAGAATGTGGGTGTGCTATGTATCGAACACAATCTTGATGCGATTCGACCAGTTGCAGACCGTATTCTTTCAATATCAAATGGTACAATAACTAACTGGAATCAGATTGAGGAACAAACACCTACCCCTCCAACAGTTATAGATCCAAATACTAAACCAATACTTACCTTGGAAGGAATCGATTTCTCTTATGGGTCCACCAAAGTAATTCAAGATGTAAGTATGAGTATCCACGAAGGAGAAATAATCGCACTTATGGGAGGAAATGGATCAGGAAAAACTACCCTAGTTTCTCTTCTTGGAGGTTTACTCGAACCGGATATTGGGTGTGTACACCTTGGCAAAGCTGCACTGTCTAATATTGATAGAAAGAACATTGCAAAGAGAATTTCAGTTGTTTTTCAGAACCCCAATCATCAAATTTTCGAGAGAACTGTTTGGAAAGAACAGATACTAACCTCCGAAATTCTTGATATAATGTATGAAGATTCAATCGAAAGATCGAGAAATCTTCTAAATTCAGCTAATCTTGGAAATTTCGTGGAGAGGAATCCTTTCTCTCTTAGTCATGGACAGAAAAGACGTCTCAATATCACCTCAACAATAGCTCACTTACCTGACATCTTATTGCTGGATGAACCTTTCATTGGTCAAGATCAAGATGGAAAATCATTCATTTTGAATGCAATTACAGAAACAGCTGATGCAAATGGTGCCGCTCTTGTAGTAACCCATAGTCCAAATTTTGCTAAAAATCATTGTAATCGTGTGATTTTCGTTGAAAATGGTTCAATTCTCTTGGATGGTTTTCCTGAGACCGTGCTACAACGATTAGTAGAGATTGGTCATAGTGAATATTTTGAATTGGAGGTGAATTCTTAGATGGAAAATCAGACTGAATTTATACAAAACAGTGGAAAAATCAACCCCTTACTAAAGTTCCTCTTGCTAATAATTACAATTTTGGGAATAATGATTTACCCGAGTTGGCGTCTTAGTTCCATACTTCTAGTAATTGTAATACTGTTATTCCGAGTAAGTCGGGTATCATTGAAACTCTCTCGTAATCGTATTAGATTCATCATCATATTCTCAATCTTACTTTTTATTTTTCAAGTTCTTATCACTGTGAACGGAACTGTTCTAGGATTTGTAATACCACAACTGAACAATTTTGGTCCATTTTTCCCGATAACTGACTATGGAATCGAAAGAGGTCTATCGATAGCATCTCGATTCCTCCTTGTTGTTCTTTCAAGTATGCTTTTTGTTGCAGTTACTGATCCTACAATACTGGCTCACTCACTAACTCGACTCAAGATTCCTTACAGGTATAGCTTTGCACTCGTCATAGCTTTGAGATTCTTACCTTTGTTTGATTCTGAAAACCAAGTCGTGCGATTAGCCCAGAAATCCAGAGGTATTCAACCCGAGATGGGGGGTCTTCGGAAAATCCTCAGAACAATTCAGTATACGTTCTTTCCACTACTAGTTTCTTCACTATCTCGTGTTGAATCATTAGCAATTTCTATGGATGGCCGAGGTTTTGGATACAGCTCAAATCGAACATATTTCAGAAAATCACACTGGAAAATATTTGATACAGTGCTCGTACTTGCTGGAATTGGGTATATTCTACTATGTTCTATGCTAGCTCTGGGTTACCTTCCATTTATTTCTGCAATAATTTGAAACTACACAAAGGAAAGGAGATCAGGAGGTAACCGAACTTCACATTCGTTGCTCCTTGGAACAAACTCTCGATTTGGCACTCGTTTTTGGTAGTATGATGAGCCAACTCCTTCACACAGCTGACTTTCATCATCAAAATACCTACAATCCCCACATGATAAGCTGCAATCAAGTGAACGTTGTACTGGAACTTCAACAAAATCAGATATTTTCCTATCCCAAGTACGTAACATCCTGGTAGCTCTCATACACACTAAACTTGTCTAGAACCTATAAACACCCCAAAAATTGTCGTTTTTATTCAAAATTTCTTAATATTCAGGATATCTACAATTGAAAACATCTTTTCGTTTTGCGCATTTTGAAAATTCATTATGCAACATAGCGCTACCGGGGATTGATTTTTCCTACTGGTGAAACATAGACAGTCATCTCATTCTCACCATCTACTTGAATCAAATCATCCATTGCTTTCTGTTCATAGGCGGCAATAGCACAGGTTCCTGCACCAACCCCCTCACAAGCAAGGTACAGATTCTGACAGATATGTCCGGCTTCAATGAGTATATCCTTGTAACTGATGAAGCTGTATCTCCATTCTGTCTTGTAAGGAATTGCAGCCCAAACAAAGACTACTGCAGATTTTCCAATAAACTTCTGATACCATGCTTTCTCCATTAAATCATCTGCATCGGGGAGATTCTTAGTCACCAATATCAGCTTGTGTTCGATTGGTAGGTATCGATACACACCTCTCTCAAGTTCATTAACCCTGTTGACCAGCAAATATGTTTCATAGGGCTGACGACCTCCACCAGATGGAACAGCACGTTTAGTCCATACTTTGTTCTTGTCAACTTCTCGAACTCCTTGTGTGGACCAGAGAAGAAAGGATAGTTCTTCAAGGGTTAGTGATTCATCAGTAAAGACACGCTGGCTTGCTCGATTTGCTATTGCATCAATGAGAGGTACATTCCCAACTTTGAAGTCCTTGGGGTCGACTAGATCTATAAGATTTGCATCATTATTGAATGGTTTTTCCAAAGGCGGTGGGTCTACACCTTTCATCTGGTCAGGTTTCCACCATTCTTCCTGTGGAATTGCTTCATAATCGTGAGCTTTCAATAGATCACGGCGCTGCTTAATCATCTCATCATATTTTGTCATTTTACGTTTCCACCAAACAGAGAAGTTTGCTTCAGGCACATTCTGACAGACCTATAAGCTCACTCTTTCGCGCTTATCAGACTTGGTTTGTGGAGAGTGACTACTGAGTAATCTGAAACCATACAAAAATACGAGTTCAAAAGACTCCTTTCAAACAAGAAGTGGAGTGAACTCAACTTGTATCGGATCATGAACCAAACTGACTCAGAAATAGTTAGAAGTTTAAATGTAGAAGGTGAAAGTGATGGGTAGTTCTAAAGGTGTAACAATCTCAGTAAAAGCCCCTGTTGACTGGGATAAGATGACCAAACGGAAAAAACAGAGGCTTCGACAGATTGTCAATCGGGACACCCGTATCATCCGTTCATTCTTAGGCATAATTGAACACCATGAAAGTAACTTGTTATCAGGTCTTAACAAAACACGAATTGATGATGGAGCTCTTGATCGTTTAACAATCACTACGACACGAGTGACTTCTAAATATCCACAGCGACTCTCAGTTGCTCATGATATGAAAAAGAAATATCCCCGTTGTTCCTCTAGTGAACTTATTGAGTGCCGGAGGACTGCAATCACTCTGTACGAGAGCTACTTAGCACTCAAAAAAAGGAAAAGTAGCAAAGTATCACGACCTTGCGAATCCACTAAATCTGGAAGAATTCCTAGATGGATATATTCTCCCACATTCAAACTACTTGAGAGTTCTTCATCGTCAATATCTTATTGGTGGTTAGATCTACAGAATTCCTTTGCTTCGGCTCCAATGAAAAAACCTGTACATGACCGTATACGTTTTCCTCTGAGAATGTCTAAATTTCACATAAATCAAATTGAAAGAGGAACTGTAGAATCTCTTCAACTCATTAATAATGGAAGGGGAAAGTGGTGGGTACATTTTGCTGTTAGGATGAAGGAAGCTTCGGTTTATTCAAAGAGCAATCTTCCCCCTGCAATCTTTCAAGAAACTCGATACATCATCTCGCAAGACAAAGCTAGAGCTATCGAAAAATATGATCGACGTATTGCAGAGCTTCAAAGTGAAATTGATGCTCGACGCAGTAGGAACCAGTCATATAATGCAGTCGCTAAGAAACTAAAACAATTAAAAATAAAGCGAGAAAATGTTTCGAAAGATATGCAGTGACTACTGAGTAATCTTTTTATTGCTACCAGCGATGCAAACGAATCGCACGGGACGAGGCCTCTACATCTCATCACTTCGATTAGTACATCTCTTTTTTCCTAGTAAGACATATGTGCTGTTGCGATAAGTATTCAGGTGTAATTTTGAGTTAGCATTAGGAGAGGTTTATAGTGCGTTTGAATCGCGCATCTGTTATTCCATTAGCCATGACTTTGCTGCTCCTTGTGGCAAGTCTGGGCATAGTTATTCCGCTTCATTTGGATAGACCTCCTTTGCCGCCAGAAGAATATAGCATAATTCGTATGTTTAGAGAAACCTTGAATGATACAAACAATGAGTTTCAATATACCCTACCTAACGAAGCAGTCCAGTGTGATGTAGATTTCATCTCCACGAATGGTTCACCAGTATCTCTCAGAGTCCATAATGACACAAACAACATGATTGAACTGCAAAACATAACAGATGTTCACACGAATTTCAAATTCAGTTCCACTGCTTCATACACCTATTACGTGACTGTCACCCGGCAAACTCAGCAGACTGTCAACTTCAGTCTAATTCTGTTCTTATGGTTTCAAACTTCTTCTCAGCCTCAACCAATCAGCTACGAAGGTAGCGTTTACTTCAGTATACTAGCTGCAATCTTCATGGGGATTGGAATTAGTTGGTTCGCTCAGAAAGCAGCTAGACTTCATTCATTGGAAGGCATCTGGGTATGGAGGGGTAAGCGGTTTAGAAGTGATATTCTACCAATCCTCATAATGCTATTGATTCTTATGAGTGCTCTCAACCTCTATCCACTCATAGCCGGTCTTATTGATGGAGATTTTGAGAAGGTATATCACAAGGAGATCCTGAAAAGAGAGGAACATTCATTATTTCTTGACTCGGAAAATCCAGTTGCTTGGGTTAACATCACTATCCCCAATGTATACACTGGTCTAACTACAGATGATTTTATGCCCATTATACCTCCACCGATATACCTGCGACTTTTTGATATCTCAACTAATGGAGAACCAATACTGGTCAATCGGACTTGGGAACATTTCATTCTTTATTGCGAGGTTGTTCAACATAACTGGTGGATTGAGATAAGTACATCCTCTGGAAATGTGTTAAGTCTTGAATTTGAGAGGATAGTGTCAGATGTTGAGCTTAGTTTCAGCGCTGAGGTATATCATTATACAGATAACCCCTTGGTTAATCCTATTTTCACCGTCAGCTCAGTCCTCTTAGGAGGTTTCTTTCTGGTTTTTTCGCTCTTGCTTACTCGACATCTTGGAATTGAAATACAATCTGCTTCAAATCAAAAGTAGTCAATCTTACTCTAGCTACCAGAGATACAATCGAATCACACTGGACAGACACTGGTGAGAGTGATAATGACCCCGCCGTGGCAAGTACTATGGAAAAACTATCTGTTGCTGGAAGTGATGTTTCAGCAATCAAACAGGAGAAAGAAACCAAGTCTTCAGGAGGGATATCATCCCGATGAGAGTTGACAAAGCCCAGACTAAACTTAGTTTGACATCTAAGTTCGATGGCGACATCAGGTCAGGGAAGGGTGAAGCACAGGAGTTTCTTGTAGTTGAGATTCATTCATCTCGAGGAATAGGTCAGTGAGCTACGTTCCGTGCAGTAGCAAATAGTCAATGAGTAATCCTTTTAACGAAATGGAGAAAAACCAAGCCGGAATCGGGACGTAGCTCAAAAGAGCGTCGTTTCGGCGGCCTCTGAGAAATCTGGCAGAGCAATGGACTGTAGATCCATCGGTTGCCGGTTCAAATCCGGCCGTCCCGACCATCTCTTTTTACGTCTTAAGCATCCGTATGTATATATCGACATCAGTTTGTAGTACAAATATCGTTGGTAGACTAATTTCATCAGAAGAATGATGGGGTTTAATGATGCATAATAATCCACTTTATCCTAGGTACCCTCTTCCGTTTTCTTTCGATTATTCAAAGTCAGATAAGCCTAAAACAGCAGTCTTTTGGGATGCTGAGAATGTTTCTGGAATTACGGAACCCTATATAGCAAAAAATTTTCAAAACTGGCTAGTATT
>JABCTV010000228.1 GCA_018238205.1 Candidatus Thorarchaeota archaeon
TTCAGTGATATCCCAAGTTTACTTGAGCCACTTGAGAAAGCAAAAAGCTTGATAGAAGCTAATCCTCTTCTGAACTGTTTTGAACCTCTAATTTGTGCATTCGAAGGGTTGGCAAAACGAAGGGAAGGGTACACAAATGAATCCCTCGTTGACTACCAAAGAGGTCAAGAACTTGCTGAGGTGTATGACGATCCTATATACAAGTACATGAACCTCCTTGGCAGGGCGTTCGTTTTGCAGAACCTTAATATTCAGGAGTCATTAGCACAGTACGAAGAACTCTATGAACTGACTCAGGAACTAGAAGTACCTTATCTAATAGCTGAAGTCTTAACCGATTCGGGTATTGCGTATGAAGCTGCTGGTGAATCCGATCTCGCAATTTCAAGCCATCTTGAACAAATTAAAATTTTAGGCGAGGCCGATACGTCTTGTGTTATACTCTCCAGTATATTTGCCACATTAGGTGATGGTCAACAAGCTCTTGAATGGATCAACCGGGCTTTCGAATTTGTTGGACCTCATGAGTTTTCATTATTATATCTCTTGAAAGCCTGGGCATTAGCACTATTGAACAGATTAGAGGAAGCCGTACACTATCTAGATACTGCGCACTCGCTGATAATGAAGTCTGGTCAAGAGATACGGTTGGGAAACTACTATTACATTTCAGGAGTTATCGAGATAGCAAGATGTGATTATCTAACGGCATTAGAATTCCTTGAGAAAGCTTTGGAAATATTAGAACGAATTTCTGGAGGAGTTTATCTGAACGTTGTCCTACTTGATCTGGCACGAGCTGAGATTTTGCTTGCCAAACAATCGACAGATAGTACCAAGGCACCCGGAAGGTGGCTCTCAAAGCTCGAGAAGTATGCAATTGAGGGGGAAATGCCAGGTATCAGAATGCAGGCGGCTCTGTTTAAATCAGAATTCTATCAGAATCATGGTCAACTCAAAGATGCACATGCGACTCTTCAGGACGCATTGAATATTACTGACTCTCTTGGTGTTGCGACCTTGAGGAGTAGAATCACTGCTCGAATTACAGAGATGGATCACCTTTTGCAGGATGAGGAGCCAGTGTCATGAAGCCAATGGGGACCATAACAAAATACTATCCGTTCATCGATGAGGAAACCAAGTCTATATTGAATTCTCTCATGGATGAATCGAGCAGTTACTATGATTTTGTCCAGAGATTAAGTGAAGTTGTCCTCGAGAACGAAGTCCCAGTCAATCTAGCCTATCTCGCTGCAGTTCAAGCATGGTGGTGTAGAACTCATGAAACCATAGAGCAGATCCATGAGAAATACAAGGATGTTCCTTGCATTAGACCATGGAAGTATACTCATGCAATGACCGGCATAAATCAAGCACAATACCATGACGCAATTGTTGAATCAATAGAAAAAGCGACGGAAACACCTCTAGATGACTGGATTGTGACCGAGCTTCATCTTCTCCATGCATATTTTCACTATCCCTATTTAGGTGATATCCCCAGTTTGATTGAGCCCATTGAGAAAGCAAAGCAATTGACAAAAGCTAATCCTCTGCTGAAGTGCTTCGAACCTCTAATTTATGCACTTGAAGGGTGGGCAAAAAATATGGAGGGGGATGTAAAGGATTCCCTCGTTGTCTTACTAAGAGGACAAAAACTTGCTGAGGAGTATGATGACTCTTTATACAAGTATGTGAATCTTGTTAACCTGGGGGCCGTTTATCTTTATCTCAATGTTCAGGAAGCATTAGCACAGGCTGAAAATCTATATGAACTTGCTCAGGACTTGGAGGTGCCTTATTTCATAGGTGAAATCTTGAATGATTCAGCCATTGTTTTTGAAACAGCTGGGGAGTATGATCTAGCAATTTCAAGCCATCAAGAGGTCATGAAGACTATAGGCGAGAGTGATTTTACTAGTCAGATACTCTCTAGGATATATGCCACTTTAGGGGATGGCCAGAGAGCTCTCGATGAGATTAACCAGTATGTCGATAAAACAGGAATTTCTGATCTTCCTCTGTGGCTTCTTAGAAGAGCACGAGCATTGGCTTTGCTGAATCGGGTAGAGAAGGCTGAGCGTGATCTGGATACCATACATGGACAAATATTGAAAACTGGTTCAGAGTACTATTTCGCAAACTATTACCATGTGTCAGGATTGATAGAAATTGCTAGGGGTGATTACTTATCGGCCTTAGCTATCCTCGAGAAATGCTGGGAACTCACTGAGGGTATTCCAAGAGTTCTTGATCAGAATTATGTTCTCCTTGATTTGGCGAAAGTTGAGCTCTTACTAACAAGTCAATCAATAGATAGTACAAAGAGTACCACACCAGGAAAGTGGCTCTCCAAGCTTGAAAAGCATGCGTCAGACCGTGACTTGCCCGGCATCAGAATGCAAGCTGCGCTCCTAAAGTCCGAATTCTATCAGAATCATGGCCAACTCAAAGATGCGCAAGCGACCCTTCTGGATGCCTTGGATATCACCGATTCCCTAGGTGTTGCGACACTTCGAAAGAGAATCAAGGAAAGAATCCATGACCTGAATCAACTTATCAAAGAAGCCGAGGTTTCTGCTGATTAGAAGTATGGGTACTAACTTAGCTTCAACTTGAAGACCTTCTCGAATTTCTGAAGCTTGGGTGCAATAACGTAGCGGCAATACCCCTGGTTGGGATTGTTCCTAAAGTAGTTCTGATGATAGTCCTCTGCAGGATAGAACTTTTCAAAGGGAGTTATTTCTGTCACTATCGAATTTTTCCACGTTCCACTTGCATCAAGTTCACTCTTTACTCTCTCAGCAATGACTTTCTGTTCTTCATTATGGTAGAAGATGGCTGAACGATATTGAGGCCCGATATCATTGCCCTGACGATTCAGTGTTGTAGGATCATGTGTATTGAAGAATACCTCAAGAAGTTCCTCAAAGGAGATTTGTTCAGGGTCAAATTCAATCTTGCAGACTTCAGCATGATCAGTTCGACCTGTAATCACTTCTTCATAGGATGGATTCTCTACGTGACCACCAGAATATCCAGAAACAACTGATTTCACACTTTTCATCTGCTGGAAAACTGCTTCAGTGCACCAGAAACATCCAGTTGCTAATGTCGAAATCTCCATATGCATCACTCATTTTGTATGTTAATCAACAACAAGAAAGTGGCAATTGTTCTCAACTATAGGAAGATGGATTATCATGAATATTCTAGGAATCAATGGAAGCCCAAGATCAGGGGGAAATACAGAGATTCTTCTTGATGCGATATTAGCTGGAGCACAAGAAGCAGGAGCAACGGTTTCGAGTGTGAAACTCAGACATCTAGATGTGTCGCCTTGTCGAGCATGCGATGCATGTAAGCGGACGGGGAAATGTATACAGAAAGACGATATGCACGATTTACTATCCAAGATGGAAAAGAGCGAAGTTTGGATATTAGGTACACCAGTTTATTGGTGGGGAGTAACGGCGCAGCTTAAGGCATTCATTGATCGCTGGTATGGTATTAGTCGGGATATCTTCAAAGATCGCAGAGTTGCTCTTGTTATTCCTTTAGGGTCAAGTAATCCTAGCACAGCTCAACACGTTCTAGGAATGTTTGAAGATATTTTTGCCTATCTTGAAATGAAGCAAATTGGTACTCTGCTTGTTCCAGGAGTATATGAACGGGGAGAAGCTAAAAAACGATTGGACATACTTGAAGAAGCCACAAGATTAGGAAAATCAATTGTTACAGAAGTATAATAGTCTTCAAGTGCAAGTCTGAAAAGAGGGTAATTATTGGATAGAAGTACTCAAGAGGAGTGGGAAGAGCGCTATAGGCGTGAGAAATCTGAGAAATCAAAAGCGGTCTATTATGATTTGATATTTTATAGTGTCTGGGAATTACAATTGTATTTTTAGGGCACATTTATGCGGAGCAAGGATTGGCTGAAGTCTACAATCAGGCAACTCCTGAATCGACCTACTTCAACCAATTATCTTTTGTATTATTACTCGCTTTCGCGCTCATCGTTACTATCCTGTTTATTCGCTACAAGTTAGATTCTGGAAAATCAGTTGCTACAAACAAGTGACCCTAATTATGTGCACCAGAATACATTGCACCTATGACTCCGGGTCAAGCTCCGCCATATATTCGTAAAGTTCAGTTGGTTCTGACTTTTCTTCTCTGGGAAAACCATGAGAAAGGACTTGTCAACTCTCCTTAGAGCCGCCACCCCGGTGATTCTAATAGTAAACGGAGTTATGGAAAAGGCCTTAATAGAAAGTTCTCGGAAGTCTTCGATTCACATAGTGGGTTTCACAAGCACCACTAAGGAAAAAACCTGCATGGATTTCGTTCATTTGGGGTGGAGGGGGGTCCTGTCTTGGACCAATCTTGGCACCGCAGTGGGGGCACGTATAGCGCGTTTTATTGGTTTTCCTTAATGGTTGCC
>JABCTV010000229.1 GCA_018238205.1 Candidatus Thorarchaeota archaeon
TCACAGTTGAAACACAAGCTCTCAATTGGAGCTGGTCCCCTAGTAATGTTATCACCTACTTGGAGAGCACCAATCTTACAGTTTCCTATAGAGATTCTATTGGAACCAATATCCCTGATGCATGGGTCAATGTCACATTCGATTCAACTACGTATAACCTGACATGGGATGTTACTTCAGGGGTATACTGGATTCAGCTCAATGGGACAGACTTTCTAACTGTTCCTGGAACGACACCTATGACACTTAATGCTTGGAAGGCGGGATACACTTCACAATATAATGACACAATAGCAATTACAGTAAATGAAGAATCAACTGGAATAGGATTGATTGTTGACTGGAATCCTGCAGATCGGAACATCACCTACATTGAACAGATTACTATCTTTGCGAATTACACTTACAATTCAGTTCCAATAAATGATACTTGGGATGGTGTCTGGGTTAGGGCAACATTCAGTGGTTACCCGCTAGTGAATTTGACCTATAATGGAGTATCAGAACAATGGGAAGTCATCCTCGATGGCAGTGATTATCTTGGGGTGACAACCGTAACAATTCGGGCCAGTGCAACGGGCTATAGTCAAGTTGCCGATACACCAACAGCTCTTACAGTGAATGAAGACATCCCATCTCTTACAAATTCGTGGACTGATTCATCTGCATCGACGGATTATGCAAACAATGTTACTCTTCAGGTAACAGTGAGAGATTCAAGTGGAGCATTCATCAATAGCGCAACCTTGACAGTGAATGTTTTCGGAACGAATCGCCCAATGACTTTCGTTTCAGATGGTGTATACACACTCATAATTGACCCTCAGGAAATCAATGGACTTCATACTGTCAATGTGACAATTGCAGAATATGGATATGAGATCACTTCAACGTACCTCAATCTCACAGTTCTTGCAACAACTGATATCGATGTTGATTATCTTTCATCAGAATATGAGCAGTGGAATCTAACAATAACTGTCACATATACTGATACATTCTATAGTACACCGATTACAGGGGCTACAGTCACAGTAACGATTGATGGTGTTGAATACGCACTCACCTATGATAGTGGTGTATATGTCCGTGAGATTCTGCTTGATTTTGAACCTAGAACTTACACACTCACTGTGGTAGCTAATGCACAATTCTGTAACGAAGCAACAGAAGCACCATTTCTGAATGTAATTGCAAAAGATGCAGTTTATCTATCCTTAACAACAGAAGGAGACCCAAGTGTTGAGGGACAGCTTCTCTCTATTATCGCAACATTACGCTTCAATGGAACAGATAATGCAGTTCCAAATATGAACATACACTTCATTGTAACAATCCTCTATGTGAACGGCACTGTAGAGGTCAGAGATAATCCATCACAATATGACACCACAAATGATGATGGGGTAGCTAGCTGGGGATTTGAAATCCCTTCAGGTAACATTGAGAGTATCACGGTAGAAGCAATGTATCCAGGTAGTCGAGATAAATGGACCACTTCACTCCAACATGTGGTAGTAATAGATTCAAACCCACTCATGCTTGTACTAACATTTTTATTCCTCACTGATATCGGTCGAATACTCATTGGATCTATTCTTATTCTAGGAATTGTTGTTGCTGCATACAATAAAAAAGTCAAACCCAAGAAACGTGCAGCAAGAGATTCATTGGAAAACCAACTCAAGATGTTCAGAGACCTCGAAACATTGCGTCATTTCATGGTAGTGTATCTCGATAGAGGTACTTGTGTGTTCTATCATCCCTTCACAGATGAGAGAATCCAACCAGACCTCATCAGCGGATTCATAGCTGCAATCACGAGCGTCTATGGAGAAATCAAGGGTGATGGGGTCAGAGGTACTCTAGAAGAGATTCAATATCATGGTCTCAGACTCAATAGCTATAGTGGTGAACACACCATTGGAATACTAATTCTTGAGGGTGAGATGACTCCAGTGCTTCGTGACCGACTACAATTCTTCGTAGAGCTATTTGAGAATCAGTATGACAAAGATCTGACTGACTGGACTGGATTGATTGATTGCTTCGATCCAGAATGGGTTGTTTCAACCCTTACCTCGGCATACAACTATTCATGGCTACACGCACATAAATTTGGACCCACACAAAAAGTTGCAAAGACTGATGCAAGAATTTTGGATTACATTTCTGCAGTTCGTGATGACAAAGGTGAATTCTATATCAAGAACCTGATATCACCATTAGCAGAGATGCTTGATAAGACTGAGGCGCAAGTTCTAGATAGACTACTATATCTTCAGGATAATGGTATGATAGTTCCAGTGAGTATTCAGACTATTCTACAACGTCAAGGAATGGGTCTTGCTAATGGCGAAATTGGCCCTGATAATATTGTGCTAGAACCACCTGCAGAAGAAGAACCAACGGTGGAAGAACCAGAAACCCCCGTTGAAGAAACATCATCAGAAACAGAAGTAGAACCTGTTGAAGAATCTCCTCCTGCAGAAGAGGTGGATTTAGCAGATGAGTTCGTAAAAGATGTAGAATCCTTAATGACTGCAGAACCAGAAGAAGAGATAGAGGAACCGGATTCCATAGACGATTTCGTCAAGGATGTTGAATCCTTGCTCACAAAGAAGAAAGGAAAAGACGAAAACGAATAGTCGCAACTCCACCTTGAAGCCAAGAACACTTATGTACCACACAAAGCAGCTGAAATTCGAGGCAAAGCCATGCAATGGGACATTGAAAATTACATAATCGTTGATAATCGTATTCTCAAAGTAGAGATTTCTGTTCCACTCCTCGATTTCGTTTACATTGATATTGATGACGTTAAAGTAGCATGGCTTGAGATGTTGAACCAATTTGTTTCTGAGCAACCAGGAATCGATATGTCCTGGGAAATGCGACCTGTTGATGATAAGGCAATTGTCACAATTCAAATTGCGAAAACAGGTCAGTTCACTAAAGAAGAAACAAAAGGAGCCATCAACGCAGTAGATGCGCTCTTCGATAAGAAGCAGTGAGTTTCATTTATTATTCATTATTGGTAGAATCCGGGTGCCATCAGGTATTATTGCCAACCTGGGACTAGACACAATCAAGCTTCTTGCAAGTTCGTATCCTTCCTGTGGGTCTCTCACTGCAGAACAATGGAATTTCTCTGCAATCAATGATTCTCTCATGCGACTGCAGATTATGACCTTTCTTGAGTTCAGAATTTCCCAGAAGAAACGAGCCTTCTCCATACCTATCTCAAACCCAATTTCAGCCAAGACTGAAACCTCTTCACTTGAACTACACTCTGACACACCTCGAATGAATCCATCAGGTCCAGGTCCTTCTGCACACTCAGCAACAAGAACAATGACTCCTCCATGTTCTGTAGCTGCGCTCCCAGCATAGAGAGCATCGATGGCGTCGTACAAAGTTAAATCACTAAATGAACCACCTGCACTTACAATTGCAATGTCAGCCTTGTGCTGGAAGATTGTTTCAGTCATTTTCTTAGCTACTAGTACTCCGTTTTCCCACGCGGTGTAAGGTTCACCAGAAACTATGCTATTCATGTTACCCTTCCAATCAGGTATTGCATTAAGGATGAAATCAAGGCTTGCCAATCTAGATGCTTCTTCAAGATCGATACACGCAGCACTATCTGTAACAAAGGGACCAACTGAATGTGTTGCTCGTAATTTGGAATTGCGAGATATAGACTTGACTCCACAGCTATGTGGTAGAACTGACATGCGTCCACCAGTGGCACCAACAAAGACATCAGACCGGATTGTTCCTATTCCAATCTTAACATCAGCGTCTAAGAGCACTTTGTTAACATGCACAGGTGTGCAATGAGTTGGTGTTTCTCCAACGAAACAGAGATCTTCGTTTACTCTTGAATCATGAAGAACTAGATGATAGTCATCTCTTTCGGGTCCATCAAGTTTCGTTAGTATATCAGTCTGAGTTGCAGAGTCTTGAGGTTCAATTGGGTATATTACAGAAATATCAGTTGGATTGGATATTGATGCTTGAAGGTATTCCAGTACAGTATTTAGAAGACTAGGAATCAAATCAATATCTTGTTTACCGTTAACAACAATAGCAGCCGAACTCGCACGAGATGCGATTTGCGAAAAGGGACTCGAATCTGTAGGTTTCTCAAGAGCCTCTACTATTGTTGGTTTATTATCAATGCAATCTTCCACGGTCCTTGGCAATAGCGTATCTACTGTGAGCCTTCCCGATAATTCAAGCGGAAGAGAACCATCACCATAACATAAATCGAACCGCATCTACATTAAACCCAGAATAATGTTATCAGTCCACCTCTTAAAGTTACCAGCACAATGCAAGTAATGTTCATATCGGGGAAACTTCCTCCAACATGATGGAAAGAAAATACTATGCGAAATTCCGATAGACTGTTAATATTATCAATTGCACTTCTAGCAGTCTA
>JABCTV010000230.1 GCA_018238205.1 Candidatus Thorarchaeota archaeon
TGAATGGACTTATGCCATTCAAGAATACCTAGATGCTCGTCTTCAACACCGAATTTTTCCCATTCGGCTTTTACTTCTATTGAAGTGCTCTCACTATGAGGGACCCTATCAAACACATCTATCTCGACAGGTCTCTTAGAGAAACTCTGAATCTCAAGTCTGTACTTGTACGAACGGCGTAGCTTGCCTCTCATTATTCCTGCTTTCTCGACCTCACGATGAGCAAGTTTCTTTTCAGCCTTAACATCATACGCAGTTCGTGTTCCAAGCTTGAATTCTTCTCTAGGTGAAATCTGGGTTAACGAGGACTCACCGATATAATCCCCTTCAGCATAGACCTTGACCTTCCCAGGAAGAATCACATTACCTCCATTAGTTACCTTGTCTTGAGCAACAACTTCAGCCATTCCCTCGGTGTACCAATAATGAATGGTTTCTGATTCTAACTCCTCCTCAATCAATGTAATTGGGTGTTTCTCATTGTCAGAAGGAATTGTTACTTTCTTTGGTAGCTCGTAGACTGCAATTCCAGAAACAGTTTCGGTTGCTTCTGCAAATTCCTCTAACATCTCTGGGGGCGGTGCAGATGGTGGCCCGCCTGGTGCAGACGGGGCCATTTTTGCCATAGGTCTTCCACTTTTCTTCATTTTGGCCCTATCTCTTCTTCTTGCCAGCTCGATTGTTGGATCATAAACCCCAATGTAATAGGGGGTTGCTTCTACAGCCGTAACGGGTCTTGCAGTGGCAGTTGACACAATGAGGTCAACATTATTCCAGTCTTCTTTTGTCTGATTATAGAGGAGTGCCATTCTTCGCAGTTTTGCATTACCAGGAAGAAGGTCTACATCATATATCGGGTTCCAACGAGCGTTATGTACTTGATAGGTTACTTCTATCTCAACCTCTGAGTCTTCTGTTAGTTCGAGAGAAACTTCTACATTGTTGAAGGATTCGGTTCTCCGTTGCGCACCTATTTTATTGAGGTTATTTCTAATCACTTCGATTTGCTTTGTAACTTCTTCACGTTTATCTTCAAGAGTGTGAATGGACTTCTTCGTGTCAAGGTACATCTTTGATGCTGTCTTGTCCATCTCAGTTAGTTGACCAATCTCTCCTTCATTTGCTGCATAAACTTGGCCGTAATAGTTTGAGAATTCTGACACCATACTAGTGAGGTTTACTAGACGACCATTATGAAAATCAAGATCATCCTGAATCTCCTCTAATTTCTTTTGTAATTCTTCCAATTCATCATGAAGTGGTTTCACATCATCTGAAGGCTCAACAACTTCAGTAGTTGTCTGTATATCAATGCTAGATAATTTAGCAGGTCCCTTTCCTTTGACACGGAAGCTGTCTGCAGAAGCATATTCTGTGATTCCATGTATCTCTGCTTTTTGGGGACCTTTTGCTAGGGTCACTTTTCCGGTTCTTGTTACTCGTGCACCGTCTCGAAAAATAGTGACCTTTGTGATTTCTGTTTTAACTTCTGTCAACACAATTCTCCAATCGAGAGCGTGTACGTGAGCACATTTATTCTTTGAGTTGGTAATTAAATCGTAAAATGAATGATAATACTATGATTAAGGTAGAGGAAGTCGAATCTTAAAACAACAACCTGGTTTTCCATTATTTGTTAGAGATATACTACCGCCTTCTGCCTCAATGATTTTCCTTGTTAGATAGAGACCTAAACCTCTTCCTTTGGCTCCAGTTGTTACACCTCTCCCAAATAATTGGCCACGGATTTCTTCAGGTACACCAGGCCCATCATCTTCGAATATTATCTCAAGATGGTCTTCAATTATAGAGATTGAGATTCGAACATTGGGTGAGTTTCCAGCGTGTTGATCAGTATTTCTGAGAAGGTTTTCAAATGCTAGTGCAATAAGTTTTCCATAATATACTGGTTGATTACGAACCTTTTCCTCAATATCGAGAGTGATTAACATCCCCTTGAACGTAATCTGAGCACGTTGACATATCAACTCTATAATTGTAACTATATCATTATCAAGTTCATTTTCTGATATTGAGAAGATGTGAATTAAACTTTTCATGCGTTCAGCAGCTGCAAAAGTTGACTCAAGGAAGTTCGCGCATTTCTTTGGTTCATCAATAGTCATTTGTGATAGTTCCAAACTTCCCAATATCATTTGGATATCATTCGCTAAATCATGTTTCAGCAAGCTAGTGTAGATCTCTAATTCACGACGTCTTGCTCCGAGATTACGGTTGCTTTCCTCCAAAGATATTGAGTAATATTCAGTTGTCCAGCTAGTAATCCAAACAAGTCCCTGGAATACAAAGGAAACGGCAATGAGTTCGATTGCTTGGGGGAAATCAATTCCAGGATGTAACCAGGAAACCACGATAAGTACAGTACTCATCCCGAAAACAAGTACTCCTTCTTGCTTGGATGTAAGTAGCTGACTACCAATTAATGCTACTAAGACAGGCCATGTAAGAATCTGAATTGGAAGAGCATCATTTTCCCAGATAGGGTTTAATAAAAGAATTAAGACTGGTAGGCCTGCTGCGAAGGTTATTGTCATTACTGACGCGAGTTTAACATGGATCGTTCTACTTAGAAGATAAAGTGCCGCTAAAAAGATTGCAGAAAACGAGTAGTACGGAATTCCATAAGTCACTTCGCTTGTGATTTGCAACACTGGAAATACTAATGGCCCAGTGAATAGAGCTACTGAAAGAAATCTTGCTTTTCGTCGAGTTCCTTCGTCGACAATTTCCTTAGATGGTTCAGTGATACGCCGGGGAATATCGAGTAGAGTGCGGCCTAGTTTTCCAATCCTAGATTGCCTTTCAGAGGCCTCACTCAATAACGTTCGCTCCTGAACCACTCATTACCCGTAAATGCAGTAACTGCATCTAGGGGCTGTTCTAACCTCCATTAGAACTTTTTGATGGCTATTCGTTTGTATCCTATACGTTACATATATCAATACTATCACAATATAACACTACCGATTAGTTTATAATATATTACAATACAATTTATAGTAGATTACCTAAATTATAGGAGCCTAATAAGTTGAGTAATGAACGAAGCCCCATGTTGTCAGGTAACGGCTCATCCTGGGGCAGATCGGGAGGATCAATCAACAACGCTTCATCATTGACCTTTATGGAAATCAGGTATAGGTCTCTTGGAAAGGCAATTGATGAGGTACGAACGAAACGTGTGAGACTTGAAGAAGAACTACGTAATGGACATGTGGAGCAATCCGAGTATGCGTCCACACTTCTAAAACTCATTTGCGATACTACTAATCTCACAAAAGAACGTCAAGATGTTGGAGATAGAGTGAAGGCTATTCGTTCGAATAAACTTCGTTGATATCCATTTTCTTAGTAAACGCAACTGTATATTTTGACTCTTCATTAGATTCACTGGAAATACCTTCTCAACCAAGGTTTATTACTCTCCAGACTAAGATATACACAGAATCTACTGAACGTAGATACTAGTGATCTGAATGGGTTTCACATCTGACAAGGGTAAATACTTCGTAATCTTTGGAACTATTCTTCTTATTTTTTCAATAGCTGGACTTGTTCTTGTATCAATCGAAAAGCAAGAATATCTCTTTCATGAATCTAGAGCAAGAACACAGACAATAGAATATTCTCAAATTCTTGATGGAAACCATTCCTATGAGATAATTCTTGGTGCTTATGATTACTCAACCACAAGCGATGCGGTTGTGAGAGTTCCCTTTATTCTCTACATTGATAATATCGAGATATTGAATACTCGACTTTACTCACGGGATACATTTGATCACGGAGAAGAAAATGATGAAGCAGAAGCACATGATTCAATGTACTATTACATCACTCCCGAAGAAGATGTAAATCTCACGCTTGTTGGGGAGATGAACTCTGGTGATAATTGGTTCTTCAAGATCTATCAGGATGTCCCTCCATCTATTGATACTAATTTCATGATATGTGGAATAGTTATTGTGTTTGGAATAGTTGCTTTACTAAAAGGTGGTTATGAGGAGATGTGCGCTATGGAAGAAGAGCCGCGTAGGCTTGATTCTCAGAGGCGTGAATTGCCTGTCTTTCAGAAGATTTCTGAATGGAAGGAAATTGATGATGCATTTTATGAAGAGGACCGTTCAAAGAAAGAAGATAATTACTGGTGAAGCTCGCTGTCCTTTTGGTTTAACTAGAACCACCTTTTCATTCTTTGTCAGTGAAAAAAGAGAATGACGAGGAGCCTCAAGAAGAGGCTTCTACGAAGTAGTTGTTAGTGCATTTCACAAAATTGGATGATAGATAAGTTTTTATTACATTATGCATAAAGTAATAATACTAATCTAAGGAGATTTGGGAATGAAGAATAAGAAAATTCTAACACTGACAATACTGATTCTGTTCACAATAACGAATGTGATCTTTACAA
>JABCTV010000231.1 GCA_018238205.1 Candidatus Thorarchaeota archaeon
TCTTTTGAGTAGAACACTTTCAGGAATAACTATTCATCTGGATAATCAAATTAAGGGTAAAGATGGAAAATCGCTACAGGCAGATACTCGAGTAGTGGCTGGAAAGCGTAATGATGATGATATTTTCTATTTTGTGAGCAGATTTACTTCTGTCCAATAATCATATAACGCTAAGAGTAATTAGAAAAATTAGGAGCAAGACCTCTATAGTACGCCATACTAGGAGTTGTCAACCAATGGGTGAAGCAAACGGTCTAATGAAAGGACCCACAACAAGACTTTTTGAGAAAGTCGCAAAATGGATAGGATTGTCACCAAATGCAGGGCCAGTTCTTGCAGCATTATTTATTGAGCATTATGAAACTGGTGAAAGACTTAGTTCAGATGATATTTGTGAGGTAACGGGATACTCAAGAGCAAATGCAGGTCTTATTGTATCTCAACTTGAAGCACTTGGAGTTATCGATGGTCAGAGAGATTACGATCAAACAGGTCGTGGCAGAAAGCGTGTGTTATATGCAGTTAATGGCACATTCTCAGATATATTCGAATTAGGTGTGATTAGTATCCAAGATAGATTGAATGGAATGCTAAGAGACCTACATACAATCGAAAATATTGATGCTGGTCCAAAAGGGTCATTCGCACAGCTTATGAAAGAAGTAAGAAAATCTGTTGAAAATCGACAAGAAGAACTTCGTTCAATTTCATCAAGTGATATTTCAGTTAGAAGATAGCGCGCATCAAGATTCAGCACTATTCAAGAATCAGGTTTTACTACTATCGTGATTCTTTAGCCTAGTTGAATAGCTTCTATTGGAATATAGATTTTGAATGTTGTTGGCTGAACTTGTTCTAACGATATCACCCATCCATGAGCTTCTACAATGCGTTTAACTATGATAAGACCAAGACCACCACCATCCTGCCTTATTGAAACACTCTCCTCAAAGACTCTCTCGCGAATTTCCTCTTGAATTGGAATACCGTCATTTGCAATCATCACTGAAACTCCATCTTTGTCTTGTTTTGATGAAATGGTAATTGATGTTGCTTTACCATGTTCATACGCATTGTGTAAGAGATTCTGGACGACCTGTACCATCTTAGCTCGGTCGCAATTCAGTAGTGGTAATTCACCAAACTCCAAGCTAATATCATCCGGAATTGAAGTTACTGCTACTTCTTTAATCAGTTCTTCAAAATTAACCAAAGTTTTTTTGCCAATGATTATACCAGCATCCGCAAGAGCAATTGACTTGGACAAAATGGAATCCATCTTATTTGCAATACTGATGATATCATCAGTATGCTTTTTGTTATATTGTGCATGTAAGAGACCAGAAAGACCTACAATAACATGAATATTGGATCGCAGGTCATGGGCCATCGTGTGAGCAAATCTACTCAATTCTTCTCTTTGATGCTTCAACTGATCTTGCGTATCTTTCCATTCCGATAGGTCACGAATGTGTGTTTGAAATCCAACAGCCTTTCCATCTACATAGATCAATGAACTGGAAAGGTGGAAATGAATTTTAGAACCATTTTTCCGTATACCTACTCCCTCAAATCCTTCAGGTTGAGTTTTCCCTTCAGCAGCACTTTTTTGGAATATCCTCATTGCAGGTTCTTTGTAATCGGGATGAAGAAATATATCAAGTCGTTCCCCAATTATTTCGTCCTCTGAATAGCCCCACATCTCAGCTATTCTATTATTGCAGAAAGTAAACCTTCCTTCCAGATCGATTCCAACGACTCCATCTGGAAGATTCTCGTACAACACTCTATAGCGGTCTTCACTTTCTCTAAGGTCTTTTTGAATTTTCATTCGGTTAGTGATATCTCTTACCAAAGCCTGAACAAGTGTTTCTCCTTCGATTTCTATCGCATTCAAGCTGACCTCGGCATCAAAAGGAGTTCCGTCATATTGGATATGCCGCCAATAGAAAACCTGAGAATCTCCTGCAATTGCTGCATTAATCTTTTCCATGGCTTTCTCCATTGAGCCTCGTCCATCAGGTTGCATTTCTGGAGAGAACTTGTATGGAGGTTGACCAATTATCTGTTCTCGAGTACAACCGAACATCTCCAAAGTTTTGTCATTACATTCAAGAAAAATATCATTCCGCATTAGAAATATTGCGTCATTTGCAGTTTCAAACAAGGCCTTGTAGCGAACTGCGGCTTGAAAGACAGAATCGCTAATATCTCTCTGGATGGATATGGAATGAACCAGGTCACCGGCATTATCAGTTACTGATGAAACACTGAGAATTACAGTACGTCGCGTTCCATCTTTTGTCATAATATCGATTTCTTCGTTTCTCAGATCCCCTGTTTTCTTCCATTTTGTAACTAGGTCTTTTACACGATCGGATTCATCAGGTGCATATATAGTTGTTAATGGCTTGCCAACCAGCTCTTCTTCTTCGTAGCCAAGAGCATCAAGTGCAGTCTTATTCACACTCAGGATTTTACCATCAGGCGCTATCATATAGCAGTACACAGGTGCATTTGAGAAGAATAATCTAAAGCGTTCTTCACTATCCTTCATTAATCCTTCAGTGGTTTTTCTATTGCTAATATCCCGAGTTATACCAAGTACACCTACAGGCTCACCTTCTTTAGTATACATCGCGGATGCCGATACTTCTGTCCAAACAGTATGACCTTCCTTATGATACATCTCCAATTCTGTAGTAATCGGTTGCTTGAAATCTTCGCCCTTTCGAATGCTTTCAAAACCCTTTCCAAAGAACAATATCATTCGTTCTAGTGAGTCTGGGGTCATTACATCTTCCCAGCTCTGAGCTAATGACTCTTCATAAGTGAAACCTCTTAATCTCTCAACAGATGGACTGAGAAACGTACGTTTCATGTTCATATCTAGAGTAAAGATTACATCAGAAGAATTCTCAGCAATCAACCGATACAGCTCTTCCCTCGCGCGTCTGGCATCTTCAACTTCTGAACGGATGGTTACATCTCTGATGACACCTAGTTGGACATCCTTACCTTGCCATTGAATTGCAGCAGCTGAGATGTCTGCATAAAATATAGTTCCATCTTTTCTTAGAATAGGTATTCTCTCAGCTATTCTAATTTCGTCTCGAGCCTGCTTCTCGAATAGGTCCAATACATTTTCCAATTCTTCTTCTGGATGCATGTCAGCAACACTAAGTTTTAACAGCTCCTCTTGAGTATATCCAATCATCTCACAGAACCGTACATTTGCAGATTGCACTTTACGGTCCACACGGTCTACCATCAAAATACCATCATTCGCATTCTCAAAAACAATCCTGTATCTTTCCTCTGATTCAGAAAGAGCTTTCTTCTCACGAAAGTGTTCAACGGAACTACGGACTATATGAATGAGTTCTGCATACTGACTCTTGGGATCGCCACCTTTAATCACATAGTGAGTAGCACCAAGATTGAGAGCATTTATTGCAATCTCTTCCCGACTTTTTCCTGTAAAGATAATGAAAGGAATAAGGTCATCTTTGGCTCGTACTCTCGCAAGGAATTCAAGACCATCAATAATTGGCATCTGATAGTCACTAATGATTGCGTCGAACTTCTTGAATGCAAGCAAATCTAGGGCTGCTGTTGCGGAGCTTGCAGTTGTAATTTCTAAATCTGGAGAATCCCGTTCCATATACTCACTGCCCACACTCAGTAGTGGTTCATTATCATCAACCAATAATATCTTTATTTTCATGAAAGTTCCTCGTAAAGTTAGAAGCTCACAAGCACAAACATGAATTAGTTACGTTTTGAAGATTTCTTGCCTCTATGGTACGACAATTTCAATGTCGTTATCGCTTTTTGCACCAATTCCAATTTCAACAGCTCTCTTAATTTGTGGAATATCCCAAACGTCTATTCCGAGCTTGTTCTTGGCATTACAGCATTGGATTGTTCGCACACCTTCCACATCAATTGAAATCATGTCTCCACTTGCAAGAATGAGATTAGGAGAAGAACACTGACCCGAGGCGGGACCACCTGTTATGAAACAAGTTCGAGCATCCATAACAATTAGGTCAGGATTGAAGTATGATGCAAGGTCAGCGATCTTGGGTTCGAGATTTCTCATGTGCATCTTGAGCCGTTCTCTATGCTTTATCCAACCGACTAACAATTTCATGCTCCCAGTATATCGAGCAAGAAAGTGTGTCTTCAGACAAGGTGCTAATACTAATTTTCCCATATCAAAGAGAGGTTTACCAATTGAACCACTCTTGAGATATTTTCCTCTTGGAAAATCCACTTTCACCCATTCATGTTCATCGAGAAAAATAAGTTCTGCATCAAGTTCTTCAGCAATAGCCGTTAGACCTACTTCTTGAGATACCTTTCGTGCAGATAATCGCAATGTGGAACTCTCGATTATTTTCAGTTTGGC
>JABCTV010000006.1 GCA_018238205.1 Candidatus Thorarchaeota archaeon
ACCTGGCTTCCTTCTCCTGTTTGATTGCTAGCACATCACTTCCAGCAACAGAGAGATTTTCCACAGTTCTTACCACGGCGGGGTCATTATCACTCTCACTAATCACATCACTGTGATTAACAAGGTCCAACTGGACAAAGTGAACAGCCGCGGACTCTCCAGAACCTGATGTAAGTTCCTTCTTGGAGAGTGAGGACTTCCCTTTGGAAGACTTATTCGAACTCTTCCTATGGGCTTTCAGCCGCGCACGTCGATTAGTTGTTCCTCGAACAACTGACCTAGTCCACATACCTAGTCCTTTCATAATATTCTATGTAGATATGAGTATATTAGCTCATACAATTTCTCATAATTCTTACACTTCTTCAGTAGAAATGATTTATCAGTTTGTAGGAAATTATTCCCAAAGTGTGAATTGACAATCTATGAAAGTCGTGTACCATCCGCTAATGCTGGAAACATATGACAGTACTCCAGCTGGAGCTCCAGGAAGATTGGAATCAGCGGTAGAGATTTTGGGTAAGCATCCCGATTACGAGTTTATTGAACCACCATTTGTTACAGAAGAGCAAATCCTTAGAGTACATAGTAGACGACTGATGGAAAGGATTCAGGGCAATGAACGATTATCAAGAATGGCTGCACTTGCAGCAGGGGGAGCCATCTTAGCGGGAGAGATAGCCAGTAAGGGTGAACCAGTATTTGCTTTGATTCGTCCACCAGGGCATCATGCATCTGAAGACTCTAACTGGGGATTTTGTTATTACAACAACATTTCCGTTTCATTACTAGATCTGAGAGCGAAGGGACTCATTGATTCTGCATTCATTCTCGATTTTGACCTTCATACTGGAGATGGAAACATCAACATCCTTGGTGATGATAAGAGGTTCACAATCTCTAATCCAAATGGCAATGGGGATAAAGAATACCTTGCCAATGTAAAACGAGTTCTTGATAATGCACCAGATGTGGATATTATAGTCGCTTCTGCAGGTTTTGATGAGTATGAAGATGACTGGGGGAGCAACTTATCCACAGATGCATTTAGGGATATTGGTCATCTCATGTATGAATTTGCTGAGAAGAGATGTGGTGGACGTCGATATGCTCTACTGGAAGGAGGATATAATTTTGAAGACCTCGGAAAGAACGTGCTTGCTTTCTGTGAAGGTCTAAGAGGGAAATAATTGATAATCAGTATGTGTCCACTATGTTAGAATGACTTACAATTCAAAGAAATGTGGTTAGAAACAAATAAGAGAAAGAGTTGCTATAATTCACTGGAGTTATGGGGCATTTGATTATGAATAATAGTAAGGAATTATTATCAGTTGTGCTTATTCTGCTAATGTGCTTCCCAATGAATGCAATACCAGTCACGGCTCATATTGCAGAAGTTGTTACGGATGTCAGTGGAGTATATCTTGATAGCGTCGAATATGTTTTGATTGAGGATGATTCCCAGAGGGTTCTTTCTCTTCAGAATGGAAGTATCGATATGATTGTAGGATACTTACCTTCACACTACAATGATGATTTACTGGAAACAGATGATGTGATTGTAGAAACTCAGCTTCGATATGGCTATGAACAGATGATTGTGAATTGCTTAAAGTACCCACTTAATGAGTCATCATTTAGGAGAGCATTGGCTCAGGCATTCAATAAAACAGCATTGACAGAACCTTATGCAGCAATTTACTCGCCAAATGATACAGAATTGCTACTTCATGACGTACTCTTACCAAGAATCAATCCATATACTGCAGAAGGAAATTTACCATCTAGATATTATGACCAAGATATACTCCTAGCAAATCAGACTCTGGATGAAGGTGGTTTTCTTGATAACGATGGTGATGGATGGCGTGAGGCTCCTGATGGCTCAGATTTCTCAATATATATCGAGGCGCCTGCCTTCTCATATTTTCTTAGCTTAGGATCAATCATAGAAGATACATTGTCCAAGATTGGTATAGAGGGATATTTTCTTCCGACTGACTTTTTAACTTATGAAGATACACTCGTTAGTCATGAAAACTTTGACATCAAATTCTGGCGGACCGATTTCATTCTAGGCGAGTTCTCAGTAATTCCGCCAAATTCGCAAACACTGGATATGGAATTTCTCAGGCGTCACACGTCCGATAATTACTTGCTTCATAACCTCAACCCATGTAATTGGAAGAACTCAACGTATGATTACTGGGTATCTGTCTTCTTTAACACATCCTCCGAAGTGCAAAGACAAACAGCTGCACTGGAGATACAGAAGATATGGTTTGAAGAATGTCCATCAATTATTATTCATAGCTTAGCGGAAGCAGTTGGTTATAGAACAGATAGGTTACAAGATCTTCATGTTAATACATCAGGCGAGTTTGTTTTTCCGTGGTCTAGTTATCTAGCTCGTCTTATGAATGAAGAAGGAGGACCCATCGGAGGCACATTACGTATTGGATATGGTAACGAGATAGAGACCTTCAACTACATGAAGGCAGGACAGAGATATGGCACTATAGGTCTTAAGGAATCAAGTCGGGATATTCTCGAACATATACAGCTCACACTCGTAAATCTCGACAAGAACTGTGAATACATTCCATGGCTTGCAGAGTCTTACACCATTGAGAATAATGATGACAATCCTTCTATTCCAGTCGGAAAATCACGCATCACTTTCCAGCTACGAGAAGATGCAAAATGGAGCAATGGAACCCAAATTACTGCAGATGATGTGTCGTACTCTCTTACCTATTATGCACAATCTGCGCAGTATGGAAACCCTATTGGAACCGTTTTCAACCAGATGACTGCGGTATATTCACCATTACCATTAACCGTACTTGTGGAGTTTGATGTACCCTACTGCTATTTGGATCTATCTGCCTTTGCAGTAGCAAACATTGTCCCACAAGGAACTTTTGACGGTATAGATTACTCTGATTGGGAGGATTGGAATCCGATTTTGGGAGCTGATAATTTTCCAATGGGAGGTCCGTTCATATTGGATAGTCATACACCAGGAGAACGCACGGTTCTCACAGTAAATCCATACTTCTTCAATCTTGCAGAACGAACAACTCCTGCCGCTATTACCAGTGCTCAAGATATTAGCTTTGATGAAGGCTCGCAAGGACATGCTATACAATGGAACATTACCGGAGCATATTCAGGCACATACGAGATTTATAGAAATCAGTCTGTAATTGATGATGGGGGTTGGGATGGTGAATCAATAGTATTCAATCTAGACGGACTCACAGTTGGTATTCACAACTTTACCTTGGTCATTGAAGACTTCTACGGGATGACAAGCCAAGATACTGTAATAGTGACCGTATCTAATACAACGACTGTATCAAGTGGTGGTCTATCAGAACTACCATTGATTGCGATTGGTGGGGTTGCGGTAATAGTTGTGGTTGCGGGTACGTTCTTTGTAAAGAAGAAACGATAGGCCTAGACTCGACTGACTAGATACCATTTTATTGAAACGTGGGTTTTTGTGGGTAGATAGTTGTAAGAAGAGTGGGTAGATTGACATGTTGTATAGAATCTTAATCGATGCAGTAAAGCGCCATCTCAAGGAAACCTTGCCTTTAATCGAACAGCTCACAGAAATCAATATCATGAGTACACCAATTCCAGATGGGAGAGAGATTGGTGAGGTTGTGCTCCACTTAGTGAGGTCCCTAGAATATTATACGAAAGGAATCACGACAAATCAATGGGAGGCTCTTCCATATTATATTGAAACTTACGACTCTGCTGAATTAATCATAGAACTTGCAAAGAATGTTTTCGAAACTGTTAAGGTGTATACAAGCTTGATTTCACCAAGTGATATTGGAAGATCAATAAATTCATTCAACCGTCCAGCAACTGTGGCTGATTTGATTCTAGAGATGCTTGAGCACAGTATTCATCATCGAGGTCAAATCACTGTGTACTATAAACTGCTGGGAATTAGCCCATTGCCCATTCTATATATTGTCTAGATATAGCGAGAGGAAAAGATATTCCCGTATAGTAATCTATTCAGACAGACCTTCAAAGACCTTCTTTAGTTCCAATCTATAATCTTTGAAAGCAAATCTTCCAACAGCTGTCATTTTCAGAATTGTATGAGGTTTTTTATCCAAGAACTCTTTCTTAATCTCGATGAAACCAGCTGCTTCAAGTTTACTCATGTGTGAGGAAAGATTGCCCCAGGTAAGACCAGTCTTTCTCATCAAGAAGAGAAAATCAGCCTCTTCAACAACATAAAGCTGGGTCATAATCTGCAATCGTGCAGGCTCATGGATGGTCTTATCGAGTTCAACCGGTTTTCCAACATCCTCATTGTTCACTATTGGCTACCTCCGGTGTACCAATGATGGGATACTTCCGGATGAATAAAACGAATTTGACAATACCCAGTACGAATAATGCAATGCCCCAACCATCAAAGTATATCACGTATACCATATCTGTGGATATGAATTCAGCAAGTGCTACTACAACCCCAGTAATTGTCAATAAAGCACCAAACAGATAGGATATATTTTGACCAGTCCGATCCTTCAGATAGAAAGACGCTACCAACATAATCAATCCAAAGATTGCGGGTCCCCATCTATAGACCAAATCTGTGGTTACTACGCCTATCGAGATAATATAGATCAGAGTAATTGCTGTTGCAATCATCAGGATCACGACTGCTATGACTCTGGATGTCACTTTAGGTGGTTCGTACTCCCGTAGTTTCACATATCCAATTCTTGGATATACATACTTCTTCCTAAACACCTTATAGAATTGAAAGAGGAAGATGAAGCAGAGCATTCCGAATATGCAGAATATAAGTCTGAACCACGTATCGAATATCGTTGGAGATCCAGGTTTTTCGTATATTAGATTGAAAAGTATTAGCATCATTATTCCAGCATTTGTTTCATTGAATCCATCCTCCCTTAGCTCCCGAAAAGATTCCTGTTCAATGGTTTTCAAACTTTTTTCTTCATTCATTATCCGCAACTCTAAAAAATACTTTGTATTGCAAAGTACTTTGTATTCTAATAAGGTTTTATAATGTGTGATGGAATAATGCATAATGGATAGTGGGAAAGCTTTATGACCTAACAAAAAAATCGCAAATTGTAAGGGCCCGTTGCCTAGCCCGGATAGGGCGCCAGCCTTCTATAGACAACCATGTTGTCTGGGGACAGTTGGAGTCCGTGTGTTCGAATCACACCGGGCCCGCCATTCCTTGTTTTGGATTATTTGTCAAAGGACAGGGAATTAAGAATCCACTCTGGAAGTTCCATGTCCAATGCGTCTGTGATGTCCTTAGCGGATTTGAGCGATTCTGTAGCTTTTATTCTGGTAGCTCGTTTGCTGCCAATTCCAGGAATGGCTTTCCATTGAGAGAGTGATGCCTTTTGAGGTCTGAATGGAAAAGGTAGGACTGTGAGAGACCGTGGTCCATGATCTACAACGAATACATCCTTGGGTATGCGCTCATCTGACCCTTTGGTCATATGACATAACAAGGGGTACGTCCCAAGTTGTCGAAGAAGGTGATGATTACCATCTTCAGCATCAAGAAAGACCGATTGAATTATAGTACCAGGAGGGGCAACTCGTTTGATCATCTCAATATCTATGCGGTCACGAATCTCTTGCCTATGTTTGAAGAATTGATTTCTCTTGATTCTTTTACCTGAGCTGTGTTCCAGACTAGTACCTTGTAACCCGATGACCTGTCGAACATTAATTCTACGCACAATCAATCCTTCGTCTAGAATCTGTTTGAGAAAGTTCATGTTGTGTTCCAGAGTTTTCTTAGACTCGCCAGGCAGTCCATAGAGAAGATTAATTCCTGGTAGTAGATGCGGGAGACCTCGTAGTTCTCTTTTTCCACCCACAGCATTCAGAATTCTCACAGCCTCTATCATTTCCTCAGCATCTCCCTTCAGATTGTTTCGACGTATCACTTCAGGGTCTGCGGATTCAACACCAAAGGCGGCAACATCACCTGGAGTATGATACTTCATGATAGATTTAGCAACTTTCTTAGATTCTTCAGGGTGTCTGGCAATAGTTCCAGGATTCACATTATCGATATGGAGTACATCCAAATCAGGAGCAACTTTACGAATTTTTGAGAAGAGATTTTCAATAGCATCTACATTTGGAGTAGGAAACTCGTATTCACCAATCTCTTGCGACCCATAGGTGAAGAGGTCTGCTTGATGACCAAGACGAAAAGCACGAACTCCCAAGTTGTAAAGGGATTCTATTTCACTAACAATAGCATTCACTGTTCTCTGCTGAGGAATGCCATAAGAGGGTTCTACACAGAAAGAACATCCGCCAGTAAGAAAACGTGGACATCCTCTATAGGTTTCAATCTCGCAGATAATGTGTTTGTTGGAAAAACCAGGGTACTGAGTTACAATTTGTGCACCTCTAGTAGTATAGGTTTCAATTTCAGATGCACTTTCTCTTGTCAGTTCCAGATTTACTGATTCTAACCCGATAGAGGGATCAAAAGCTTGAGCAAGTACTATCTCGGGGTCTCCTTTGATAATGTAATCAAATGGAGGTGCAAGTGCTTCTGAGCTTAGAGCTAGTTTACCCCCCTGTATTCCACATCCGAAACTAGCCCAAGGACCTACTAGGATTTTTGGAATATCCTTTAACAGAGGGGAAGAGAACAATGTTCTAGCCTCTCTAACTGAGATTGGGGTGCCTCCGATGTACTTTCCTGGAACAATCATACCAGCAATGAGGATCAGAAGGTCCATCTTCGACCAGAGGTGTTGTGCTTTCTCAAAGCTGGTGCGTATCTGATCTATGGTCTGATAGTGAATCTGGGTGCATGGAGAATGGGTCCAGATTGATCCTGCAACGTAGCGAGGGTAAATGCTCACGTAAGGTGGAACTCCAAGGACAGTGGGCTCATCAACATAACCGTCAATTAGTCCTACGTTTTCCACCTGATTCATTCCGAGCAGCCTCCAAGCTTATTTCCATTCTTTGAAATTATCATAACCAGAGAAGGGAATATCTACATACCCCTCAGACGACTCGTATGCTACTCTATCTCCCTTCTGAACATATCCAATATCTATCAAAGGAACTCGTTTCTTCTTTGCTATCTCAAGAGCCTCATCAAATTTGTTTTCTGGGATTGTCAAGACAAGATGGAATTCTTCACCGCCCTGCATCACGAATTTCATCTCATCTAACATGTTCTTTCTAGCAAACACTTCAACCCCTCTAGCAGCAGGAAGGCGTTCTATCATGAAACTAACCTTGCTCTGTTTTGCTATGGTATTCAGTGTGATTCCAAGACCATCACTACTGTCCATTGAAGCTGTTACTGCGCCTTTCTCTGCAAGTGCTGACACAATATCCAGATTGATAACAGGCTTGTAGGCGGCTAGGAGTGCTTTCTTGTGAAGATCAGGTTCAGCTTCTTTACCTCGGAGTAACATTTCGAATGCAACTGATGTATACCCAAAGTATCCAGTGACTGCAACGATATCACCTGGCTCTGCGCCATTACGAGGAATAATTCCATCTGAAGAAGCTACACCTAAACCTACACCAGTCAGAATAACATCAGAAGCCATCCCCAAATCACCACCAATGAAAAGGATTCCTGCTTTGAGACCGTATTGAGAGAAACCGCGAACAAGCTCGTTTGCTTCGTCTACCTCAAAATCCTCAGGGACACATAAGGAGAGCATTGTGCTGATTGGTTTCGCTCCCTTTGCAGCAAGGTCACTCAAAGTCATGACTGCGGTCTTACGACCAACCTGCGCTGCGGTCATACCAGCAAGCCAGTCTGTTTCACGAACAAATGTGTCAACATTGACAACTAAGTTCTGGTCATCTGTTATTGGAAAGTCTGATGCATCTTCATCAAAACCTAGTTTCGCGCCTTTGATTGAATTGACATAATTGCTAATACTAGCAAGGATGCCTCGTTCGCCCATCTCGCCTGTCTTCATCAGAAAGTCCTCACTGTAATATTCAAGGGACTCATGATAAAGTTTTATTAGAGAACTTCAGGGGTCACCGCTTAGAGATGCCTCGGTGGCTTAGGGGCGATAGCGTCTGCTTCGTAAGCAGAATGTCGCGGGTTTTTGGTTCATTTCGAACCAGAACGCGAATTCAAATCCCGCCCGGGGCTCCATCCTTTTTCAAGTCACTCCATGCCATATTGAATGTGTCCATAGCCCAATGGATATAGCGATGGCATTTCTGGCAAAGTGAGACCCATTCATTTGGACCCAATGTTCGAAAATGTTTCTCATATTCAATCAGTTTCGAATTATGAGTTCTTCCATCTTTTCTGTGCAATACTAAACGTCTTTCGTTGAAATTAGAGCCACAAAAGTGACAATCATCTCCAAAGATTTGTTTTCTAAGCTCTGATGAATTTCCATTGAATAAGGACCTAATTGTTTTATATTGTTCAGAAGATGGTACAGCATCATCAGGAAGTTCTAGAGAATCTTGTTTCTTTCTTGCAGGTTTCTTCATTTTCTTGAGAAGAAATTCAATTTTGTTCCAAGTAAAGTTGTATGTTTTCATCAACCAATGTACACCACGATGACACGCAATACAAAGGGCAACCCATTCATCTGAGTCAATTGATTCCAAGATGGTAATTCTCCAAAGATGGTTTTCGTTGTGTGCCTTACCATCTTTCTTATGGATCGCAATCTTACGTTCTTCTTTGATACATCCACAGATTCTGCAGTTGGTGCCAAAGAGTTGATTTCTCAAGTCAGTAATTCTTCGCTCTGTTTGCTTCTTGTGCGCTCTAGTTGCCACTTGGCGCTCTTCTTCACTCTCGAATACTCTCTTCTTCGTACCAAGACCTGTACTTCTTCTAACTAACCATCCGTTTTTGGTGAAAATCCGACGGATTGGCCTATCGGACCTATATCCTAGTTTCAGTGAGATTATTACCTGAGATAATCCCTCATCAAAATATAACCTGTAAACTTCTTTCTCAATGTCTAGAATGTCACCTCGAAGAGGTTTGCTTTCACTTCGACGGTCGGTCTTAATGTCCGAACGGCGGCCACGTACCTGCCAACCTCTATCAAAAAATATTCGTCGTATGGTTGGTAATGAGGTTCTTAGTTTCTGAGCAATCTTTCTCTGGGTTAATCCTACCTTGAAATATAGTAATCGGACTTCATCATCATTTATCTCCTCCCTTCTTACAAGACGCTTCGTACTGTATCGTGTTGTCCAACCCATTTCTCTGAAGATTCGTCTGACTGGCTGAGTTGATTTAAACCCTAAGACATCAGCTATTTCCCGTTGAGTCTTGCATTCTATGAAGTACATCTTGTAAACAGTTTCTGCAAGAATATTACTATCTGAAGTGTGGTGTGGACTTGAATTGGATCTTTCAATCAGATATGGTGAAATCTTTCGGGCTTGGTCTACCTTTGTCATGCATCCTCTCCTACACTATCTTTCTGCGCGCAGCTATTAAGCACCTAGAATCATCTAGTGGGGGTTGTATCTGCAAAGCTCCGTGTAAGAGAAAATATCAAATCCCATCCGGGGCTCCATTTTCCCTTGCTAAATTCCTTATTTCATCAAATATTTTGTGCAGCTTCCTATAGTTTTAAGGGATTTCTAAACAAATATGAAAGAACAGGTGAAATATTTTTGAAATATTACAGAAAAACAAGAAGAGCCCCTATTAGGGCTACTACAAAGCCAGGCCTATTTGAATGGCTGGCTGGTACTACCAGATAATTTAGGTAGTAAAACGAAAAGAGAACAGATCGGATTGTCACTTCGCTGTGACTCCTTCTGTTCAGAACACATTCTTCTTTTGTTACTTGACGCGATTGCTGTCTGAGCTGCTTACAATTAAAAGACTACAGAATAGAATTAATTCGTTGAATGATGAACGAGCATCTATCTGAAATTCTCAAAGAAGATTATGATCACTGGGTCAGTTCTCCAGATGATAGTCGTATTGTTGCTTGGAAAGATGGTGGTGGACACGCTGACGTTTTTGATTCTATTAGTGGAGAAAAGGTCGTTACCATCAAAGCAGAGATGGATCATTGGTTTTGGGCACCTGGCGGAAAGGAACTCATTTCACACGACTATCGAATAACCAATATTTGGGATGCGACAACTGGAAAATACCTACGTAGCGTTGAGGCCACATATGATAGGCCAAGTGAGTAGACGTTTCATCTAAATTAGGTATTCAACAGAAATCCTTATCATACCAACTTCTACGAAAAACGATGAACTCCAAAGTACAATGCTCCGGAAGCGCCTTCCTGGATACGGAGTATTGCCATTTTCCTATCATATGCGGAGGTTGCCCAGCCAGGTTAAAGGCGCTAGGTTGAGGGCCTAGATTTTGTGGCTTTATGGCTGCAAAAAGGCATTCTCGTAGGAGTTCGCGAGTTCAAGCGGCTCGGGATTTCCCTGAGTCGGAATAAATCTCGCCCTCCGCACCACTTCTTCTAGTTCATTATTATCGATAAAATGATGACTATTGTTCTTTGATATCCTCATTTTCGGAGTCAGGTAAATTTCTGTAAGCTAGGATGATGAGAAAGACACCGATAATAACCATTGAATATGAATCCCAATCGGAAAAAATACCAAGTATGTACATTATTCCAATTAATGGAAGTATAATGAACACAAAGAAAAGAATGCCTTGTTTGAAAGAGTGATGCGTAACATCCATATTAACAGTCACCCAAATACGATAGTAGTATCTTTAGAATAGATTGGTATCTTTTCAATGATTTCATCAAATCTCGCCCTCCGCACCAGTTTTCTGCTTTGGCGATTCTATCCTTGGTATGGTTCCACGAGTATACTGATTTCTCGACCGATTAGTGTGGTAGTCATCTTCTGTCCTAAATCCATCCTGAGAATTATACTAGGTTTATCGGTACCTTGTTCGAAGTAAATTTTCACCCACACGCTCAATAGAGATTCAGGTATTGTGTACAAGTAAATATTGTTCTCGTCATCATCTAATGGTTGCACTCGAATCGAAAGGCCGCTATATCTATTGTCCTCTGAATAAACATCCTGTTCTGAACCATAGAAATCTAAATGCAAATGAAATTCCTCCTCTCCTGGTGCTATCCAGACCGTGAGTGAATGAGAGATTTCATAGGTGGGATCTAGTTCAGGGTTGTTACTAAGGTAAATATTATACATGGCATTGATTGTGTAAACTGTAATTGGTGGTATCAGAATGAGTATGATTACTACAGCAATAGGTTTCCTATTCCTATGAAGCCATCCCCTATTGACTGGTGCTTCTTCCATAGATTGCCACCGTCTAGTGCTGGATAAGTGCCCTCTTACGTTTTTCTATAATTCTCATACCTTCCTGAATTGCTGGAAACAAGAATCAATCAAATCTCGCCCTCCACATCACTTCTTCTTATTCTAATTCAATTCGTTCCATCTTGAATTTGTGCATTCGTTCATCTATTCTTGAACCGTAAGGAGCCATAAATCTCTGGACAGATGTATATAGTTCTTCAGGGATTTCTAATGCAGCTTTAATACATTGAGCAAAATCATCCTTTGAAAGGTATTGAGTCAAGGGACAATGGACCAAATAATGTTCTTCGCCATCTGTTGAGAAAATAGGATATTTCCTACAAAGTAAGGGGCGTACAGGATAGATTTCACAAGTGGATTCTTTGAGATAAGGACAAATCAGGTCCTCTCCAAAATCTGTAACATAACAGTTCTCCGTAATTTCAATGAACTTATTCGGATATCCAGCCTCAATAACTCGGTCTACTTCCAACTTTGTCGCAAGAGAACCTCCTTGTGTGCAACAGTATCCACCACATTCTTTGCAAATGTCTGAATGGTTATGTTCTGTCATGCAAATATTACAATCGCCCTACTTCTATATCAAATCTCGCCCTCCGCACCATTTCATCTTCTTCAATTTCTTTTCTTTAGAAATCTAAGAATCAGCGTGTCAGAATATGTTATTGCGATTAAATGTCAAAAAATAAGAATTTGTGAGCAATCAATAATGATCGCCCACATTCAAACAGCTATTGCTGTGTTAGATTATTTCTAAGCTAAAGGTCTAGTATCTACGACGTCTGTCGCCGCCACCGCCGCCGCCTCGGCCGCCACCACCGTAGCCACCGCCGCTGCTTCTGCCGCCACCGCCATATCCGCCGCCACCGCTACGACCACCGCCGTAGCCTCCGCCACCGCCGCTTCTGCCGCCACCGCCACCGTAGCTTCTACGGGGTCGGTCATCTTCGTGTTCTTCAGCAGACATATCAACTTCCATGTTGATTTCTTCGATGCCTTCTTCAGCTGCGTCGAGTTTTCCGTAGCGACCTACGTTAAGTCTCAAATTACCTCTGAAAAGTCCAGTGTATCCGTTAGTTAGATTGTAAGTTGAACCTTCTTCAACAGCGTCAATAGTGTCATCCCAGAGTGGAACTTGAACTACTCCGCTAGCATCACCAACAGTGATATCACAAACACGGTGTGAGGATCCATCCCTTCGGGATTCAATCTCACGCTGTTCACCTATACTGATCACCTTGAAAGAAATGGTGACATTCTTCATTCGTGGCTTTAATTCAGCCACAGTAGCCTCAATTGGCTCACGTTCTTCATAACCCATTGTTATTCACTCGCTTAGTGCGATTATGCAAGTCTTCAAAACTAGCGTGTCCTTCTGTGAAATTTGTGATGCCTTAAAAAACACCTTCGACAATTCCGATGATAGGAAGCGCGTTTCCGCTTCTTGTGTACCTGCAAATAGCTTCTCAAATTGACTGCTTATGAACTTGTGCACAGGGGCCTATTTTGCCTAAATAAGCAATTTTCGTTAGTTTTTTCAAAAGAAAGACCGATTAAATGGACCCACCCACAGCACGGTAGAGGCGGGAGCATGCTGGTCCACGGGTGGGTCCGGGGAGGAAGTTTGTCTGTGATTGCTACAGAAACTGTAGTAAGAGTGATTCAGGTTAGGGGGAGTCACTCAGGGTGTGATACTTTGGTTCCAATACTCAATATGTCATATGAGATATAAGGTCCTCATGAAAGTGAGCGCCGTTTTTCATTACCAAAATGGAAAAACTGTCACATATCTTAGCCATTCTTTTTACTCATGACAATGTATAAAGGAGGAAACTAATGCGCACAATTAGCATTGGTCAGGTGTAAATTATGAGTGCATCATTGAAAATTGGAATTGTTGGCACTGGTAACATGGGACGTATCCATGCTCGAATTTTAAATGATCTAGGAGTGTTAGTTGGTGTTGCTGATTCTGCTATTGATACCGCCAAGATAACGGCAGATATATACAAAGTCCCAGCTTTTCATGATTTTCACACGCTTATTGAGAAAACAAGTCCAGATGCGTTGGTGATTTCCACTCCTACGTTTACTCATGCTTCAATTGCAGAAGAGATTGCATCAAAGTATGATTGTATTCGAGGATTACTCATCGAAAAACCTCTAGCTAGTACCCTTGAAGATGGTAAGAAAGTAGCTGATATTGTGAAGAAGAAGAACATTGTGACTCTAGTTTCTCATTCTGAGATATACAATCCAATTGTAGGAAAAGCACTCTCACTCATTGAAACTGATGCTATTGGGGCACCTCGCGTAATTATTCATGATAGACGAGGTTTCGTACAACCTTCAAGAATTCCTTCTTTGGGAGATGTCTTCGAGGATATTGGTGTTCATGACTTTGATATTATGGCGAGAATCAGTCAAGGAAAGGCAAGGCTCTATGCACAGAGCAGTACTGAAGGTGGAATATTCAATAGTGGTACAGTGATGATTAACTTTGAGTCGGGGTCAGGGCACTTTTTCCATCTCTCGCGTCAATATGCGGGTAGACGCAGATACATGGACGTTTCAGGAAGCAATGGTTCTTTGATGCTCGATCTATTTGGACAAATTATCAAGGTACAGCACCTTGATCAAGAACCTATGGCTGCAAGTGATACAATAAAGCTCCCAGAGCGAGGGGCTACTATCAAGGTATATGGTGAGCCAGTGAGGGAAGTTCTCAATGACTTTGTATCTTGCATTATATCTGGAGAGAACCCAAGAGTAAGCATAGATGATGCTCTTTGTGCCCTTGAGGTTGTTGAAGCTTGTAGAGAGAGCGCTAGTACAGGAAAAGTTATTGACATTGAGGTCAAACCTAAGAGATGATTTTACCAATCAGATGTGTTCGCTTAGCATCAGCCACTTGAATGGTTACAATTTCACCAAACTCAATATCATCATTGATTATGATAGGTTTGTAAGAGGGATTACGGCACATTAAACCCCCACGAGAACCTTTCTCAGTTACAATAACAGGGCCACTCCAACCTATCCAGGACTTGTTGTTCTCCTCAAGTATTTCGTTGACCAGCTTTGTCAGTCGCCGACTACGTTCCTTCTTGGCGGATGTATCAACTTTATTCTGAGCCTTTGAAGCCATAGTACCTGGTCTGTCACCATATTTTGAGATGTTAACCACTGCAGGGCGTACCTTAGAAATCAAATTCATAGTTAATTCGAAGTCCTGTTCGGTTTCACCAGGAAATCCCACAATGATATCTGTGGCAATTGTGGGGTTACTGAAAGTCTGCCTAATGACATCAACAATTCGTTCCCATTCCTCAGTGGTGTATCGACGACCCATTGCTTCTAGTATGACATTACTTCCGGATTGAAGTGGAATATGAAAGAATTTGAAGAAGTGATCGGATCTCATTACTTGCACTAATTCATCGATTGATTCTAAGACCAGGTTCGGATTGAACATTCCCAAACGAAACCTATGTTGGCCCTGAATTTTGTCAATCATGGTAATCAATTCGACAAGATTACTGTCGATATCAACACCATATGTTCCAAGATCTTGAGATGTAATGCGAATCTCTCGATATCCTGTATGAACACATCTCTCAATTGTGCTGAATACCGCTCGTTTGGAATGGCTCTTGACACCACCTCTAGCGAATCTTACAGCACAATAAGCACAACTACCAAGACAGCCTTCACAGATTGGAATTGTGCAGATTACACTATTTGGCGGACCTTCTAACCATTTCAACTTTGAAACATCATCTGATTCAAGATGGATAATACCCCTTTCGCCATTGAGAATTCGTGGGATTATATCAATCAATGACTCGATCGATTGTGGTCCGATTATTGCGGCATATTCTGGGAATGCTTTTTTTACTCTTGCCAGTGATATCTTGGGAAGACAACCAGCAATTACCATTGGAGTCTTACTAGTTGCTAACTTCTCAAGTCTGCTAATTATGCGATCTTCAGTTGGCTCTTTCACACCACAAGTGTTCAGTATAATCAAATCTGCAGTGTCAATGGTTTTGACTCGATTGCCATCTATCTCGGTTAGATTGCCAACAATGACATCTGAATCAGCCGAGTTTAGAGAACATCCATAGGTCTCCAAATAGTACTTGATTCTCATTGACACCTAACCTCCCTGGACATGGGGAAGCAAAGCAATCTCGTCACCTTCAGATACGGAGATCCCTATTCCTCCAAGAGTTGATACATCCTTCTTGTTTAGCATCACTATCAGATTTCCATCAATGCCCCCATTTTTCAGTATCAAGTCCTTCAATTTAGCTCCACCAATTTCTGCAACTCTCTGAACAACTTGGAGCACAGTAGATCCAGATGGAACTTCCACTTCCATCATCTGTTTCTCTAGAAGCCTGCGGATTGGTCCAAAGGACTTGAATCTGATTAACATTGTTCCCAGAGTCTTCATTCAGGGTGTACTATTCAGCCTTTGCATACTGTGAAAGAAGTTCATCTACAAGACCATCAACAGTTTTGATTATCTCATCGATATCATTCTTTGTAGCTTTGTCATAATGTATTCCGACTGTTACCACTGTTGATCGTTCAAGCATCTTGCAGATTTTCTCAGCTGCAGAGTTAGCAACGACATAGTCTTTGTGTCCAGGGAATGTCAAAGAGCTTAAGCTTACTGTCGATGCATCTCTATAATGACTGGGAGTTACATATGCAATCGCAACACCACCAATATGGTGTTCATCGCCGCCATGTATTGATATGAGAAGGTCGTTACCAATTTCTTTTACTTCAAGATAGATAATATGGCTTCCAGCCTTTCGCTCTAAAATCATTATTTTTCTTCTCCTTGTTCAAGATGTTCCTGATACATCTTGTACGACAAAGTAAGAGTCTTTGGATGTGCCGCTCTATATTCGTCAAGTAGTCGAACCGCAGTGGTATGAGGTGCACTCTTCACCAAGTCTGGGTTTTCATGTGCCTCTTTTGATATTTGACGTAGAGCATCAATGAGATGATCCAACTCCTGTTTGGACTCCGTTTCTGTTGGTTCAATCATTAGAGCTTCAGGTACTATCAACGGAAAATACACTGTAGGAGCATGTACACCAAAATCAAGGAGTCGCTTTGCAACATGCATTGCAGTAACGCCTGTTGTTTCCTTCAGCTCTTCTGCAGAGATAACACACTCATGCATTCTTGGAGCATCCTGAGAGAATGGGAGTGTAAACCCTGATATCTTGCTGACATGATGGGCAACATAATTTGCATTCAATACTGCTACCTCTGAGGCTCGCTTGAGACCTTCTCTTCCGAGGGAATATGAGTAAGCGTATGCTTTTACAAGGACTCCAAAGTTCCCATAGAATGATTTCACCTTGCCAATAGACTTGGGAAGATTATAGTTAAGATCAAAAAGACCGTTCTTATTCTTTACTACTCGTGGAACTGGTAAGTACTCTGCAAGCGATTTCTTCACGCCCACGGGTCCTGCACCAGGACCACCACCACCATGAGGAGTGGAAAAGGTCTTGTGTAGATTTAGGTGGACAACATCGAATCCCATATCACCCGGCCTGACCTTGTGCATTATTGCATTGAAATTGGCTCCATCATAATAGACTAGACCCCCGGCATCATGGACTATTCCAGAAATCTCCTCGATATCCTTCTCAAAAACTCCAATTGTGTTAGGATTTGTAAGCATCAATCCAGCTGTTTTTGGTCCAGCAATCGCCTTCAAGGCATCTAGATCAACTAGCCCTTCCTTACTTGAAGGAATCACGACAACATTGTAACCAGCCATTGCAGCAGAAGCAGGATTAGTTCCGTGAGCTGCATCGGGAATAAGCATCTCATTCCTCTGATCACATTGTTCAGTAACGCAACGGTGATACTCACGCATCATCATCACACCAGTCCACTCGCCTTGAGCTCCTGCTGCGGGTTGCAGCGTGACTGCATCCATTCCCGTAATCTCACCTAGCCATTGCTCAAGTTCCCACATCATCTCTAGAGCGCCTTGCGTTGTAGAAACATCTTGTAGAGGGTGAAGCCATGAAAATCCGGGATGAGCTGCAGCTAGATTATTCTGCTCTGGGTTGTATTTCATTGTACAACTTCCAAGGGGATATGTACCAAGACTAATCGCGTAGTTCATCTGGGAGAGTCTTGTGAAATGACGGACAATTGCAGGTTCAGAAACCTCTGGAATCTTAGGTGGACTTTTTCGACGCATTGATTTTGGAATAACATCAGTCATTTTTCCAACGTACTTTCGTACACCCTCTTCAGGAGTTGGGAATTGATGCGCAATGACTCCAGGATTTGTACGTTCAAAGAGAAGCGGTTCATCCCATCTAGCCTGTCGATTCTTAGATTTGTTAGAATGATTGCTCACTTAGTAGCACCTCCCTTTGACACAATATCACTAACCGTTTGCACAAGCATATCGATATCTTGTTGAGTATGTATCTCTGTAACACAGAATAACATTGATTCTCCAAGGTCTGGAAATTCATCTGTCAGTATTTTGCCACCTTGAATTCCATGTTCTAATAGTCCTTCATGAATCTGGTTTGCAGTAATCCCTTTTTCAAATTGAACAACAAATTCTTTCCAAATAAATTGCCCAATAGCTGGCGCCTTGACGCCATCTATGGCATCGAGATTCTTAGCGGCGTAATTGGCTTTCAGTGCTATAGTTTCACCAATTTGTTCTATTCCAGACGGCCCAAGTACTGACATATAGATTGCAGCAGTTACAGCTGCAAGAGCCTGATTGGAACAAATATTGCTTGTAGCTTTTTCTCTTCGAATATGCTGTTCTCTTGGACTTAATGTAAGAACATATCCATCTTCATAGGGCTCTTCTTCAGTTCGAGTTAGACCAACAAGGCGTCCTGGCAATTGGTAAATTAGTTTTCTATTATTGATACAGCCAAAAATCCCTAGTAGTGGACCTCCATAACTCGCTGGAGAGCCAAGGTGTTGTCCCTCAGCCACAATAATATCTGCATTATAGTCACCAGGGGGTCTAAGAATGCCAAGAGAGAGAATATCAACTCCTGCTACAAATAGGGCACCATTTTCATGCACAATTCGAGCAATGTCATCTACCTGAGTTTCAATAAATCCAAGATGGCTGGGATTCTCGACATAGACTCCAGCAACCTGATTATCAATCTTAGATTCAAGGTCCGAGAGAGACATTAATCCTGTATTCCTATCATAATCAATCTTAACAACTTCAATATCTGCAGGTTCTGTAAAAGTCTGGATGACTTCATGATGTTCAGGATTAATGGTACCTGGAATGAGGAATTTGGAACGTTTCTTTTTCACCCGAACAGTCATCCGTGCAGCTTCTGCAACTCCTGTGGACATGTCATACATTGACGAGTTCACTACATCAATTTGGAGTATCTCAGCTAACAAACTCTGATACTCAAATAGAGTCTGTAACATTCCCTGACTGATTTCAGCCTGATAACTAGTATAGGAGGTGAGGAATTCAGATCTTCCAGCTAAGGCAGGTACGATAGCAGGAATATAGTGAAGACCAACACCTGCTCCAAGAAAGACACTTCCATCAAAGGCAGGTTTATTCTTCCCAGCAAGCTCTTGTATCCTCTCCGAAACTTCGAATTCAGAATGAGAATCAGGGAGATTGAGATCATGCTTGACTATGAATTTTTCAGGAATATTACTAAAGAGATCCTCAAGATTCTTCTTTCCAATAGATGCAAGCATCTCCTTTTCGGTATCCTTCGTAATTGGAATCCAAGGATGTTTGTACTCCATTGTGCTCTTCTCCAGGCTTATACTTGCTTTGAAAGCAAGCCATCTCGCCAAAATACCTTTTGGATAGAACGAAGTTTTTCTTTGGAGGCTAGAATGATTTTTAACCACAACTGATGAATCGATGGCTAACCACAGGAGTGACACCAATATGAAACGCTGGCTCATGGACATCCTCGCTTGTTCAGCGAGTGACTGTAGAAGTAAACTCGACCTTGAAGTCTACAAGTCACATACACAGGAATCTGAAGGAGAGGAAGTTGAGGAGATTGATGAAGCGCTAATCAGTTGTCCAAAATGTGGTAGGTGGTATCCAGTAATAGACGGGATTGCATGTATGCTTCCTGATGACTTACGTATGGATGGCAAACAACATATCGAAGAAACAGCCTTTCTTGAGAGATGGAAAAAGAAAGTACCTACCAACATCTTGAAGAATGGATTGCCCTTCGGACTTTCATAACAATAGCCCCGTGGTGTAGCGGCCCAGCATAGAGAGGCGAAAGGATTTGGTCCCTTTGGCCCTAGATGGTTTTGGTCTCTTAGACCTAGGTTCAAATCCTAGCGGGGCTACCATTTATTTTTCTTTGACTGGAGGGATATCAGCCGAGTTAGCCATTTGAACTCTGAACAGTCTCTTAACATGTGACAGTACTAAACGATCACCATTAACGAGAACATCAATATCAACATGGTCTTCCAAGCTAGAAGTGGATAATTTCTTTTCAAGAACAGCCTGTACCTGAAATACTCCCGCAGGATTATCCATCGATACTGTGATTCTCAGGGGTCTATCTTCGCCCTTTTCTAGAATGACGTTATGAATCGCCATGGCACTGACAGAGTGGATATCAACCTTACCTTTCTGAAATGGCACAATTGTGCGACCCTTAGTCATATCTGCACCATCACCGATTTTCGTAATGCCCGCTTCAAGCGTAAGACATTGTGTGTCATCATCATGAGCATAGATTCCATGGTAAATAAAAGATAGAATGTCAGTGGCTTTTGCGGAATCATTGTAAATATCCATCAATTTGTTTTCGAGAATCGGACCAGCAAGTTGGACTGATGCTTGATTGTGTTCATTCCGATGGACCACCATTCCAATATCGTGGAGATATGTGGAAGCAAGAACGACCAGTCGTGCATCATCAATATCACCTATTCCTTCCGCAACAACATTAGGTTGGAATGTTTCATCAAGAATATCAAAGGTCTTGAGGGCATTCCAGGTAGCAACTTCTGCATGAATAGGACCATGGTCTGTATAACCCAATCTTGAAACAGCCATTCTATTTGCGGACCTGAGATATGACTGAACTTTGGGAGAACCTGTCAAATATTGATACATTTCTAAAGCACGAGTATTGTCTGGAATAAGATCTCTTGCACGGATTTTTTGACGGTCCATAATTTCGTTATTATTCATTGAAACCACTCTTTCTGGACAGAGAATTTAGTTTTCTGTTTTGATAAGACTTGCTAAGGCGGAAAAACCTCTCTATGATTGTTCTCTGGATAAAAAAAGAGAAGTACTAGATAGACTGTGTGTCTATCTAGATATCTCCAGCATCTTCCTGAATTGAGAGGAGGATTCTATCAGTAGCACTAGTTGCCTTCTGAATTGTCTTGAGGTAATCCTGTCTAGATTTCTCAAAGGCCACACGGCTAATCCTCTGCTTCTTCTTTCTTAGGAGTAATTGACGCAGACCAGCTTTGGCACCCTCAATTTTCTCATTCTGAAGCTCAAGCTGAGAAACTATGTCGCGATATCGTGGTCCATAACGTGTCATGTCTTCCTTGACCGTAGGTAGTTTGGAATCTATCTCTTCAATCTGTTTTTTCAGATCAGCATCACGAATCATGTACTCTCGTTTCTTGACTTTTCCTCTTCTTCTTGAGGCTTCTAGTTTCTCAAGATCCATATTAAGGGCAGTTTTTCGAGAGTAAAGATTTGCAAAGTCACGGAGGAGTTCTGGAGGTGCACCCGTTTGTCTTGTCTGTGAGGTGTCTTCATAGTCATCTACTCGTGGTCCAATTATTTCTTCTGGCAACTCTACCTTTCTGATTGAAACATAGAAAGCAGCAATTATACCCACTATCAATGCAAAGATCATTGGTCTCGCAGCTGCTCCAATTGTAGCTTGATAGACTACAGTGAGTGAAGCAGGGTTCCGCTGTGTCTGATTGTAGAAGATATAGTGGTATGTTGTGTCAAAAATACCATAGAGGATTCTATTGCCCTCAGTGATACTACTAACAGATACTGACACAGGAAATACTACTTTGATTGAATGGGACAGTATCAAATTGTCGCCCAAGAGACCTAGAGGAATATCCAGCTGATTACCACCGGCAACTCCAGTTTGGTAAGCGCTCGCCTGAACTACAAATGATATTTTGAATGTGTATTTGTATGTTGGAGCAAAGCCAATAACACCAAATCTATCACTTGAAAGATGGATTGATATATCGTTAGTTTCGTTAAAGTCTCCCGTAGTTGTTCTTTGTGACAGAGCAAGTATTCCAACTTCATCATAGATTTGGATGTTTTTTGCATAGGCAGGAATTTGGAATGATAAGGAACTTACCGAACTTCCACCAGTATTTTCTAAAGTGATTATTTCTTCGTAGCTAATCCATCCCCAAGCATCTATCACAGCAATAGTTAATCGTTCAACAAGAATATTCTCAGTAAACAACCTAAGACCGCTTTGAAATGTTGTTTCATCAAAGGGTGCAAGATTAGCAGTTTCTGAGTCAGGAGTTTCTTCATTTGGTATTAATGAACCGCCACCTTCAAAGGACAGCATGAATTTTGCGTTCCCTAATACATAAGGCAAGACCGGATACCTAAGGAAACTGAGTTGGTATTCGTACTCACGCGGAATGGAAAGCCAGAATAGTGTGTGCATATACATAGTTGTTCTAAAAATGTATGATTCCTGGAATCCAATTGCTACTGGAAAGTGAAGTTTCCAGTGCATCATTCCATCCACATTTTCATGACGTACAATCCGGATAGTATTTTGAGCGACATCAACTGCTATCATTGACAAGAAATGGATTTCATAGCTCTCTGGTAAGTACAAATCAATTGAATTAATTGGAGCCGACCCGTTATTTGTAATAATGTAATCATCTTCAACTCTAGACCCAAAGCTTGCTGTGAGTATGAAGTTACGCACCACGTCAATCCGCATTCCAAGTAGAGAATTAAACGGTCGATCAATTTCAAAGTTTACAGTTGTAACTCCTGTGGAATTTGATGGATCTGTGGCATTGAAAGTGAATACATGAGCGCCTTCTTCATAGGATGACAAATCAAGACGTCCTTCCCAGAAATCAGTGAGAAAATTAAATTCTAATGAAATCCATGGCTCATCGTCAATTCGATAAGATGCTTGTTGAACGAAGTCATCTGTTGCATTTAGAACCAGGTCTGTAACCCATTCAAGAATTGAATCAGCTTCTGGACTAACAACAATCAAAGTTGGAGGGGAGTTTGGAACGAACTCAATCATAGCAGGTTCGGTCCAGTAAGTATGCTGAACTGGAAGTCCATTAAGTTCCTCAGTGTTTCCAAACATGAAGACAAATGGATACTTTTCAACAGAATTTTCAATGAATGTGATATCCTGAGCATCTGTGCTATTCAACAATATTGTATACTCAATCTGGGTAACAGTACCATTATCTGACCCGCTAGCTTCTACAATTCGTGATTGATTTTGGTCAGGTAAGTGCTGAAATGTGTTTGTTCCGTACTCGTCACTGTATACGATATCACTACTTTCAGCGGGATTTGTAAGCCGCTCCGCCCCTTCTCTGTAGATACGAATCAGTTCAATCTCGTAAACAAGGTCCAGACCATAGAGTTCATGACCTTTCTGGTTGTATGCCTCTTCTGCAGGAATAACAAAGTGGCGAATCTCGCCAACCCGCATGCCGATAATCATTTCCTTGTATATAGTTAGAGCAGAAAGATCCTTGACTGGTTCTGTAGAGGTGATGTCAGGATATTCACTCTCTTGGATCATAGTACCATTTCGTAGGAATAATTTGTAGTGAACAGTCACACCATCAGTACCAATTACTCTCCACATATTGGTTAGAGTTTCACCTGGTACATATCCAACAATAATATCGCTGTTGTTCAAACCAGCAGTGGTGAAATCTGAGCTGTAGTTCTGCCAAGCTAATCCAATCCAACCAGAGGTTCTAGCTTCTAGACCAACATAGAGTAAAGTACCATTCTGTTCAAAGTATGATTTAACCCCGGTCACAGGATCCGTGTAACTATAGGCATACTCTGTTGGGTCTATGATACCGTCTGATGAACCATAGTGCTTATCGACATAAGGTATAGATACATTCGTCATGGTTTCGGCTAGAAAAGAACTATCTTCTGTACTGTGAGCCAAGTACTCCGATTCCATTGTATCTGAGATAGGGTTGAGAGCCGCCAAGCTACTTGACAGGAAGAGAGCAAGTAACAGGAGGGTCGCGATCTTTTTGTTAAACAGGCGCAATACGAATCACCGTTATTTATTGGGGTTTTTTGTGGGGTCCACTGACCCATGAATGATGCGGTCGTGCTTTGGTTTCTTATTATAGATTTCGGCCGTTGAAAGCATGCACGAAAACAGCTATGAGTCCGAAAAGGTCAAAACTGAAACACAATGCGTAGTGCTAGAAAGGTGTATCAATATGCTTGAGATTCTAATTGCAGTCCTTATTTCATTTCTTACAATTGTAATATTCATGCCTGATGTAATTAAGAAACTTAAAGAAAAAGGAATCACAGGCATAGACGTCCACAAACCAGACAGACCAGAAATTCCGAAGGGCGGTGGTTTTCTACTACTTTTCGCAATCGTATTTGCACTTTTAGGCGTAGTAGGATTGACAACCTTTCAAATTTTTACTGTAGAGATGGTTGGAATATTTGCAGCACTAGTGTCTATATTAATAGCAAGTATGATTGGGCTATTGGATGATCATCTTGATTTCAGTAATAGAACAAAAGTCATCCTTCCAATGGTTGCTACCATTCCTATGATTGCGGTGAGTAGTGGAACACCTACCATGAATATTCCTTTCATAGGTACAGTAAACTTCGGTATCGCCTACGCACTCATCATTGTACCGCTTATGATGACATTCATTATAGACTCAACAAACATGTATGGTGGTATGAATGGTCTTGAGGCAGGCCTTAGCACTATCAATGCTTCAGGTCTTGTTCTGTACATTTTTCTTATTCCTATCATTCAAGGATCCACGATTTCACAACAACAATTGCAAGCAGGTATTGTGGGAGCTGCACTTCTCGGAGCATCTTTTGGATTCTTGATATTCAATAGGTATCCAGCAAAGGTACTCCCAGGTGATGTTGGCAGACTACCAATAGGTGCTGCAATGGCAGCTGCACTGATCATAGGAAACATGGACAGACTTGCAATTTTGATGTATGCACCATTTGCAATCAATTTCCTTCTCTATCTTATCTACCGAATCTATGTTAAACGAAATAGAACCGAATGGGCGAAGTTCGCAAAACCAAGAGATGATGGTTCCCTAGAAGTTGTTGGCCCATTCACAGTCTACTGGATACTTCCTCACTTCTTCAACAATATGACTGAGAAGAGAAATGTAAGCCTCTTATTGCTTTTCCAAGCAATACTAGTCTATGGTGCGTTAATCTTGTACATTCTTGGAATTCCCATGGGTCTTGGTCTTATCTAGTTCAAGATATCAATGGATTACAAATCTGTATCTTCCCACAGCTCCGCACTCTGACGATTCATATCGCGACGCATACGTTCTAACCGTGTGTAGACTGCACTGTGTGGGGCTCCAGTGATGAGCATCTCAACAGCTCTTCGTGCATAATCCAAACCAGGATTCATACCAATAATAGAAACTGTCCGACCATAAATTGTGATTTTTGTTTCCGTTACTTCTTCTATGACCCTTCTTGTACGACCATTTTCACCAATTATCCTTCCAGCTACTCGCTTCAATTGATTCGCAGAAGTTCCTACTGCGTCTCGAAGTGATATTATAATAAGCATCATGTCTTCATCGACCAGGCTTAACGCATTCTTAGGACTGAAGCCTCGTGCGATAGCACGAACAATATCACGGGCTTTCCAAGCAAGCACAGGGTTTTCAGATTGAGTGGGACTTCTAATAGTTACAGCGCCCTCAGAGTCAATGTTAAGCTTGACGTTAGTTAGTTTTTCTATTCGTCTTCGAACCCTTCCATTACGTCCAACGATGACACCAACTCTATCAGCAGGTACCCTGATTGTTTCTTGAAATGCCATTCTATTTCTCACCAGCTGCAACAATGTATCTAGCAATCACTTCAGGTTTATCGGTTTCCACACCTAGTTTCTTGAAGAAACGGATTATGTTTTGAATGTCACGGAATAGATACTTTTTCGCGTTATCATGAGCAAGCAGAACTGCTTGAGAAACATCAATGAATACAGGACCGTCAGACCAAAGAATATTGTATTCGCTCAGGTCAGCATGTACAAGACCAGCTTTTGTATATCCTTTCAGAATCATTCCGATAATTTCATTAAATGTCTTCACAGGATCAGGGATTTCTGCATTCTTTAATAGAGGAGCAGCAAGTGATTGTTCGCTATCGCCTATGAATTCCATTATCATAACATTACGTTCGATATCAATAGGGTTTGGAACACGAATTCCTGCTGCTTGATATCGCTTAAGGTTCTTGAACTCCTTTGAAGCCCATTGTGGAATCAGTGAACGGCTTCGACGTTTAACTCTTTTAAAACGAGGGTCTCCAACGATATACTCCAACATGAAATCGGTTTCAGCGGTGCTGACTCTGTATATCTTTACAGCAACTGGATTTCCATCAGCATCAATTCCTTTGTATACATTAGCTTCTTTACCAGTGCTTATTGCACCATGTAATGCAGAGAGAGTTCCACGATTTAGTAGCTTGTAGAGTATCTTCATTGTAGGAGAATCAATTACACCTTCTACTACCTTGAATTCATCTACATCTTTACGACGTTTCATCTTACGCCGGTCTAGTTCTTTTTGATATTGCTCGTGTTTATCTTCTGCTCGCTTCAACTATGAATACCTTCCACTAATTCATGGTATTTGCATCTAATGTAAAGGGAGTAAGCTCAGAAAAGATTTGGCCTCTTCAAAATACTTTGAGTAATCCTCTCTTCTCCAACCAATCTAGTTCGTTCCCTCGATATCGATAGGCAATGTCACACTTCTCATCAGTCTGGAAATCCCAGGGAACCAGCAGGACAGTATCACCGACTCTCATCCATACTCTCTTCTTCATTCGACCAGGAATTCTTCCGATTCGGATATTACCATCTTCGCATCTTACTCTAACTCGATCAAAACCTAACATCTGGATGATGATTCCGAACATCTCACCATCTCTTTCTCTGGGAGTCCTAACTCTCGTTGGTTCAGTACTACCAGGAGGTGGGCCTCCACGTCGTTTGCGCTTCTTATAGGACAAAATATTCCTCCAATATGTCGCTGGACCTAAATCCTCAAGCAACAAACCGTATTTCCATTGTGTGGCATTTAAGCGTATTGAATTGATTGTTAGCAATGACGAAAGTCAGTTCTCGCTGACATCAAAATGTGTTTGGTCTGGAAGTAAATAGAGCTGGTCCTCAAACAGAAAGCCATAGATTTTTGCCCCAGAAATAATTTCTGAATCAAAAGCAGACTCTTCTACTTCAGAAATATCAAAATTTTTGGAATCCATAATCTGAACTGGTTGACCATAGACATGAGTAACAACCATGAACTCGCGACGATCTGTAAGTGGTGCTAGGTATGATATAGTTCTCCATCTTGCGTTTTTCGGATTAATTGTGAATCGTTCTTGTCTGACAAGATTGTAGCATGTTAAAGTATTGCGAGCCATAGCAAGTACTTGACATGGCTGTTCGTTGACCAAAATAAAATCGCTAACTGAAAATCTTGGGAGTCTGAGGAGTATAGTAGTTCTATACTTTTTCTTTCCAGTTTTGTCTTCACCGATTAACTTGTAGTTCTCTTTCCGTTCTGCAATATATCGACTCTCGAACTTGTCAGCTATATCCCTTGCTAGGTATTCAGATCCAACATAATAATCAATTCCATATTTGTCATCGTTTATCATTGTGATGAATGCCTTATCATCAGACTTGTACCTCGCTACGGTCATATCGGTAACTGTCTTCGTCATCTCTTTTTTTTCATCATCAGAGATTTCACGACCATCAGCACGCATCTGAAGGATTGCTTCATAATATCCTCCACTCATCATTCCACATGTATCACAGGTACCGTATCTGAATCTAATCTCAACTTTATGTTGTTCTTCATGAGGCGGTATCTTTTCATGAGACTTTCCAGAAGCGTGCACTACAAGGTGAGAAACCCGGTCTAGTTTCTTCTCCTCTTCAAGAGTTAGGGTAACGCCCTTGGCAAATAGTTTAATCTCGGGTTCTAGAATAATCTCAATCTGCTTTTCTGCTAATTCTTCCGAATTCATTTTTCCAATGATTATCTTTTGCCATCCGCCGGGTATTTTGACAGAACCACATTTCTTGCATGCAAGTAAAGGGATTGGTGTAGAAACCTCCATTAGAGGATGCTGTTCATCGTAGCAATTATTGCAGAGACCATCTACGACTGCTTCTTCTCCACACAGATAACAAGGTGCTGCCAATTAAATCAACGTCAGTTTACGGTGTATGTTCGTTTAAAATGTGGTCTATACCACTACTATATCATAATTTGATTGTATCACAAGTCTTTTGTTAGTCTATTTCTGTGAAAATATATGCCTCGAAGAAAGCGGCACAGACTTGTAACAAAAGAACCACATGTTTCAGTTTACAAGCCAGCTGGCATTCCGACTAGAGAACTAGAAGAGATTCTAATCACAATTGGTGAATTCGAGGCATTAAGACTGGCTGACTTCGAAGGACTGAGTCAGAGAGATGCAAGTACTGCGATGGAGATAAGCCAGCCAACATTCAACAGAGTGCTTTCATCAGCACGTCACAAGGTAGCTAGTGGATTAGTACAAGGTTACGTTCTTCGAATAGAAGGAGGAGAATACCGGCTATCCGATGGAACAGGTATCTTGGAGTGTCTTGATTGTGGTGCATCTGTGGATATGTCCTCTGGAAACAAGAGTACCTGCCAAAAATGTGGATCTATAAGACTACGTTGGCTACGGTGGGAAAAAGGTAGAAGACCGGGTGAAAAATAAATGAGCGTCGAACGAATTGCAGTAACTGCAGAAAATGATAACGGACTTGATAGTCCAGTGAGTGGGCATTTTGGACACTGTAAAGCATTCATTGTATCTACAGTCAAAGATGGAGAAATAATTGAAGTTGAGAGTGTACTTAATGGATCTCATTCTACCTGTGCAGAACCAGTAGACAAACTTGCCAGTTTGGGTGTGAATGTCCTAATTACACTGGGTATGGGAATGCGACCCTACATGCATGCCCAGCAGATTGGACTTTCTGTGGTCAAAGGTAGCGTCGGTACTGTTGGAGAGGCAATTCGTAGCTACATAGAAGGAACTCATGAGGTAATGGAGAGAGACGGTCTGTGTGGCGGTGGTCCACGCAGCCACTAAGTTATTTATAATTAGAATCCTAAAGCTTGACCCATTGTGCATGGGGATGTCCATCTATATAGAGAATGGCCTGTTCATGCACAAATCCAGCATTTATTGCAGTCTGTACAGCTTTCTTTCCAACCATGTTGGCAATTGTTGCTTTTTCAAGATGATTAACGCAGGTCTTTGAATCAACAAGATTACCGCCGTAAAATTCTTCGCTCACCTTGAAATTTATCTGACCCTCTTTCAGTGTTTTTCCTAATAGTGGTTTATCACAGATTGCCACAACGTAATGATCACGGGTTTCACTTACACGCATGTACATTTTAGGCATTGTAAATCGCTCCAAGTTTAGACGGGTCTAATGTTTGTGAAGCATCTATTATGTAAGTTCATTCCCAGTCTATATGAACTTCTCTATAAAACTAAACGCGCGGTCATGCAATCTCAACTCTAATCATCATCGTTGACCCAAGCCAGGTCAGGCCGCCATGGACTGACCGACGTGTCACGCACGAACTTGTCATTCTCCAGATATCCAGTCAGTTTCTGGTTCATGAGGGCAGCTCTCAGAATTCGCTCAATTGTTTCTCTAGGTAGATTTGTTTCTCTCTGCAGTTCTGTAATGGTGACCTTCTTCCTCATAGCGGCAATCTCTATGACGGTATATTCCTTACTAACGCTTTTTGAACCTAGACCCCCTAGAAACACTCCAACGACTAGCAGAAATGAACCGGTGGCAAGCAGAATCCACGAGGTTGACGTGAACAAGACATCATCCTGCATATGAGGATACGTGGTGGTCCAGCCGAGAATCATCACCCCAGCAATAGCTTGCAAATTGATTGCTACTATCACTACCCACGTGCCAATTTCGGCACGGGACCGTCCTGGTGACATCTTCCTATACTCCCACTCTACTAAGGGAAGCCGATGCTTTTAGAGATTTGTAACTCAAAAACAGATGCCCAAGATGGTGACTTCAAATTACCTCCAGAAAAGGAGTAAAGTACTCTTGATACTTACACTGGTCTAATGGCTGTTTGGGCTCCACAAGCGCTACAGACCATGTAGTACCCCTTGCCTATTTTCTTAATCTCAGTATCAGGTCGTGTGCAGACCGGACAGATGACATAGGAATCGATGTAACGATTGAGAACATCCTTAACATTCTCTATTGTGAACTTACCATTGAAGATGGCATTACCACCTTCTATACTTCCAGCAGTCCCAAGCTGACCAGAAACGAATTTGATAACTTCTCTTCCTGGGCGATTTAGGACGTTTATGATGTCCTGGAAATTCTGCCAGAGACTTCGGTTCCCTTGAACCACTAATCTAACATCAGGAACCTTGAACCGCTCTCCGGATTTATTGAATGCATCTTCTGGGACCTGCGACCTTGCACGGTCTAGAAGGCTATCATAGTCGTCCATACTTGATTTTCCTCATATACGTTATTGAAGGTATTGTTTCGGCATACTTTGTTAATCATCAGGTTGCAGGAAGATAGCTAGAGGGGGTAATCTCATTGATGAAGCCATCTTCAATTAGTTTGAAAATTTTTGTCTGAATTTCAATGGCATCCTTTCCCTTTTGCTCAAAGAAAGGTACAATGTCTTTCAAGTTCACACCCTTTGGAGTAGCATGCAGTTCAATATAGCTGAGTATCTGTTTTGTCAAACCAGTCAAAGAGGTTGGAGATGGACCGCCTATAATGGTGGTTAATTGTTGTTGACCCTCATCGCTACTCACACTCATTGTAACACCACTACGAGTGAGAATTGCTTGATAGCGTTCTAGGAGATGGAGTCCCATAAAATTGGGGTCTGTAATTTCCTTGACTATCTCTGGAATAATGTAGATTTCATCCTCGTACTTGCGGATCTTCCCTATGACTAGAGCTAGAATGTCTTCCTTGACTCCTTCAAGTAGGGCAGATTCTTCTGCTCCCCACACTTTGATACGGATAGTATCAGTTCCATCATCAAGTGTAATGCTCATGAACATCTTTCCTCCTTCTGAACTAGCTTCTTTTTTGAACTTGCTAACAACAAACCCAACAATCACTACTCTTCGAAGTTCAACTCCGTAAGAAGATGTTACATGAACGCCATTATCTTCTCCAAACGTACCATTCACAATATCAGAGATGGAGGCTCTGACTGCGGTCATTCTTTTTCGCATAAGGATGATTCACCTTTTCTCCTACTATAGAGTGAGTCAGTTACTATTTATAGTCACGGAAACTTGCTCCCCTCTTCATTCATAGTTTATGGCTGTTGCCATCGAGCTGTCAGAAGAAATCAGAGAGAGAACTCTGGTGAGTGGAACCACGAAGTTCCTCTAATGCTTTTTGGAGGCGTTCAAGGGACTTCTGAATTCTACTCTCACTAAAATCATGTTCTTTACAGAGTATCCTTTCAATCTCGTCAGGTTGAGAAGCAGACCATTTTGGATGCTCTAGGTCTAATTTTGGGGGATTCAGAAAGATTTCACGTATCTCATCATATGGAAAGTCAAACTTTGTTCCTCTATCAGTTTCAATAGTTTCAAGATCGCCATGCTTCTTGACTAATTTCAGGGCGGTCTTTGGACCAATGCCTTTGACACTATCATTATAGTCGGTACCTACCAGTATTGCAATATCGATTAATTGTTCTCGAGTTATACCAAGTAACTGAAGATTCTGGTCTAATAGGATAAGCTCAGGATCTATACTTTTGTACTTTTTAGTGCGAGAAACTCTTCGTCTACCGGAGATTGAAAGATTACGAATCATCCTAGGACAATTATAGAGTAATGAGTCATTATCTTGACTGGCACTTGCCCATACGAACCCCTCTCGAGCCATTTGTGCAGCCACCGCTTCTCCTTCAGAGGGTGCTTGAATTACAGGAATACCAAGAGCTTGGAGCAGTTCCTTACTCTCATCAATCATTGGACCGGTAAGCCTGGAGCTTGCCTGTCCGGCTTTCCGAGCGTCTTCAATTCTCCCCTCCTCTTTTGCCTTCTTCCACTCCTCATAGGCGGCATCACGTATCTCCCGTCGACGCTGGACTTCTGGAGCCTTTAGTTTCGGCGCTTTGCCATCATAGACGTATACTGGATTGATACCATTCTCAAGGAGATTGATATTACGATAGAACATACCACTGAGATGACTGGTCACTCGTCCTTGTCTGTCCGTTAATGGAGTACCATCAGGCTGACGAATTGTTGCTAAGAAGGAATAGATTGTGTTGAAAGCATCAACTGCAATTTCCTTTCCAGCAAGATCACCTAGTGTAAGTGTTTCAGCCTCTATGATATCAGCAAGCTTTGTACCCATCAAATCATCTCCGGGATTCAATCTACTGATGGTATCTCTGCATTTTATCTTTTCAGATGGCAGGTTACTTCGACAGATTTATAACAAATTCTCAGTTCGGGCTAAAAATCGGTACTGTCTATACCGACTACAACCTTTCTGGTGATGATTGTTAACAATGAGAGCTACTAGGTGCACATCCTGTCACGCATCCGTTTCGCCACAAGAGGATAGCGTAAAATTGCAATGTCCTTCCTGTGGAGAGTTCACAATCTGGCGTTGTGAATCATGCAGACGCTTTTCCAATAGATACACCTGTCCCAACTGTGGATTTGAGGGACCATAGACCCAGAAATGGAGTTGATTCTTAATGGCAAGAGTTGTAATGACAATGAAAATTATGCCAGATGGCGTTGAAATAGACCTGGATGATCTACTCGAGAGAATAAAGAGTGCGATTCCAGAAGGAACCGATGTTGGTGCAATAGAAAGGCAACCAGTAGCTTTTGGCCTGATAGCCATTAGGATGAATTTGGTCAGAGATGAGTCACTGGGAGGCACAGATGACCTCGAAGAAGCAATTAGCGCCGTTGAGGGAGTTGCACAAGTCGAAGTAGAAATGGTTTCCAGAATGTAAGTAGCCCAATACTTGCATCACATCGCATCTTAGACTTGATTTGAAAAGAAAAAGAGATACTATTACATAATTTTGTGGTTTCAAAATTTGTATAGTGGATTATAATAGCTGATAAAGAAACATTGAATAGCGGATAAAATGGGGAGTTTAGTGATTCAAGACTCCCAAACCGTTTCTAAAATAACAGCAGTCTTGGAGGATGCTAATAGGCAATGGTCGAAATTGTACTTAAAGTCGCAGAGGCAGAACATAGAGACATTGGTAGGTTCATAGTACGTATTGATGCTATGTCAATGGAAAAGCTGGGGGTCAGGACTGGAGATATTATCCAGATTAAAGGCAAACGTGTTACTGCTGCAATTGCATGGCCTGCATATCAAGGAGATAAGGGACATGAAATCATCCGAATGGATGGTCGAATCAGGAGAAATGCCGGAGTAAGTCTCAGTGAAAAGGTAACTGTATCTAGGGCAAATGAAGAGCCAGCTAAGAGTGTTACACTTGCGCCTACTTCAGTGCCTATCCGCCCAGAACCAAGATTTGAAGAGTTTGTAAAGAGAAAGCTACTCAACTGTCCTGTGACTTTACAGGATACAGTCTTCATTCCAATTCTCGGGAGAGCTATACCCTTCAAGGTAACTTCCATTAAACCTACAGGAACCGTTGTTGTACAGCATTCTACAATCTTAGGCATTGCTGAGAAACCAACAGGAGATGTTGTTGGTGCAACTACAGTCACTTACGAAGAGATAGGTGGCTGCTCTGATGCAATCCAAAGAATCAGAGAGATGGTAGAATTACCAATGAAACATCCCGAGTTATTCAAAAGACTGGGGATTGATCCTCCGCGGGGACTTATCCTTCACGGACCACCAGGAACAGGAAAAACACTGTTAGCAAAAGCAGTAGCAAGTGAATCTGAGGCTAATTTTGTACACATCAACGGACCAGAGATTATGTCTAAGTTTTATGGTGAATCTGAACAGAAACTCAGGAAAATCTTTGAAGAAGCAGAAGAAAACGCGCCAAGTATCATATTCATAGACGAACTAGATGCGATAGCACCAAAAAGAGAAGATGTACAGGGTGAGGTTGAGAGGAGAGTTGTGGCTCAACTACTCGCAACTATGGACGGGCTAAAGTCACGCGGTCAGGTTGTGGTCATTGGTGCAACAAATCGTGTTAATGCACTGGATCCTGCTCTCCGAAGACCAGGACGTTTTGATAGAGAGCTTGAAATTGGAGTTCCAGATGAAACAGGACGCTTAGAAGTCCTGCATATCCATTCTCGAGGTATGCCACTAACGACAGAAGGAGATGGTAAAGTCGACCTCCAAGTATTTGCTAAGAAAACTCATGGATTTGTAGGTGCGGATCTCCAAGCATTATGTAGAGAAGCTGCAATGAAAGCATTGAGAAGATATCTTCCAAAGATCAACCTTGAAGATGATGAAATACCTCAAGATGTGTTAGAACAACTAGAGGTTCATAATGGCGATTTTGTAGAAGCTCTGAAAGAGATTTTCCCATCAGCTGTAAGAGAGGTCTTCATTGAGATTCCCAATGTACATTGGACTGATATTGGTGGATTAGAAGATGTCATTCAAAAGCTGGTAGAAGTTGTTGAATGGCCACTAAAGAAACCAGAGGCATTCAACCGTTTGGGAATCACTCCCCCGAAAGGCATTCTTATTTATGGACCTCCAGGTAGTGGAAAGACCCTACTTGCTAGAGCAGTTGCCACTGAAAGTGAGGCCAATTTCATTAGCGTTAAGGGTCCCGAACTCATTTCAAAATGGGTAGGAGAAAGTGAAAAGGCCATCAGAGAGATTTTCCGAAAAGCAAGAACAGCCGCACCATCAATAATATTCTTTGATGAAATTGATGCAATCGCACCATCACGGGGCGGTGGTTCTGGTGATTTTCATCATTCAGAGAGAGTCATCAGTCAGCTTCTAACGGAGATGGATGGTTTAGAATCTATGAAAGATGTGGTCGTAATAGCAGCTACAAATCGTCCAGAACTGATTGATAAAGCGCTTATTCGAACAGGTAGATTCGATAGATTCGTTAATGTTGATGCCCCAGATAAAAAGAGTAGAGAAGCGATTTTCAAAATCTATACCGCAAATATGCCTCTGGCTGATGATATAGATATTAAGAAATTAGTAGAAGCAACAGAGTACTATGTTGGTGGCGATATTGAAGCAATCTGTAGAGAAGCAGGAATGCGGGCACTCAGAGAAGACATGGAAATCGAAACTGTTTCAGCCAAGCACTTTGATGAGGCTTTGAAAGATGTCCATGCCTCCACAACAAAAGAAATGCTCGAACGATTCAGAAAACTGGATCAAATACTCCGTAGAGCCACAGAAGCGGATCCAGCAACTGCATCTATGTACGGTTAATAATAGATGGTGATATTGAATGGCACCTTGGAATGCAATTCCCATAACAAACTTGATAGTTCAAATAGTTAGGAAACGTCGTGGAGTTATCCTAGATGACGAACTTATTAGAGCACTAAAGAAGGAACTTGGAACCGAACCCAGCGATGCTGAATTGAACACGGCATTATTACAGCTAGAGATTAATGGACTCGTACACGTCAGCCAAATCACTAAGACCAAGCGAAGGATTGAAGTGATAAGCGAGGGAACTGAGTTTCTAGCAGTAGATGAGGACTAATTCATTCAATGTAGGGTGTAGGTTCTATGGCTGGTAAGCGAGTTCTTGCAGCGGGAAAATTCGATATCCTTCATCTAGGACATCTTGCATATCTCGAACAGGCTAAATTACTTGCGGGAGATGATGGAGAGCTAATCGTAATTATTGCTCTTGATAAGACAATCGAGAGAGAGCGTAATGCACCCCCAGTCTTTCCTCAGGATCAGAGGAGAAAACTTGTAGAAGCGCTTGGATTCGTAAATCGTGCAGTAATTGGTCTTGATACAGAAGACCACACTGAGATTGTCATTCAGACTGAACCTGATATTATCGCTCTTGGATACGATCAATATACCAACTTGGAACGCCTTGAACAACGTATCTCAGAGAAGGGACTTCACACCAAGGTTATACGATTGGAGAAGATTGTAGCGGATGGTTTATTCTCTTCCACTCTCATTCGAAAGCGAATTATAGATTTCTACAGAGAGAACGGTAGACCAAGATAGATTTTAGATTATCAATTCGCCTCTTGCTTCTGCAGCACGATTTAGCTCAGTCTTTCTTTCTCTTCTATCAAACTCCCATCTCCAGATTGCAAAGGCAACTGCAGCTAGAAATCCAAGAAGCATGAGACCATAAATGGTAGCCCAATTGTACGGAAAGTGCGTCATGAATTCTGGTATTGGACCGCCAATAAAGTAGGGCCAATTAACAATTAATCCAAGGAGATACATCAGTCCTACTACTGCCAACTGTTTCATATACGCATTTGCGTATTTATCTTTGTCAAAGAGTAACACAACTGGAAGGAACCAAAAGAGATACCATGGCATTACCCAACGGAATGTGAAGAGAGTTAATGGAATCATGTAAAGATACAGAGGTATTAGAGAAACTATCTTTTGTCTAAATGAGTTCTCCATAAACTCAGTCTTTGTAGGGAGAAATATCCGAAATGTAGCGAGCATAAAGAATGCATAGATAACTATCGGAATCAGGGCGGGTAACCAGATATAGGTAGCAGGGGGACTATCTAAGATTGGAGTGCCTATTGCGAGACCTGGATACATTGGATTCACAACATACGGACTATAGCTTGATTGATTCAATAGATGTGAAACTAATGAATCGAAACTAGCACCAAAAATGACTGGAACCACAGTTAAAATAAAAGAGGCTAGAAACCAGATTGAAGCAGCAGGATCTAATATGAAAAATGCAGGAAATACTGCAGCTGGATAAATCTTGGTCTGCACAGCCATACCAAGTGTAAACATAGATTTACCACGTTGATTTTCTTTCCAAAGAACTAGTGACATCAAAAACAGACAATCTACAATAGGTTCGAGCTTTCCACCACCTGCAGACATGACAAGTCCATAGACGAAATAACCTCCAAAGATTATTCGCGCCCAGTTAACTTTGTAGAGTTTCTCACGAAGTAAAATGGCAAGTAATGCAAGATTCAGATTGAAGACAAGTACTAGTAGAAAATTCAACCATAAAGGTTGTAATCCACCCGTACCTGGGAATAACCACGTAGCTATTGCAAAAAATATCAGCCCAAATATAGGATATTCGTACTTCACCCCTCCGAGGTAATCTGGAAGAGTGTGAAAACCATCATTGAAGCCCATATGGTCCAGTTCTGTTGCTAGTTCTGTGTCATTCATATCATAAACAGTGAACCCATAAATCCAGAAAGCTTCACCATACATTTCGTTTCGATTTCGGTCCCTTTGAATAACAAGGGTGTCAGCGATTGGAATTGCAATCAGGGATATGACTAGAGTAAGCACCAGGTACTTCCTGTGTTCATATATGCTAAGACTAATAGCAGATAGCATTTCACTAACAACCTATGGCGAAGGCACGAGTCCGGTATATTAATTCCATGTATGACATGTGTAATAATAACAAGCCAATTTTGGATGATACATATGCTATGCCAGATAAGTAGGGCATGGCCAATTATCACATTCAAGGCAACCAGAGCACTTCTCTTCATCGACACTAATCTTTCCATCTTTAAGATGGAGTGCACCATATTCGCATTGAGGAACGCATGATCCACAAGCTTGACAGAGAAGAGCTCTTTTTGTTGCACGTTCCAATTTCTCCGTTAATTTTTCTACGGAGCGTTCATCGGGTCCACGAACAACAACAGAACCTGAACTAAAGAGGGAGATATGATTCTCACCAGATGCTGTTCGAAGAACGCCAAGCTCCTCAGAAACCTTGGTCTTCCCAAATATCGGCATAATCTTTGAAACTCGATTGAGATCAAGTCCTGTTGTGAAAGCACCTTCAAGACTAAAACCAGACTTTGTACAGGGAGCGACGCCCTTAGTAACATTCAGCTCAATCTTCTCACCTGGACTTTGGCGAGTAGTTGATATGTTTAGACCTAGTTTATTGACGAGTTCCATCTGACCCTGTGGAAGAGTCTTCCAACGCCAAAATCCGAGTTCAAACCATTCATCGGGAAAACCATATTTCTCCGCCCACTCCCTCATTTTTTCTTCCCATTGCTGATGAAGTTTAGGATGAGTCTGACGAAGACTCTCCAATTCAGCCAGTGGAGATGATGGGCACAGGTAGCATCCCATTCTATGATATCCTCGATTGTATAGTGGATTGTAATCTTCTTTCTCCTTGAAGGTATACAACCAGACCTCTAAAGCGTTCCAGTTCTGTATAGGATTAGCAGATATCTGTCCAGGAACCCAAGGATTCTCAGAAACTCGGGGTTCAATCGAGCGCTGAAATGATTCCAGTTTTCTTTGACCCATGAACGAAACCGTTTCACTACCAATCATGTCTGCAATTGATGTTGCTGCAGGACCTAGCTTGAGGACCTTACAACACCAGCGAAAGTCTCTAGCTGGAGGACCAAAGACATCTACAGACTCCCAGAATTGGTTTCCTGCTTTTGCTCCAATAATTTTGACATTCCGTTTATCTGCAAACGACTTGATAAATTGAATAGTTTCAGGTAGTTCAAGACCTGTATCCATAAAGAATATCGGAGGACTCTTCCCAGTCGCTTTTTCAACGACAAGATAAGCAGCAAGGGAATCCTTGCCACCACTGAATCCAACTACAAAGGGCAGATTTGCATCTCGTTCAATAACTCGGTTGACAAAAGAAGTTGCTTCTCTTTCAATATTATCAGTAAAATTTAGTTTTTGAATTTTATTATACCAATGCTCATAGAGTTCAGCTAACATATAAGTACCAATATAAATATTTTTTTCTTCTGTATATGGAAATTGTTCAATATTTAATCTTTCACAATATATTCTATAAGTTCTTGGCATTAATTGCATAAATCCATATGCTCCTACAGGTGATATTGCATTGTTATAAAAAGATGATTCTTTTTTAACTAATCTAAACATAATATCAATAGGTATATTTTTAGATATTGCTTCTTCATACATATATCTGATAAATTTTGGATCTACATGTGTAGGGATTTCAATTGAAGATTCTTTTTTTATTAAGTGATAAAGATAATCATCTGATTCCATTATAGAGATTAAAGAATCTGTAAGTGTTGATTTTATTGCAACTTTATAGTTTAGATTTATAATTTCTGATTTTAATTCAACTACTTCTTTAGTATGATTTTCTCTAATTTTATTAGTGATAATAATCGATACTGCGATTGTAGATAATAATAGAATTGTCATTCCAACAATAATAAATTTTAATTTTTAGTTTTTGATTCTTTATTTTTTCTTTTTTACTACATAATATATCAGATAAGAATAATGAAATTCAATAGATAAAATAATGTATTTAAATTTTAAATTTTGAGCTATGGCTTTAAGTTTTGCGCTTTTCGTTTTTCGTTATATACTATATGCTAATTAAGGCTTACGTAAAAAGGAAATTCTATACAATTAAATTATTCACAATAACAATTATAACACATCTTTAATTTGCAACCATAATAATTTAATATTTTTTAAATTATTTTTTAAAAAAAGAAGGGTTTTTTAAATTTATGTAGTATAAGAGTAATATAGTTAGAAATATGCTCAAATTTTCTGATACCAAATAATAAATTATCCTAATAGAATATAACAATCTGTATGAAGGCAGGGGGAGAAATCTTTTCTTTTTTTAGAAAAGGAGCCGAAGGTGTACGATGCGTAATGCATTTAAACTCTCAGGCAAAAGGACCCTTACTGGACAGAACTCTGGAAAGTTTTTTAATAAACACCGAAGGGGCAATTTTCCATGCTGGAAAAAATCTCTCAGGTAAAAAGACAGGGTAGGAATAATACAATAGATTCCTATACTGTCTTTTTTTATTTTCAAAATAAAATAGTAAAAAATAAAAATCAGGAGGCATCCAAATGAAATCAGATTTACAGATTGCTCAAGAAGCTAAATTAAAACCGATTACTGAAATTGCCGCATCGATCGGAATTAAAGAAGATGAATTAGACCTCTACGGTAAATATAAGGCCAAGGTCTTCCCCGATATCCTAAAGAGGTTAAAAGATAGACCTCAGGGCAAATATATTGTAGTAACTGCCGTTACCCCTACCCCCTTAGGTGAAGGTAAGACAGTAACTTCCATCGGCTTGGGTCAGGGTTTAGCTAAGATAGGTAAAAAAGTAATAAATACTCTCCGTGAACCCTCGATGGGGCCGGTCTTCGGCATTAAAGGAGGAGCAGCCGGAGGAGGATATTCCCAGGTAGTCCCTATGGAAGACTTAAACCTTCACTTTACCGGAGACATCCATGCCGTAGGAGCAGCCAATAACTTACTCTGTGCCATGTTAGATACTCACCTGCAGAAAAGAAACAAACTGGGTATAGACATCCATAACATCAATATCAACCGGGTAGTAGACATCTCTGATCGAGCACTACGTCATATCGTCATCGGTTTAGGAGGAAAGACCAATGGTATCCCCCGAGAGACCGGTTATGATATTACCGTCGCCTCAGAAGTGATGGCCATCCTCTCTTTAGCCACCAATATCTTTGATCTTCGAGAAAGATTAGGTCGGATGACTGTAGCCTATACCACTGATGGCAAACCGGTAACTGCCGAAGACCTAAAGGCAGCCGGAGCAATGACCGTTCTCCTAAAAGATGCTCTAAAACCTAACCTCATTCAAACCTTAGAACACGGAGCCTGTTTGATGCACTGTGGCCCCTTTGCCAATATCGCCCATGGTAACAATTCAGTCCTTGCAGACCTGATAGCCTGTAAATTAGCTGACTATGTAGTGACCGAATCCGGCTTCGGAGCAGATATGGGCTTTGAGAAGATGTGTAACATTAAATGCCGTACCAGCGGATTAAAAGTAGATTCAGCAGTAGTAGTATGTACAATTAGAGCATTAAAGATGCACGGTGGTGCTATAAAAGTAGTAGCCGGCAAACCCTTGGATCAAGAAACATTATCACAAGAAAATTTAGAGGCAGTAGCTAAAGGTTGTGAAAATTTAGAGAAACACATAGAAAATGTCCTTTTGCACGGTGTCCCTCCAATAGTAGTTATCAATCGTTTCCCCACTGATACCCCGGCTGAGATTGAACTAATTAAGAAAAAGGCTTTAGCTGCCGGAGCAACCGCTGCGGTTACTCATGAAGTCTGGGCCAAAGGAGGAGAAGGAGGAATTGAATTAGCCGAAGCTGTAGTAGAGGCTGCCAAAAAGCCCACTAACTTTCACCATCTCTACCCCTTAGATCTATCCATTAAAGAAAAGATTGAGACTATCGCCACCAAGATCTACGGGGCAGAAGGAGTTGACTATACTCGTTTAGCTGAAAAGAAGATAAAGCTCTTTACCGAAGTAGGCTTTGATAAACTCCCCGTCTGTATGGCTAAGACTCACCTTTCTTTATCTCATGAGCCTTTAGTTAAAGGCAGACCTCGTAATTTCCGCATACCGGTAAGAGATGTCAGGGCATCAGTAGGAGCAGGTTTCCTCTATCCTCTTTTGGGGACGATGATGACTATGCCAGGATTGCCTTCCGTACCGGCATCTACTAAAGTAGATATTGATAAAGAAGGAAATACAGTGGGACTTTTTTAATTTAACAAGGGGGTGATAATTGAAAGTAATCAAAAGACAGTATTAATAATAAAATTTATAAGTAAAATCATTAAATAATAAAATGAATGGAGGAAAGAGATCAAATGACTAATAAAGTTATAGAGAATTTATATTATACCAAGAGCGATGAATGGTTAAAGGTGGAAGACGGTATTGGAACAGTAGGAATTACTGATTACGCTCAGGATCAGCTTGGAGATATCGTATATTTAGAAAAAGTAGAAAAAGGGAAAAAACTAAAACAAAGTGAAACACTTACTACTATTGAATCGGTAAAAGCCGTATCTGATGTGAAAACTCCGGTAACCGGTGAAATAATCGAGGTAAACGTAAAAGTTATTGAAGATGCTTCTATTATCAACAAAGATCCCTATGTTGAAGGTTGGGTTGCTAAAATAAAGATAGAAAATAAGGATGAATTAAAAAATCTGATGGGTGCACAAGAATATTCTGAATACAGAAAAGAATAGAGGTGAAATAAATATGAGATATATCCCCACTACCGAGGAGCAAAAAAAGGAGATGTTAAAAGAGATTGGGGTTTCTTCTTTTACAGATTTAATTGAAAGTATTCCGCAAAACCTCCGATTAAAAGATAAATTAAATATCCCGAAAGCAATATCAGAAAGCGAATTAGAAGATAAAATTTACCATATCGCTAAGAAAAATGCGGATTTCTATTCTATGAAACCTTTAATAGGCGCTGGTTCCTACCGCCACTTTATCCCGGAAGCAGTAAAATTTCTTCTGCAGAGAGAAGAGTTCTGGACCTGCTATACCCCCTATCAACCCGAATTGAGTCAAGGCACCTTGCAATCTATATTTGAATACCAGAGCTACATTTCCCGGCTTACTAAGATGGAGGTGATAATTCCTTCTATCTATGACGGTGCCTCAGCTACTGCCGAAGCAGCTTTGATGTCCCTAAGATTAACTCATAAAAATAAAATTATTGTATCGAATTTACTCCACCCTCATTGCCGGGAGACGCTTAAAACGTATTTAGCCCCACATGAAACAGAAATTATTGATTTGCCTTATAAAAACGGTTTAGTTGATATGGAGAAATTAAGGACTTTAATTGATGAAGATGCAGCCTCAATAATTATTCAAAGTCCTAATTTCTTTGGCGGTATAGAAAAAATGGCAGAAATTTCCGAAATAGCGCACTCTAAAGGCACACTGTTGATTAGCGTAATTATGGAAAGTATGTCCTTAGGAATTTTAAAAGCTCCCGGAGAAATGGGGGCTGATATCGTGGTTGGGAACGCCCAATCATTTGGGATGGATTTGAATTATGGCGGTCCTTACAATGCTTATTTAGGAACCAGGAAACAATATATCAGACAGCTTCCCGGAAGAATCGTAGGAGAAACAGTGGATGTTGATGGGAAACGAGTTTTTGTAATGACTTTACGAGCTCGAGAACAAGATATAAGGAGAGAAAAAGCAACTTCTAATATCTGCACTAACCACAATCTGAATGTTCTCGCTGCAAATATTTTCCTTTCTTTAATGGGCACTGAAGGCATTTATCAACTTTCTCTTCTTAATGCCAAGTCTGCTCATTATTTGGAGAATTTATTATTACAAACCGGGAAGTTTAAAAGAGTATTTGATTATTCTTTCTATAACGAGTTTTTATTGAAGAGCAAAGACAATATCTCTTCTATAAATAAAAAACTTTTGGAAAACAACTTTATTCCCCCTCTTAAGATTTGCGAATTTTATCAAGAGGAAAATTTAAATAATGTTTTACTCTTTGCCGTTACCGAAGTATTGAGCAGGGATAACTTAAACTTAGTAGCTAAAATTCTTTCAGAATAAGGAGAGATAAATATGAAATTAATATTCGAAAAAAGTATAAAAGGTAGAGATGGTTATTCGCTGCCTCAAGATTTGTTTGACGATATTAAAATTGAAGAATGTTTACCTGGATATACCGTTAGTAAAGATAAAAAATTACTGAGTGAAATCTCTGAAGTAGATGTTGTTCGGCATTTTACTAAACTTTCTAAATTAAATTACGGTCTTGATGATGGCTTTTATCCTTTAGGTTCGTGTACCATGAAGTATAATCCTAAAATTAATGAAAAATTGGCCTCGCTAAGTAATTTTATCTATGCCCATCCCTTAGCTCCCGAAGAGACTGTACAAGGTTGTTTGGAGATTGCCTATAATCTAAATAAACTACTCTGCGAAATAACCGGTATGGATGAATACACTATGGCTCCTGCTGCAGGAGCACACGGGGAACTAACCGGTATTCTCATTATGAGAAAACATTTTTTAGATCGCGGGAACATCCGGCACAAGATGCTAATCCCCGATTCTGCTCATGGTACAAATCCTGCTTCAGCTGCTATGGGTGGGTTTCAAGTAGTAGAAGTAAAATCAAATGAAAAGGGAACGGTAGATCTAAAAATATTGGCTGAATTGATGGATGAAGATACGGTCGGATTAATGCTAACTAATCCTAATACTGTAGGATTATACGATGAAGGAATAGAAGAAATTGAAGAAATTATCCATGGGAAAGGTGGTTTGCTCTATTATGATGGAGCTAATCTTAACGCCTCCCTGGGAATCATCAGGCCCGGAGATGCCGGCTTCGATATAGTTCATCTTAACCTGCATAAAACTTTTTCTACTCCCCATGGAGGGGGTGGACCCGGTGCTGGAGTAATCGGAGTAAAAAAAGACCTTGTTCCTTACCTTCCCACTCCCAATGTTGCTTTTAATTCTGACCAAAAGAAATATTATCTATCAGATGCAGGTGAAAAGAGCATTGGTATGGTAAGGGCATTCTGGGCTAATTTCTCAGTATTGGTTAAGACTTATACCTGGATTCTTAGTATGGGCCCGGATGGTCTTTATAATACTTCAGAAACTAGTATAATCAATGCTAATTATGTATTGGCGAAATTGAAAAAATATTATAAACCAGCTTATGACCGTTATTGTGGACACGAATGTACAGTTACTGGAAGAGAGTATAAAAAATATGGGGTAAAAACCTTAGACATTGCAAAAAGAATAATGGACTATGGTATGCATCCACCCACTATTTATTTCCCTCATTTTGAACCTTATGCTGAAGAAACTATGATGGTGGAACCACCCGAATCAGAAAGCAAAGAAATGCTCGACAAATTTATTGATATTATGATAATAATTTCTGATGAAGCAAAGACAAATCCTGAATTATTGACCACTGCTCCTCATATTACTCCCATCAGAAGAACCAATGATGCCTTAGCTGTAAAGAGAGCAATTTTGACTTATGATGATGAGTTAAAACTCAAAGATGAATTAAATTATCAAGAAAAAGATATTAATTTTTAACCAGGAGGTTTAAAAAATGGAAGAACAAGAACTATTACTAACTCCTCTCCATGAGGAACACTTAAAATTAAAAGCACGGATGATACCCTTTGATGGTTTTGATATGCCGGTCCAGTACACGGGTATTATAGAAGAACATTTTGCAGTAAGAGAAAGGGTGGGAATCTTTGATGTTTCACATATGGGCGAAATTGAATTGCGAGGAAAAGATGCCCTTCCCTTTGCTGATTATCTGGTAACCAATTCGCTAATAAAAATGAAAAATGGGGATATAAAATATTCACCTTTATGTTATCCTCATGGCGGCCAGGTCGACGATCTCTTTATCTATAAGGTACGGGACGATTTTGTACTTTTGGTAGTAAACGCTTCGCCTAACTTTTCGATTAAAGATTACAAATGGGTTTTAAAAAATAAAGGTGATTTTGAAGTAGATATTACCAATAAAAGTAAAGAATACGGAGAAGTGGCCGTCCAAGGCCCCGACTCTATAAAACTTTTAGAACCTTTGGTAAAGGCAGATATTTCTCTTAAAAAGTTAAAACGCTTTAAGTTTATATTTGCAGAATTATTCGGAAAAAAGATTCTTGTTTCTCGAACCGGATATACCGGAGAAGATGGATTTGAAATTTACACCTTTAAATCTGAAGATATTGTAGATATCTGGCAGGGTATTCTTAAAGAGGGTGAAAAATACGGTTTAAAACCATGCGGATTAGGATGTAGAGATACTACTCGATTTGAGGTCTGTTATTGGCTTTACGGTAATGATATTGATGAAACTGTAAATCCGATAGAGAGCGGTCAGGGTTGGACTGTAAAATTTGACAAAGGGAACTTTATCGGAAAAGATGCTTTAATTAAAATAAAAGAAAAAGGAATTAGCAGAAAATTAGTGGGACTTTATATTCCTCAAGGTGGTATTCCCAGAAGTAAAATGGAAGTAAAAAAAGATGGCAAAAAAATCGGATATATTACCACAGGAAATTATTGTCCATCCCTAAAAAAAGTGTTTGCCTTGGCAATCATTGACCTTCCTTATACTGAAAAAGGTAGTAACGTAAATATAGCCATCAGGAATAGAGAGGTTGAAGCAGAAGTTGTAGGGACACCTTTTTTACCACCATTTAATAAGAGAAAAGAAAAAATACTTAAATAAATACAACTTTTTTTTAAAAAAAGAAGGATTTTAACTTTTTTTGTAGTATATAATTAATATCTACTAAAATACTAAAATGATACTCACAAAAATATTTAAGGAGACTGTGAGGTGATTCAATGAAAAAAACGGTATTCTACTAATCCTTTAAGGAGGTGATAATATATTCAATAACCATCCTGCATAATCTTTCATAATAAAATAATTAATTTTATTTCTAAACTATTAATTTAATTGTAGATATTTAGAAAATATATTACATTTTTGAAAATTAAGGAGGTTTCATATGACTGCCATAATGGATTTTTTAACTGTACTTGATGATTTTGTCTGGGGCCCACCTATGATGATAATATTGGTAGGAACAGGAATATTTTTAACTATCAGATTAGGATTTCCACAATTTAAGCATACCAGTTATGCCTTAAAACTTATATTTAAGGGTGCAGTAAAAAAGGATGGTTCTGACAAAGAAGAAGGAGAAATCACTCCTTTCCAAGCCCTTACTTCAACCCTTGCCGCAACAATAGGAAATGGTAATATCGCCGGAGTAGCCACTGCGGTTGCTGCCGGAGGACCGGGGGCATTAGTCTGGATGTGGCTTACTGCTTTAGTCGGAATGTGTACCAAAATGTGTGAAGCTACTCTCGGTGTAAAATACAGAATCAAAGATAAAGACGGAGCATATGCCGGTGGTTCGATGTACTTCATCAAAAAAGGACTAGGTCAGGCATGGTTAGGTTGGCTCTTTGCCTTCTTCGGAGCAATTTGTGCTTTTGGAATCGGAGATATGGTCCAAACTAACTCTCAAGCTCTGGTATTGAATAGTGTATTTAATATCCCAGTCGTAGTTACAGGTATTGTTATGGCCTTTTTAGCCTGGATAGTTGTAGTAGGAGGAATCAAAAGAATCGGTGAAGTAACCGAAAAATTGGTCCCCATCATGGCTATTTTCTACATTGTAGGAGCATTAATCATTATCATCGCTAAAATTAACATGCTCCCCTGGGCAATCGGAGAAATATTTAGATCTGCCTTTACCGGAAGGGCTGCTATTGGCGGATTTGCCGGGGCTACCGTAGCTCAGGCTATGAGATTCGGTGTAGCAAGAGGAATATTCTCCAATGAAGCTGGTTTAGGTAGTGCCAGTATGGCTCATGCTGTTGCCAAGACCCCTCATCCAGCTCGTCAGGGCACCATAGCCATGGTCGGAGTTATGATTGATACTTTAATTATTTGCTCTATGACCGGTATTGTTATTGTTATGACTCAATCTTTGGAAACAGGCCTTACCAGTACTGCCCTTACTGCTCATGCCTTTACTTCTGTGTTAGGGGGAGTAGGAGGACCTATTGTTGCCATTGGTTCTCTTTTGTTTGGTTATTCTACTCTTATTACCTGGTGTTACTATGGTCAACAATGTGCTCGTTTTATCGTCGGTCCTGGCATAGTTAAACCATATGCCTGGCTCTTTGTTATTTTAGCCTTCGCTGGCGCTGTAGTAAAAGTCCCATTTGTATGGTTGCTTACTGATATGCTTAATGGAGCAATGGCTATTCCTAACTTGATTGGTCTACTCTTCTTAAGTGGTGTAATGGTAAAAGAATTAAAAGACTATTTCTCTAACCCTGAATTATTAGGCCGTTAGAATATAATATTTTTAAACAAAAAAATGGCGTTTTGATTTTTTAATCAAGATGCCATTTTTTTATTCGAATTATCTTTAATTATCAAA
>JABCTV010000232.1 GCA_018238205.1 Candidatus Thorarchaeota archaeon
TGAGGAGATTGAAAATCGGCTGTTAGTACATGCTCGTAGTACAAGGGATAGATTTCTGATATTCACAGATATCTTGATAGAGTACGTTGGTGGAGGAGAATGGCAAAACCGAAGCCCTGCGTTTCTTGCTATGTGCGCAAAAGCTTGTTTTCTGAGAGGCATGTATGGATACAATCAAATTCTCGCCAGAGATAGTGAGAATTACACTTGCAAAGGTTATGCTGCCGCAGCATACTGTCGTCAAAGTTTGGATCCACGATGGCTGAATAAATTTAGGAACATAACAAACCAGATTTGGCAAGCAAAAGAATACATTGCATTTGCTGAGTTATCAGGTCAACTCGCATCTATTCTGATAGATCTTGGTTACACTGATCATGCACAAGAAGTCGCTAGTGAAAGTATAGACAAAGTGACTATTGCCACTGCTCAGGATTCAGCAATTCGAACAATGGTTCAAGCAGCTTTATTGAGACCAAGGATAATTCTCGCATTTATTGCTGGAAATTCCGAATCTCATGAAGAGGGACTGATACGCTTAGATTCCGCTCATGATACTGCAATTTTACTCGATCATCAACTTGCACTAAATGATATCCGATATTGTCGGGCGATGGCATTTGAGGACAGCTACGAACACAATCGTGCAATGCCACTTGCTACAACAGCCTTACGTCAGTATGAAAGAATGGGTTATCTTCCTGGTGTAGCAAAAGCTAGAAATCTTAGAGGTGTTATACATCTCAATCTTGGACAACTGCAAGAAGCAAGAGATCAGTTTGAAGAATTATTACTCATTCAACAACAATTGAATAATCAGATTGGATTGGCAAAGACCCTCGTCAATGTTGGTGAGGTTGATAGAGCTCTTGATCAGATAGATCAGATGGAAAAGTATAATCGCAGAGCATTGGAGATTAGTCAAGAAGCTGAATATGTTGCTGGAATTGCTACTGCAACACTGAACTTAGGTGATGTCGCAATAAGAAAGGGAAATGTGAAAAAAGCGATTGAATTCTATGAAGAAGCCATAAAGTTAGCTGAAGGTGCGGGTATGCGTCAAACTCTTACTCTAGCATACTTTGTTGCTGGTGATGCCCATTACCTTCTTAATGAGCTAGATGTTTCAATTGAAAATTATAAACGTTCAGAAGAAATCGCAGTTGAGATTGGTCACAAGCTCTATGCATTCAATGCTATAGTGAGTTCAGTTATTTCATTGTGGGCAAAAGAAGAGAAACCCGATTCTGAAATATTAGGTCTGATTCGTTCCAAAATAGGAGAAACTTCCAATTGGCTAAAATCCTCTGACTCCTCACTTATGAAGGAAGTTCGTAGAAAGGTCTTAGAAGATTCAGAATCTGATAATGATCTTTGCATATTCTATGATGGCGAAAAAACATTCGAGTGTAGAGTTGAGAGAAAAACTCCTCGAAAAGAATGCTTTGGAAATTTGTTTTGGATGGGTAATCTTTGCCCTCATTTTTGTGATTTTCTATCCAAATTGGATGAATGATTATTTCTAACTTATTACGTTCGATTTCTGTGAGAGAATAAATAATCTGAATAACCTTAGAATAAATGAGCGAGATATCCTTTTATTCATGAAACTATGTCTGGATAATGCGCAACTAAGGGGACCGAATATATGACCGTTCAGGGTGCTATCCCGCCCAGTATACGGGATGCAATAGAGTCCACATCAGGCTATGTTCTTATGGTGGCTGGAAAACCAGGTACCGGTAAGAGTTTGTTTGTGTATGAGATATTCAGAGAATTCGCCGATTCCTTTCTTATTTTATCAAACGCAGAAGCAACAACTGCTGTAAAGAATGAACTTTCTGCCCTTCCAAGATGGAATGAACGTCATTTTCCTGCACAATACTGGAGGAAAATTAAGGATGCCCCTCTTCATGAATTATCACTAAATGAACAATGCTCAAAGCTACTAGGCATTGACGGTCACTGTTGCGATAATTCAATTGTTATCATTGACTCTTGGACTGACTTTCTTATGCCTGTTCAAGCTGAACGAAAATATGAGATTCAACAATCTCTCATATATGCTGCAAGAAACGAAGGAAAGAAACTTATTCTTGTTTCTGAAGAAGATTGGAGAGAACCTGAACATCGTCATCTAGATCATTCAGTTGATGCAATTATCCGTCTAGAGAAATTACATGAAAATAATCGAATGTATAGACAACTTAGCATCGATAAGATGCGATCTCGTTCGATAAGTCAAGACACTTTTCTATACACTCTTAATCAAGGTTACTTCAGTTACATTCCTTGGCATAAACATCAATTTCCTCCAATAATGCTAGAAAGAGAACCAATTGCAGACCCATCAAAGTCGAAAGTTTCTACTGGAAATAGGAGTCTTGATGGAATCTTAGGTGGTGGCTTTGAGAAAGGGATGCTAAGCCTAGTCGAAGTTGAAAGTCTAGCTGCACCATACCTAGAAACTATCTATATCCCCTTTCTCTCAAATCATCTCCAACTAGGCAGACCAGCAGTAATTTTATTGCCGGAGGGATGGTCCCCTGAACGATTTATGCATGGTCTCAGCTACTTCATTGATGCAAAAAGTGTTGAGAAACAAGTTGTTTTCTTTGGACGACATGTACTGAGTAAACATGAAAATGTACGAAGTATTGATGATGATCCTTGGAAAACATTGCAAGAAATTAGATACGAGGCAACCCAGCTAGAAAAGGAATTTGAAACGCAAGCCACTGAGCTATTTTCCTTGACAACATTGGAAAATAAATATGGAATTACAGATGTGAAAGGAGTGATGGCAGAAATTACTGCTGCTCTTCCTTCAACACAAAGAGCTACTGTTACTATTCTAAGCAAGCAACAAGCTCTCAAGAGTGGGTCAATTGCGCACAGTATTCATTTGAAAGTTCAAGAACTAAGTGGCGTTCTCAGTATTTTTGGAGTAATCCCACGCACGAATTTCCTAGCAGTTCGTCCAATGCTAGCAAAAGGTTTCCTCGATTATGAATTGATACCAATAGTATAAGGTGAGCAAAATGAGCTCTAATAGTAAGAAAATCCTGGTTGTTGACGACGAAGAGTTGACAACAGAACTGGCCAAGACATTCTTAGAGAAACATGGATTTGATGTAATCATTGCTTTTGATGGTGAAGAAGGTCTTAGCAAGGCTCAAGCTGAGAAACCTGATCTCATTCTCTTAGATGTGATGTTACCAACTATGGATGGATTTGCAGTTTGTAAGAAGTTGAAAGAAAGTGATGATTTCAAGAATACACCCATTTTGATGTTTACAGCAAAAGGACTTAGTAGTGACATTGAGAAAGGGCAGTCTGTCGGAGCTGATGAATACATCATAAAACCCTTCTCAGGGAAGGCATTGGTTGCAACAATACGAAAACATCTTGGAATAACAGAATAAAGAAGGAAGAGTGATATCTGAAATGGCGGGAGAACCGAGAGGAATGGGTTCAGATTCCAGCATAATAGAGAATTTGCTGACTAGACCACCTCCTGGTTACGTTTTTCTTGTTATGGCTTCACAGGATAGCCATTATGATCTTTTCATGCTTACATTAATTCGTAAAGCCCTCGAACTCAAATTAACAACACTTGAGGTTGTAACTGAGGCTCGCAATAGAGTGCTAATGTCAGAACTTGCTGAGATGCAAAATGATGATTTTCAAATTCTTGAAGTTGGCTATGGTCAAGAAACCCTTGGTGTTCACACGTGCTCACCACATCTTCACGAAATAAACATACAACTTAGAAGTCTTAGAAAGGATATCACACCGAAATTGATAACATTCGAGGGATTAACACCTCTGTTGATTGATTTCTCGGCAAGAGATGTTGTCCAATTCTTCAAAGAGTGTGTGGAAGAGAGCATCAAAATTGGTTCAAATGAATTCTATCTTGTGCATGCTGAAACAGCAGATTCAGTCACGGTCAACCAGCTCTTTTCTCTCGCACAAGGAATTATTACTCTTTCAACAGCAAGAGGAAAGTACTACCTAACCGTGAAGAAAGCGAAAGGGGTTGAATTACCATACAACTCAATAGAGTATGTACCTCAGATGTCAAGTAATAAGAGGTCTGACTGGAAAATCATCTGGAACTGGTAGACTAATTATCTATCTATGTACAGTCTACCGGAACGAGCAGGGATAGATGATTTAGTTCATCAATCATGATTTGGTGATATTCAATCCACCTGAATGACATTCTTCTCGTGCCCAATTGCTCAAGCCACAAAGTTTCTCGTACAGTTGAATTCCAGTTTGAGTCAATCTATACTCAACCCGAGGAGGGCTCTCATCGAAGCTCTTTCGTAGAAGAATCCCTATATTTGTGAGTTCTGTCAGTTTTCT
>JABCTV010000057.1 GCA_018238205.1 Candidatus Thorarchaeota archaeon
GATCTAGGACGAGAACCAAGTCCAAGGATCAATCTACAGTCGCCGCGAGTTGCACGGAGACATAAAACGCCTGTTGGAGAGGCCGTAAGACTTTCCAGTCCCAGGACCAGCAAAGCAGCCTCGATGAAGCAGGAACCGAACATCGATCATGGGCTAAATGTCCAAGAGGGGTAAGATTCGGGCAACGGGAACTTCCCCTCTTTTATCGTGGAAAGAATTCCTTGAACACTTCTCTCTGGATGAGGAAGCGAAGGATTTCTACAGTCCCACCACCAATGGTCATTAGTCGAGCATCACGTACGAATCGCTCAACAGGATAATCAGTTGTATAGCCCGCACCTCCAAGAATTTGGAGAGCATCGTTCGTAATCTCGAGTGCTACTTCGGTGGTATAGAGTTTGGCAATGGCAGCTTCCTTTGTTATCTTTTGGCCTTTATCATACATTCTCGCAGCGGTGAGGGTTAGAGCACGACCAGCTTCTAGTTTCATAGCCATGTCTGCAATCTTGAAACTTACCCCCTCAAACGCCTTGATTGGTCTACCGAATTGATGACGTTCGGTTGAATACTTGACTGCAATTTCATAGGGGGTCCTGGCATAGCCTATTGCTTCTCCAGCAATGGCAGTCCTCTCAGAATCCAATTCATCCATAAGAATTCTAAATCCTTGACCAATATCACCAAGAACCATGTCAGAAGGCACTCTAACATTGTCCAATTTTAGCCAAGAAACCCGAGCGGATTTCATACCCATCAGATCATGGTCTTGGACCACACTAAAGCCATCAGATTTTGTATCCACGATGAATGCAGACATTCCAACCTTTGATTTCACACTTGGATCAGTAATAGCAAAGGCACACATGTAATCAGCTGTGCTTCCATTAGTAATGAAACGTTTCTCACCATTAAGAATCCAATCATCACCATCTTTCACAGCTTGTGTTTTCATCCCAGCGGTATCCGATCCCACATCAGGTTCTGTAATTCCAATACAACCAATCGTATCACCAGAAACTACAGGTGTGAGATACTTCTTTTTCTGTTCATCAGTGCCAAATTTTGCTAATGGCATCCCATAAAGAGTTGTGGAAGACATACGTGCCATATCAAGACCACCATTTATTGCAGAGATTTCTTCAGCTACAATGATCTCGTATGAAAGTCCGCGCTCTGTTCCACCTACTGATTTATCGTGATGAACACCCATATAGCCAGCTTTACCAATCTTTCTAAGGAGTTCACGTGGAAAGGGACCCTTGTCAATCTCGTCTGCGGTTGGAGCAATTTCCTTGTTACAAAAGGCTTGTAGTTCCTTTCGAAACTTGACCTCGTCTTCAGTCCATAATGCATTGGATAGATAGTCGACCATCTTTGAAACCTAAATGTCCCGTGAATCACTTGCTTAAATCACTAACTAACTACCAATGCCAGACAGAAAATATCACTGAACTACACGAAATCGTAATCGTTCCTCACTATCATAAGTAAGTTCGACTTGACTTCCAATCTCAACTTCAAAATCAATATCATCTTCACCCAAACATAATACGACAGCACCAAATTCTAACTCAACAAGAGCCATCTTCATTGGAGGTGTGAACCCTTCAGGGGGCATATATAATTCTGTAAAGGAAATCACTTTGCCCTCATTACTCAGTTCAACTACATTCGAGCTCGGTGACTTGTGTCTACAATAGGGACAGAGGTTTCTAGGGGGAACTATGACTTTATCGCATTCTGGACATTTGGAAGCTTTGATTCGAATATTTGACATCAAGCATACTGTAGAACAAAGTCTATGAAAAAACTTGTGTAATAGATTCTATTAGCGACGACGTGTCTTGAAGGTTGAAATAACAGACTTCAGGTTTTTCTTGAGGAATTTTCGGAATATTGGATCATCAGTAAGAATGATTGAGGAGTTATTAGAAAGATTATCCAATCCGCCTTCTACTTTGACAACCGCATTCAACTCTAGTAAGTCAGTAGAAAAGACCTTATCTATTGCATGCGTAGAAAATCCTTCGTTCTTGTAAACAGGCATGATTTGCTCCTTTGTTCCACTTCCTCCGAGTTTCAACAAGGAGAGTAACATGAGCCAATGATGCCATGCCAATGTATAGTTCTCTAAGAAGCGCATTACTTCCTCAAGTGATTTAGTCAAGCAAGTTCCTCCTATTTACCTAATGAAGAACACCGCGATATCCAAGTGAAGTAAGCTTTGCTGCGGTGACACGAAGTTTATCAGAAACTTCAGCAGCTTCTTGAATCCGGTCCATCAGTTCTTTGCGAAAATCATCAGCTTCAATCTCACCGCGATCAAGCTTTGCTGTGAGTTCGCCGCGCTCGACCTGAAGTATCTCTTTTCTTTGAATCAATCTTTCATACTCTGCCACAAGACTGACTGTGTCAACTTGTTCGCTTTCCTTGATGTCTTCAGAAACTTCGCTTTCAACAGATTTAGACATTTTGGGTTCTTGAAGCTTGACAGTAGCTTCACGTTTCCGTTTTCTTCTCCAGCCATCGAATAGACCCATTTTATTCACCTATAATCATTCACTAATCTCACCAACAACGGCGGATTCTATCGTTTCGAAAGCTAATTCTTTCAACAGCTTTAGCCATCTATCTCTGAAATCAGCTTGATTTGCTTGCATTCCATATCCTGGTACACCGAGTTGCTTTCCAACTTCTTCTGGTGAGAGAGCACCAGGTAAGTCCTGCTTGTTAGCAATTGCAATCGCTCTTGCATAAGGGAGCTCAGTCTTCAACACGGGATACGCTACACGTTTAGTCCATTCAATGTTTTCCGTTGTTGAGTCAGTGACTATTACAACCATAACTCCCGAACGTATGATCTTACTCCATTCTTGAACGAACCGGTCCTGACCTCCTAGGTCGAACATACTGAAAATGTAAGGATCAAAGTCAGCTTTCAGTAGAGCTTTATCTCCAAAAAATGTGGGAATGTATTCTTGTGGCGGACCTTTTGATGGCAATGTAGCCAGCTCTAGAAGGGTTGTTTTACCAGTACCACCATGACCAGCTAGAATTACTTTGACAGGAATCCTACTAACGACAGCTCGGAAACCAGGACCAAATGGTGAGAAGTCAGTGGTCTTCCATTCATCGGTTTCTAGAATCTTCTCGAATGCGGTCATGAACTTTGAAACCAAACTCATCATTGCCTCACTGACCTTTTGGGGTGAAGCCTGGCGGTCCATCGTCATAATGAACTGTGTGTCATGAGAATTCAGGTATACATATCGATAACGCTCAATCTCCATGCTATCAATTTTCCACTCTTGCAACTTCTTTGCAGATGACGAAACAAGCATCAGTATTGCTGATGTATCTAGGTCTTTAGTGGGAACAATGACATCCTCAAATATGATTTGACCTTCCTTGAAAATGTGTATCGCTCTAATCATCCCATTACCCCCTCTACTCAGCCATTTCCATTGATTCCAGTTGGCTTGGATGGGACATCTTGAGTACTTCCAAGTAATGTATCGCCTGTTGACTGACTATTTCTTCATCGTTGTACAAATCTACTGTTCTTTGAATCAACCATTCAGGGTATACTGTTATCACTTCAGGATTGCATTTCAGCATAATGTGCTGACGACGCTCTTTATCTTTAATTCGCATTATGATGTTTGCTTTTTCTAAAACCTTCAATTGCTTATTTAATTTTGCGTCTTCTAGTTTTGTTTCTACTTTCAGTTGCGCTTTTTCAATTGGTCCAGTTCGAAGTACTTGAATGATATCGTAGATTTCAAAATCCAAGATTAACTTGGTCAGACCTTCAGCTTCAGACCAAATCGTTTCAAAAATATCTGCTCTGATACGCTCCAAGTAATCCTTGTGATACTCCTGTGTAGACTGGAGGAATTTTTCAGCAACATCAGCTGGAAGTTGTTCTTCGCTTGCAGCTTTAATTGTGTCAAGAGATGTTTTTCTTAAAACAAACATTGCTCTTGTCAGATAGATAACCTCTGATGATAGACCCTCGACCCAACCAGTTGCAATGACTCCCATTTTGACTAATGGTCCAAGAATAATGTCAACATCAATCTTCTTTCCTACTTCTTCGAAAATCATTTCCTCGAGTTCTGCCGATTGGATTGTTCCTTGCTTCATCAAAGTTTGAATTATTATGCGTCTGACAGGATCATTGATTATCGATGCTTGAAGTTGTTCAGAAGTCATTTGCGTATATCTTTCAATCTGTTTGTATAGCTTTGGTACAAGTTTCTTGTACTTGTCATCATCAGCATTCATGAAAATTTGTGTAGCTATTTCAGGAAGAGCATCCTTGTACACCTCAGGGTCTTCATCTGGATTCAGAACAAGAAACACCATTGAAGGTTGACCCTGTAGGTGCATATTCAAACCACCATAATAAACAGCAAGTTTGAAGTCAGGAAAAACAAGTGAATTAAAACCAGGCTTCTGAGACTCTTTCGTTTCTCCAAGAGTAGCGATACCATAGACTCTCATTGAGGTAGTGGGATCAAGACCCACCTTAAGCTTCTTTGGAGTCTTAGATGCAACAACGGGTCCAAGCTCGTCATCCCATTTTAATACAGCAAGACCTTCAGGCATTGTGACATTTCTCCCAGGTATTTTGGAGTTATTGATGCAGGACTATTCCACAGGAGTAAGATAGATTATGTCTGTGACAGAACTACTCTGGAATGCATCTGTTGTGAGTGAAAAGAACTCTGGTTTTCTAATAAGAAAATCTTGGATGAATAATTCTCTCAAACATTAGAAAATAGAGCAACAACCATGTTATTTCCAAATCCACCAATGTTGTGAGTCAGGCCTATTCGAGGATTTTCAACCTGAAGTCCCTTTGGAGCCTGGCCTCTTAGTTGTTGGACAATATCTCTAATCTGTGCTACTCCGGTTCCACCTGTTGGATGTCCTCTTGCTTTGAGACCTCCACTGGGATTGACAGGTATTTTTCCAGAAACCTCAGTAATCCCATCCTTTACTGCATTGATTGCCTTTCCTCTTTTAACAAAACCGAGGTCTTCCATGTTGACAAGTTCAAGAATAGAGAAAGCATCATGAATTTCGCACACGTCTACATCATTTGAAGTAATGCTAGCCATTGTGAATGCTTTCTGTGCTGCCACTCTTGTTGCATTCATCGATGTGAGTGAAGTCCGATGCTGGACAGCCAAATAATCAGTACCATGACCTACTCCTATTACTTGGATGGCAGAATTCGAAAGACCATGGTCTCGTACTGCTTTGTCGGATGCAATTACAAGTGATGCTGCACCGTCGCTGGTAGCAGAACAATCATAGAGATGGAGGGGGTCGGCAACCATTCGGGAGTTACTTACTTTCTCAACAGATACCTCTTTTTGAAAATGTGCAAGAGGATTCTTTGCTCCGTTTCTATGGGCTTTAACAGGAATAAGCGAGAGCTCGTTTCGGGTTAATCCATAATCATGCATATACCGCCGAGTCATCAATGCTGCAAGGGCGGCTGGTGTTGCTCCATATCGTATCTCATTCTCATAGGATAGCATTTTAGCTAAAATCGTTGATGCGGTATTCCGATCCACTTGGGACATCTTCTCAACACCAATAACTAGGACCAAATCAGCCATTCCCGCTGCAACCATAGCAAAAGCAGACTCGAATGCACTGGAGCCGGAAGAAGGCCCAGACTCTACACGAGTAGCACCTGCTGGAACAATTCCCAATTGATCCGCAAGTAGAGTTGAGAGATGACCCTGACCTACAAATTCATCGGGGTTCTGAACTCCTACAACTAGATGGTCAAACGTTGACGCCGTGGTTGAGGAGTCTTCTATAGCCTCGAATGCGGCAGTCTGTGCAAGTTCAACAATTGACTCTTTAAGAACGCCGAACTGTGTCATTCCTACGCCGATGATATTGACAGGTTCCACATTCGCACTTCCTTACTCGATAAGAATCAATAGGTCCGCAGTAGTGACCATGGTACCAACATCAACGTTGATTTCTTTTACGGAACCAGATGAGTTAGCTTTGAGCTCGTTGAACATTTTCATTGCTTCAAGAATGCAGATAGTATCACCACTCTTGACCTTGTCTCCAACATTTACAAGAACCTCAGTGATTTTCCCAGGCATTGGAGGATAGATTCCACCGGCTACACGGGAACCTCCTTGAGCAGCTCCTGCAGTCTTCTTCACAGTTTCAACCTTTCGTTGGCGCTCCCATTCTATTTCGCGTTCTTCACCATTAATCTCAAGTGTGATTGCTTTACCAGCCCTTTTCAGAATTTTCACAGTGTAATCAGTCGCAAGATCGTTAACAATCCAGGTACCATCCTCTGTTAGAACTGGTTTCGTCGTGAAGCTTTGATCTCCAACTTTCACAACCAAGACTCCGCCCTCATCGAGCATCTTGACCTCAACCTCGAAGAGTTTCTCATCCAGTGTGACTTTATACTCTGGACTCATTTTAGTTCCCCCTGCGTCTTCCTCGCATGATGTCCTTTCTTCCAGCAGAAGACCATGTAGAGCTTGATTTATCCCATTGACCTGGAGTGGCCTGCGAAGTGCGGCCTGCTACCAAATCAGCCATGCCAGCATCAGACCAGGTCTGAGCTCTTCCTGCTGATGTAGCAAGATCTCCAGGTCCGGCTCCGTTCATATGAAGTACTGCTGATGCAATAGCAACTTCAAGCTCAGGGGTCATTGTACCTCTACTCTTACGCTGCGCTTTTCGTTTCAAGAAATCAAGAGCGTATTGAGGATAGAGAGCATAAGAAACGAGGTCTCTCTGTACATGTTCAATATCTTTGAGTGCTTCCTGTGCGGCAGGTAGTTCGGGTTCAAGCATATCTGCAGGTCGACAATCAAGTGGTTCTTCATCACCAATTGCTTTCTTCCTTATCTCTGAGTCTATCTCAGCTGGTGGTCGCCCATAATACCCTCGAATGTACTGCTTAACTTCTGTAGGAATCATACTATAACGTTCGCCTGTGACCACATTCAACGTAGCCTGTGTTCCCACAATCTGACTAGATGGAGTGACAAGAGGGGGATACCCCAACTCAGCACGAACTCGTGGTACCTCTTCAAGGACTTCATCATAACGATCAAGTGCACCTTGCTCTTTCAACTGATTATCAAGATTGGAAAGCATTCCACCAGGAATCTGAAAGACCAAAACCTGAGGATTAACTCCCTGTAGACTACCCTCGAATTGGCCATATTTTCTCCTGATTTTTCTGAAGTAAGCTGCAATCTCAGATAACAGATTGATATCAAGTCCAGTATCTCGTTTGCTACCTTTTAGAGCTTCAACAATTGATTCGGTTGCGGGTTGTGAAGTTGCCATTGAGAAGGAAGAAATTGCACAGTCAACAACATCTACTCCAACCTCTGCCGCCTTCAGATAGGCCATTGCGGCCATTCCACTTGTGTAATGAGAATGGAGTTGGATAGGAATGTCTACTTCTTCTTTGAGTTTTGTAACCAAGTCAAACGCAGCCTCAGGTGATATGAGACCTGCCATGTCTTTGATACATATAGAGTCTGCATCAAGTGAATAGAGATCTTTCGCCATCTCTACAAATTTATCATTCGAATGGTAGGGACTTAGAGTGTAGCTTATTGATGCTTGAACATGACCTCCCTCGCGCTTAACGAATTTCATGGGAGCTTCCAAATTGCGAACATCATTAAGAGCGTCAAAAATACGGAATATATCAATCCCAGCTTTTACAGCTTCAACTACAAATAATTCTAGCACATCGTCGGGGTATGCGCGATAGCCAACCAAATTCGATGATCTCAAAAGCATCTGAAAAGGGGTTTTGGGCATCACTTCTTTGAGAGCTTCTACTCGTTCCCATGGATCCTCATCAAGAAAGCGCATCATTGAGTCGAATGTTGCACCACCCCACATCTCAAGAGAATGGTACCCAACCTTGTCTATCTTATCACAAATTGGTAGCATATCTTCAGTACGCATTCTAGTTGCGATTAGGGATTGGTGAGCATCTCTCAATGTAGTGTCTGTTATCAGAAGCTTTGTCATTGCCAACCGAGAAGAGTGTCTATTGATGAGTATTTAGTCATTCTGCTATCGAGGATTTGTTGGTAATCTTTCAAGGTATGTAATCATTAAGGTTCACATCACTTGATGAACTGCAAAAACCGTCTGAACCAAAATCTAATTTTTCATACATATCGATGTAATTCTTTCCACCTGACCGATTCACAGCAAGTATTGGTTTTAATCGTTCTATTCCAGGTATTTTCGATAGTGTAGATAAGAAATCGTAGTAGTTCTTCAAATGATATTTTGGGATATCCATCCAAATCATTGCACCTCTGTCAGTTGGCGTAGTAAAGACCTCCGGAAACCCGGATACTGCTTCAAAGATTTTTTGCCTAGCTTCAGTATTCGAAACAATTTCGATTGTGAAGTTATAGTGGAGCCCTACACCACTGAACCATAACCAAGGAAACATTACGCCTAGTTTCAATAATTTCTGAACTCTGTATGCAATTTGACTTGCTCTAACGTCATATCCTCTACTCTTCATAATCTTAGCCAGTTCATTGTTAGATTTTCTAAGATGATATGCAACAATTTCGGAAGTAATGAAATCATCTTTTGTTAACTCACCAAGATATCCAGGACAACCGATTGAACTAATGGCAGGTTTGTATTCCGTCAGTCCGCTAGCTTCACCAGAAATCAAACATTCAGGCAATCCCCATTCTCCATCCTTTAAGAGACCTGGATTTACAATTCGTGCTAATCCTCGTGGTTCATGAATACTAAAATATTCAAAAAATCTCCTTGAAACTTTCTCAAGACTTGAACGAAATCTAACCGTATTCCTTTTGCTACCAGGAATTGCGAATGATACGAATCCAAAGGGACTTGTAGGAACACGATGCAGTGTTTTTGTAAATGGAAAACTTAACAATGGGTCCCTTATTGTTTCCCACTCTACTCCATCGCTCATTTCAAAAAAGAGTGTAAATCCCTTAATGCCAAATGCACAACCATTCAATAGACCCAATGCCATTATACGATGAAGCTTGTGGACTTTATCAAATCCAGATTTAACCGTAGACCTATGACATTGAAGATCCTTTCCTGCTTGAGAATATGATGCAAGTGGATTATGAATGAAATAGGATAACACACTCTCGAGAAAACCACGCGGGGGTTTTGCAGGACTTGCAGACTTGAGAGTATCAATAATCGCAGCATAGACTTTGCTAGCTTCTATGATTCTTGATTTTTGTAGAAGTTTAATATATTCAATAAGACGATTAATCATCTCTGGTGTCCAAGTTTCAGGTATTGGTCCAAAGGTATTACCAACAACAAATTCGGGATCATCTTCAATTAATTTCACTGCAGCATAGGCTTCGCTTAACTGAATAGTTCCAGAACTTAATGCAATCCGGATTTTAATAAGATCAAGATAATATTGAAGACGAGAATTATCTGATTCTAAAAGAGCATCATATGGAGTTGTTACTCCTGCCAGTATCTTTGTTCTTGCTTTCCCTGTATCGGAGATAATTTCGTCAGTAAGATATGATTCTCTTCTTCTAACTTCAGTATGTTGTCCTGTTGTCACATGACGTCCCTCCGTCACTGCGCAATTCCCGATAGTTAGCTCAGGATGATACCTTATAGAGATTAGCTAAGACTTTGAATTTTTTTAACCAGGCCCATTGGCCAATTGTTAAGGAGTGCACTCTTAACCTCCAGCAAATTAAAAAAACGGAAAGATATTGGAATGCAGTGAAATCGCCTGAAAGCCTAGTAGACGCAATCTCTGCATTATTGGTCTTCAGCCTTATATTACTTGTAAACAATGTCCAATTACTAACGAAAAACTAGAGGTCATGGTCGGAGGGGACCATCACCTTTAGTCCTGACATGCATTTTAGAGTAACTGGCATCTTCAAGAAAGGAAACGAAAGAAGCCCTTCTTGAAGCTACCACCATCACATACCTAATTAATTTCCTACACCATCGGGAACTGGTGTATCAAACCGTTTTACCAACTTCAGAAAAAGGAAGTAGAACACTATCGGTGCGATAATCCATGTTGCTTGTGGAATCAGGGTCATCCCGATGGTTGAAGCCATCCCGGGGAGGGGCGGGATAATTACGGGATTCCAAGGTAATGGTGAGTATACCCAGACTCTTCCTGCGAATATGTACTCAACGAATAGTTCTTGACCAATTCCCCAGAGTGCCATGATTCCGTACTCGCTCCAGTTCCAATTCGTGAAACGAGATTCTGATCCCAGAAATCTATTACAGAAATAGACACCTGCCATGAATATTCCGCCATCCCAGATAGAATGACTGACTTTCTTTGGCCACCCGGAAAGACCGAAAGGCCATTCAACAGCAGCGTGTAGAAAATCAGGACCCAAGAAGAGGAATGTAAATTCCCAAACAGCCCCTATTAGACATCCCACCCAGAATGCATAGAAGTATGATTTTGGGATTTTTTTGTCTTTATACGCCTTGACAAAATAGAGAACAAGAAGTGCAGCGACTGTATAATCGCCAACCATAAAGACATATTGAATCGGTAACAATTGCATAAGGTTTGAGAAAATATACCGTTATTTATCTCCTACTGGAAATACCAATTCATTCTAACTGGTATCTAACATTTCATCTTGCTGTGGTTGCTGGAGATATTTGAGACCATATTATATCTGGAATGATTTCTTCCTTAGCCGACTTAAATTTCTCAGAGGTTTCTATATGCATCCGAAGACTATCAACATAAGATCGAAGTCGAGATTCACTATCGGCATGCCCCAGTGAGAATGACTGAGGGCTCACCGGTCTGCCCCGTATGAGTGATGCATAGAAGCATGCTTCCATTCCTTTTGCACCCAGTTTCTGTGCACGCGCTCCAACTGTCATAATGAGATCCAGATCTTCCTGGGTTTCCACACACATGTAGTATGCTGGCCGCTGGGGATGAGATTTATCCGTGAATTTTACAACCCTTGATCCTTCAGGAAAACGTCTACCAAGACAGGAACTACATCTCCATTCTCCAGTTTCACAGAATGAGTCAAAGATATACTGTACATTGTCCGTAGACCCACATGCGCCACACTGTTTGACCATATTTGCACCTCGGTATCAAGGGACACCTGGGAAAATGCTACAAAACGAAGAACTTGAGGTGTTATGTTCTCTGAGTGATACACACAAAATCAAGATTTTTTAAAAAAAAAAGTAAACTATTATAACGGTTCATGAAATTTCGAGTCTAGTGATTACTGTGGAGAAGGGACGATAGCGAGGTTGCCTTTTAGGGCCATCGCAGGATGAATTAAACATACCACACAAGAAAGGCCGTGGCGGCCAGAAGAAAATTCGAGTTCGTGAAATTGGCAGCACCGTCTATCCTCACAGGATGACTCGCTGCACTGCTAACATTGCTCCCAAATGCAAGGGATGGGTCAACGGTAACACCATGCCTACCCCTGGAATTTGCAGACGCTGCTGGCAGGTCATGAACTCTCGTAAATAAATAGGGGGTTTTCCCCCGACTATTCTTTTTTTTACTATGCAGGAATATAGATCCACTGTCGCATATCTTGAAGACAAGGTATTCGACGAATTAGGTCCTTCTTTAGCAGTTTCCGCAGAGCGTATCTTACGGTACGAGGTGCAAATTTTACTTCCCCTAAGAGCTGTTTGGGCGTCACTCCGTTCATCCCCTGTGATCTCAAAATGGATAACACAATCTCTTGACTCTTGGTCAATCTAGAAGCCTTTACCCTTAGCTCAAACTCTTCATCATTCATCAATGGTTAAAACACCAACTATGTAGCTAGGCGTTTGAATAACATTTGTATATAACATTTTCTACTAATGGGTTAGTAATAATTAACCCTGTTAATCAGAACTAAATGTTCTTTAAACCTATTCAATAAGTGAAAGACCTGTAAAATTATCAATTGTATTTTTGTAAAACGATACCTTCAATACATTGTGTATTCAATTGATACCATTCGTTTAGGAGGCGATATTAAATGTTGCAAAAGAGGAGAGAAATAAATAATCTTCTCCTGTTCATTACACTACTACTTTTATTTTTCAGTAGTCAAACTTTCATCAGTTTCAATTCAATGGGACAGCAATCCATGAGAGAATCAGAAACTCTTGCGGGTCATATAGTCCACAGTGTGATTGTCATCAACGGAGATGCTGCCTTTGACAGTCAGGCAGCCTCAGAGTCATGGCCGGGTTCTGGTACGCTGGGAGACCCCTATCGTATCGAGAATTACCTAATAGATGCCTCAACGGGAAACGGGATTGATATCTCAAATACGGGTGTGCACTTTGTAATTTACAATTGTACTGTCTTTGGAGGTACATCCACCTATGAAGGAATCAGGTTGGAAAAAGTTTCGAATGCGACAATTACTGATAACGATCTCTCTGATAATAAAATAGGGATTCATCTTTATAATTCAGACTCCAACATGATAAAAGATAATGAAATTGAGCTCTGCAACAGAGGAATAGATGTTGACAGGAGTAACTATGTCACAATTCACAATAACACATGCAGTGATAGCACCGAATATGATCTTGGGGTGGGCTCTTACTGTTATGAGAACATCATAACAAACAACACATGTATGACTAGTGGTGAACCCAATATCATAATAGATGACTCACCTAATGCGACCTTATCTTATAATAGGATGCATGGACTAGGGCTCGTCGTCGAAGGAAATATCAAACTCATGGTTGGTTTTGTAGAATTCACTGACAACATGGTTAATGATACACCAATCCTCTATCTTCAAGATGAGATAGGAGGCGATTTCTCCGGAGATTATGCTCAGGTCATACTTAATCGATGCGATAATGTGCGTGTAAGGGATATGATCCTGACTGATACTCAGAAAGGTGTGATTATTCTCTTCTGTAATAATACCGTTATTAAAAATGTGTCATGCATTGGTTGTTATTATGGAATTCAAATCATTGGCGGGTATCGCGTTACTGTAACTGACTGCGATGTTTCCTACAGTGGTTACACGGGTCTTGGAATCGGTTGGGCATATGATGATGAACAATTCTATAACCACCTCATTACTAATAGTACGTTCAGCTATAGTGGCGAGCGAGCAATGATTATCGGAGGAGAAGGTGGCACTACAATATTCAATAACACCTGCCACGACAACTCTCAACGTGCAACAGGCAGTGACCAAATTTTCGTGATGTCTACGCATAACATCACCATCGCCAATAACACATGTTGGGATGCTTCACCAGGTTCCGCAAATATCTTCTGTGCAGCTGTGGACAGCTTGATTGCTAATAACACCTGCATTGACAGTGAAGGCCATGGAATTGAGCTGGATGGAGCTGACAGGTCCGTTGTTATCGACAACTATTGTAGAAATAATTCATGGGGCATTAAAATTCTTGATACAAGTTTTACTTACATAGCAGACAACTTCTGCAATGAGAACGGTTTAGGAATATCTTGTGGAGGTTTATCCTACTATAACACCATCGCATTCAACAACTGCTCTGATGGTGGATGGGCAGGAATACAACTCTCCGGTGAAGCCAACAATCTAATCTGGAAGAATTCCTGTAAGAACAATACAGGTTATGGAATATATCTCAGTTATTTGGACTACATCAACACGATTGCGAACAATACTTGCACTGACAACACAGAAGAAGGAATCTATGTATACCGTACTGAATGGGGAATCATTGCAAACAACACAATTGCTGACAACCACGATGGCATTGTTATCGATGTTCAATCCTACAACAACTCCATCTATTGGAATGTCTTCTTAGACAACACTGTGAATGGATTTGATGATGGAGCAGACAACTACATCACTAACAATTACTGGTCAAACTATGGTGGTGTAGACACCACACCCGCCGACGGCATTGGTGACACACCACATCCGATTTCTGGAGCAGCGGGCAACGAAGACCCCTATCCATGGATGAGTCCATCCTTCGCGCCCCTCCTTTCATCATGGGTAACAACCCCAACTGATCAGTACGTGGAGTTTGGTGATAGTTTCTATTTGGACCTTGACACAACTACACCTGAACCACTCGTTATGTGGATTGATGACACGGTTCGTTTCTCGATCGATAGTAATTGGGTCATCACAAATACGACACCTCTTGACGTAGGAATCTATGGACTTAGGGTGACTGGCAGGAACATATACGGTCATCATCTTGTTGCACAATTTGATGTGATTGTACAAGATACTACGGCACCAGAGTGGGTCCTTGTTCCATCAAGTTCCATGCAGGTAGAATACACAGGTGCATTCTCCTTCACCCTTGAAGCTACAGACCTATCCGGAATAGTTTCCTACCAGATAAACGACTATTGGAACTTCTCCATCGGCATCGGCGGTGTAATCAGCCAGATTGAAGACATACCACTTGGAAACTATTCGTTGGAGGTCAGGGCGTACGACCCATATGACAACTATGCAATCCAGGCATTTACCCTTTCTGTCGTGGACACGACTCCGCCCAATATCAATTTCCAATCGGACTTCACCACAACCACAGATAACGAAATATCGATTCATTGGAGTCCATCCGATGACCACCCAGGAAAATATGATATCTTTCGAGATGGTGCTCTATTACAAACTGGATCTTGGACCGGATGGTCTGGTATCCAAATGTCACACCGCGAAGATACACCTGGAGTATACAACTTCACAATCGTCGTGTATGACCTTAGTGGAAACACTGTAACTGACACCGTGATTGTAACAGTTGAACCGGGTGAAATAGATACTACCACAACTACAACAACTACTACTACAACTACGTCCCCACCACCTGATATCACACTCTTCCTTGCGATAGGCGGGGTTGGATTGGTTGTTGTTATTGTCATAGTAGTCCTCAAGAAACGAAGTTAGCACAATGTAAACTTGCCCCCTTTGTGGGGGCTCTCCTTTTCTTTCAGTTTCTATGCTGCGATAATTTCAAAATCAGCAAACCGTTCATAGAGAAACACGTATGTCTTCATCAGATATCATATCATTGGTTTCTGAAGGCGTAATTAAAGTGAATTTTCCAAGCAAGAGTAAGCACAGATAAATAGTTGAAATTGTGAGCTACAGACAAGAATGGTACAGGATGTTTTTGTTTGAAAAGGTCTATTTTTGTCGGAATAGTATGTTTGTTTTTGATTATCGCGTTCTCCTCAAGCAATAGTATTGTCTATCACGGAGAACCGGAATCAACAGTGACACAAAGCAATGGAAATCAGATGGCACTTGCGGATGCTTACACACCGCACGCTCCCATCACCATCACTAGTAATGCGGACTTCATCAGTCAGGCGTGGCCCGGTAATGGAATTTCAGGTGATCCCTATGTTATTGAGGGGCTGAATATTACTGCAGACGGGGACTGCATCAGCATAAGTGATACGACAGTCTACTTCGAGGTGAGGGACTGCATAATCTCCTCGGAAAGCGGATCATCCGATTATGGAATTTGGCTGGAGTCTGTAACGAATGGAACAATCCAAAACTGTATCATTAGCCAAAAGGGCAGTGGAATCGTCCTGTCGAACGTCTGTAGCAACATTACCTTAACGAACAACACAGCTTTCAACAACTCAAATTATGGATTCTACGTGGAAGAATCGAGCAGCTGTACCCTGACAAACAATACCGCTTCCAGCAACGACAATTATGGATTCTACCTAGATATCTCAGACAGCTGCACTCTGACGAATAATACCGCGTCCAGCAACTCAGATGATGGATTCTCCTTGGAAGTCTCGTTCAACAATACCTTGACTGACAACACCGCTTTCAACAACTCACAAAATGGATTCTACCTTTATGAGTCGTTCAACAATACCTTGACTGACAACACCGCTTCCAGCAACACATTTGATGGATTCTACCTGGAGGAAGAATCGAACAACTGCACCCTTGTGAACAATAACGCGTCCAACAATTCATGGGGTGGATTCTACCTGGATCACTCAGACAGCTGCACTCTGGCGAATAATACCGCTACCAACAACTCACAAAATGGGTTCTTCCAGTACTATTCGGACAGCTGTACTCTGACAAACAATACCGCTTCCAGCAACGATAATGATGGGTTCTACCTGAACATCTCGTACAACAATACCTTGACTGATAACACTGCTACCATCAATAAAGATGATGGGTTCTACATATACTTTTCAGACAATAGTACCCTGACGCACAACACTGCCTTCAACAACACAGATGATGGGTTTTACCTGCACTATTCAGACAATTGCACACTGACACACAACACCGCGTCCGGTCACGAGTATGGTATCTACTTGCGCTACGCGGACAACAGTGTCCTGACGTACAACACCGTTTCCAGCAATTTCTTTGGGATCTACCTGTCCCAATCGCATAACTGTTACCTATCGCACAACACCGCTTCCAGTAACTCAAATATTGGGTTCTTCATAGATAACTCGGACAATTGCACCCTGACAAACAATGACGCATCCAACACCATCGATGGCTTCAAAGTTTCCTCAAACAACTGTACTCTAACGGACAATACCGCTTCCGGCAACGAAAATGGATTCTACTTTGAGAACGCAGACAATTGTACTCTAACACACAACACCGCATTCAGTAACTC
>JABCTV010000233.1 GCA_018238205.1 Candidatus Thorarchaeota archaeon
TAGGTGCTCTAATGTTAAATGATACAGGCATACTCATTTCTATATCGCCACGAAGCTTTGCTTCTGGTCTTTACTTCAAATCTTTCAGGAAGGAATTCTTCAAGGTTGTTCACCCAGCATCTATTCATCTATTCACATCGCGCACAAGGGCATTCAAATCTGCGGATGTCTTGCAGGAAACAACCATACTGAAAGCTACTAGATCTCAGAAATCCAAGAAAACTAGAATAACTTCTAGCACGGGAGCTGAAGACATCGATTCATCGTCATCAATCGAAGTTCCTACGAAGCGCATCCTAAGAGAATCCGATGGTCAAGTCCTTTTCATTCCATTGACAAAGCTCGACCTGAGTGTTATGGATGCTATCGAGAGCTTGCCAGAAACAATGGCTACATTGGGTCTTAGAGTATCAACTGGTCCTGTAGTTCCATTTAGGGCCACTGAGTTTCTACAGAACGAACTTGATGAGAATCAGACTGTACCACTTCTGTGGATGCAGAATGTTCGCCAAATGAAGGTCACTTGGCCAAGAGAAATCAGCAAGCCACAGTATATCACTCGTTCCACAGGTAGCAAGAAACTACTCCTACCAGTATCACCTTATGTATTACTTCATCGATTCAGTGCGAAAGAACAGAAACGGCGTTTCATAGCAGCACCAATGAATCCTGATGAATTCGATTTTGACATGATTGGAATAGAGAGTCATATCAACTACATTCATAGACCTGCGGGGACCCTCTCATACACTGAATGCATCGGAATCTCAGCTATTCTAGGAACAACCGTACTTGACAATTACATAAGAATCCGAAGCGGGAGTACTCAAGTGAACGCCTCCGATATGAAGTCGCTCCCTATGCCACCTCATGACAAAATCATCAACATAGGTAAAATACTTGAAGCTGAAAGTCGCCAGATTGAACATCTTGAATCAATAGTGTTGTCTGAACTTGGGCTTACTGCTTCGCTGGATTCACTCTAATCATTTCTTGATATTCTGTCATTCATAGCACATATCATTATATTGATGATGCAATGCCATTGTCTTCCTGGTGTAGCGTGTGTCTAGGAGCTTAAAACAGAAAAACATCAATTATCTTGAATTAGGCACACGTGTACTATCCAAACTCTATGCAGCGGGAATTACCAATATTGACGAGTTGATTTCACGCTGTAAGAGAGAGATTCTATTTATTGCGGGAATTGGTAATGTAAGTCTTGATGAAATTGAAGCTGCTCTTGATAAAGTCAGTTTAAAACTTGAATCAGACCCATATGGTAAATTGGTTTGTGCAAGGCACAATAGAGAGAGAAATGATACTCGATTGAAGACCTTCATTTTGTGTTCCGATTGTGCATCTGAGTACCAGATTAATGCCTTACATAATACCTCTCCTGTCTTAGAGATGCAACTATCTGGTGGACCCTATCACTGCTCCCATTGTAATGAACTGAGAAACCTGAGTATGTTTCAGTGGTACGTTTGTGATGTATGTGAACGTGTATTGAAATCAATTGGTCGTGGGATTGCTGCCAACAAAGGAGTTATTGAATGGTGGGAATCCCAGAGAGGACTAGATCCTACCCTTCCAAGAATAGTAAATACCGACCCCCCTGTTCTCAGAGCCATAGGTGCAGGTAGTGATGAAGACAATCTTGATTTTGAGTGGGTGGATGATAACGGTAGAACGCTATTTGGTACAGAAGTGAAGACAGGCAGAAACCGCCTTATTGGGGGAAGTATAGGAGCTAGAATGACCCGTTTCCAATTGGATGTAAGTGATATTGTAGCAGTATTGAATGCAATGGAGAAAGACACTCCATTCACCCCCGCGTACCTATTCCATTGCCAAGTTGTGGATTTACCAAGACCACCAACTACTCAGTTTGAATGCGTGGGTATTTGGTGGACCGCTCTGGCGGACCTTATTGACAATATCGAAGAAATCAAGCACAGACCTCGTGAGTTTCGTCCAGCTGCATACATCAATAAAGACACATTTGAAATCATTGATTCATTTGTTCAAGAGATTCACAATACGGGTTACACAAATTGCCCAGACCCAGCAACTCTTAGATCTGAATTAGAATCCAAAATGCCATAGACAGTTTATTATTCTAATCCAAGCCAAGCGAAAAGAAAGGATGGGAGTCAAAGACTCCCACAAATTGACCTATTGGAGATTCCTGAATGAAATCGCAAATTCATCATCTAATTGCTTGGTGATAATCCTCAGAGCTCAGAAAAGCGCCAACTGGTGTCAGATTGGTTTTCCACTTGATGATACTTTCATACCTGGACGGGTCCTTAATCACAATAGCAAGAACGTCCTTGCCAGATCTATCAGATCGAAGACGCACATAGTCCGCTAGTTCTTCTTCATCTATCGCGATAGAGTTGCCGTACAACTCCTTGGCCCCAGATAATCGCATAAGCTCAGCAGTTTTAACTCTCACCTCTCCAACAAGTAGCCTTTCACTGTGCGTCTGGTAGAGTATTATGATGGTATCCCTGCGAAATCTGCCCGCCATTGAAGGCCAACCCAGGTATTTGAGGATTACAGTCCTGCCTTCATGGAGAACTCGCTGGATCACAGTATCTGGCAGCGGCATAACGTAGGCATAAGCCTGAGCAAGCAGACGCTTTCCCATAGGTCCACCTCATCGCATTCTGTGTGAAAGTAAGGGGGAGCCAAGCCACAGTGCATGCAGTGAGATAACCACGGTTAGGAATGCCCAACACGCATCTGTCGTTCGTCTTCTAAACATGGTTCTCAATATGTTTTGATGTTGCTTTCTTTTCAAGGCTTCCATTGAAAATGATGTGCCAGAAATCCTCAGAAAGACAGAGAGGCCTTCGTCTGTGTGAGTCAATTGAAGCGAGCTTAAGCGACTCCAAGCGTACACTAAGCGACATCAAAGGGATACTCAAACGTTGTTTAGTAGTACGTGAAAAGCAATGAAACGCATCTCGAACAAGGATTGATAATACTTTCACCCACCTCAGCAGTACTTGTTCATTCTTATGGACAGTCAGCCCCACGCGAGAAAGTTTATACGATATTACACCTTTTCCTACATGAGTGGTTCGCCCTTTGGCGAACAAAGGCGGGGATCTACGCCCTTTGGCGCAGTCACCCGCTCTCTCATTCTATATTCACGGAAAGTGTTTGATACCGGATCCCAATACCTTTCCTGTAGGACCTGTGTCGAAGCGGGGATATACTATCTTAAAACCGCGTTCTATCACGGCATCAATATCATTCCAAGCAGCCTTTGACTTGGTCTTCAGGTTGGTGTGTCGATTAACTAGATGCGCAACAATATCTACAATCTGCGACATGTTCCTGTACTGAGAATTGACAAACAGCGGATCTTCAATGAGATACTTATTGTCAATATAGTGTGTTCCCGTTCTAAGAAATCTCTTGTATTTGCTGCGGACCAGATTATCGTATTTTGTTTCTATGGAGTCGATAAGCAGGATTCCAAATTCCGGTGTCTGGTTGGCTGATATTTTCTTAGCGTTTTCTTTCTCAAGATACTTGCAAACCCTCTCGAACAAGAGCCGATGCGACCATAGTTCTATGTCATCGGTGCTCAGCCGACTGAAGCACCTACTCTTGTGAATAACAGAGGCGACTAACGTGCAATCAATCTGGGCAATCAGATGGAACGATTCCTCCAAGAGATCTAATGATTTCTTTCTTCACCGGAGTTTGAAAGGCCCCTTCTGATTGATGATATACCAAGCATGAAGCTCAATATTAGAGGGATCAATGCGAGGAAACCATTTTGCCTTCAAACTATTCACCTTATTGTCGACAGTCTGCCACTCATGCTCATTCAGGATTAATCCGGCCTGTACAAGGAGTGGGGACCCATGTTTCCTGCTTGGCTTTCCAGACTCGTCTATGTAGGTGAGATACAGTGTGAAGCCTCCTCATTGAGTCCTTAACCCCTTCACACTCCGAGTATTTGAGGTTTCTTCCCTGCCATATCCAACTCAGAACATTGGGCATGTGGCAGACCGAGGTTGTGTGTGTCATGCCAAGAATCAAAAAGGAGTGTGTGTTGTTGACATCAGTGAAGTTGGTCCTTTGAATGGCAGTCGGGATAATCCTAACAGTGTTGAATTTATGAGTTGGAGGGTATTCGCGGTGATTCGTAATATTCTCTTATGGTACGGTGCACAAGTCTACTACCTGCGAGGTTTGACTGTTGTTTGATGTTCTGCTCAGCAAGGAAGAGAAGAAGGTCCGTGACGAAGTGCG
>JABCTV010000058.1 GCA_018238205.1 Candidatus Thorarchaeota archaeon
GAGAATACAGTGGCGCTACTCTCCAGCCAAGACTCCAAACGTTGATGACTCCATGGATGAATGAGGGTTTCTTTGCTGATGTCGCGGTCTTGGTTGAAGGAGAAGAGGACCGGGCGATTCTGCTTGGGGTTGCTCAATCAATGGACCACGACCTCGAAAGTCTTGGTGTTTCGGTTATTCCCTGCATGGGAAAAAACAACCTCGATCGACCAACAGTAATTTTCCAGCAATTGGGCATTCCAGTATATACGGTGTGGGATACTGATAAAGGCAACAATGAGGCCCACCCAAAAGACAATCACAAGTTGCTCAGATTGATGAATGAAGTTGGAGAAGACTGGCCACACAAGGTCACTGATAAATTCGCCTGCTTTGAAAGCACACTATCGACGACTCTTCAGGAGGAGATTGGTCAAGGCCTATTCGATAAGGAACTAGACAACTGCTGCAAACGTTGGTCATTGAGTAAGAAAAATCAAGCAAAGAAGAATCCAATGGTAATCCAAGAGATACTCGCTAAAGCCAAAGCAAAGGGATGCACAAGTGGAACAGTCGAAGAAGTCGTCAACAGGATTGTCCGTCTGCGTTAACTAGCCTCCTGATACAATCGGTTATCTCTACGTGGCGTTGGATAGATACCTATGCCAGTAATCATAATAGGAGACGTAGTAACCCACTGCCGCTTCCGGAAAGAACTGCCTATACTCTGATGTGAGTTGCGCAGCGAGTGTCTTGTTATGTGAGATGACAAGAGTTGGCTTGCTGTAGGCTTCAATCACGTTGGCCATTGTGAATGTCTTACCTGAACCTGTCACACCTAGAAGCGTTTGATGCTGAAGTCCATCCTTGAGACCGTCCACTAGTTTCTCTATCGCCTGTGGTTGGTCTCCAGTAGGTTTGAACGGAGCTTCTAGCTTGAAGGATGACATCTGTTGGACCTCTCTCTCCGGCCATTTCCCTGCTGAACCCAAGTAACTCTTGCGGTACCTGCCGAGCCTCGATGCGATTCAACAAAACACACCTACTAGTGGAAGTTACTGCAAGGGTTATTCCACTTGACGGAATATCTGCTACCCGGAGAGGTGGTCGGAAGTATCAGGAGGATAAATGAATCTAGAGCTCGGTCAGGCCGAGCTGTTTCCTTTGGATTGGCATGAGAACGCGAACTGTGAGCTCATCCTTTGCCATCGCAACTAACGTGGAGTCATTCAAATAGACGGGTTCTAGAAATAGACCCTCTGTATATTCATGGGTAGTAGAAACACTATTCCAAACGCTAAGAGAATGACTATATTAGCCTCATTTGGTTGACCATATTCATTGTTTTAATTCATCACTTCTTAAATTCTAATTCGTTATTACATGTCTTATCAACTCAGACTCTTCCGTATCCGAGTTGGAAGAACTATTCATTCTTCACTCAGTGCAACTAGTATGCCCTTCGTCATTTTTTTTCCTATTATGCTTTCTAGACGATCTTCTAGTCTTGTCTTCGCTTCATCAGACGAAAGTTTCATCACTTCCTTGTATAATCCAAAGATATTCAGGATGACTTTCATTCCAATCCCAAGGAAGACGAGTAGTCTTTTTTCTATAAATCGCGAATATATACGAAGCGCTCGAAGTGCATAATCTTCGGCTTTATCCCCGTTTCCTTCACTTATGAAGACTGCTGAAATATTTGATAGAACCATGGCCTGATATATTATGTATCCCGATGGATTACTCTTTGATATCTGTTCGAAGAAACTCAAAGCCTTTCTAAAATTTCTTAAAGCTTCCTTGAATTCTCCTTGTCTGTGCTGAAGCACCCCTTTGTGATTTAGTGCAAAAGCGTATCCATCTAGATGCAGTTCAAGTATCTCAGAATCAAGATTTTCAAATATATCCAACGATCCATTGAGTACTTTCTCTGAATCGTTAAATCTCTCAACGATTAGATATGTTACCCCTAAATGACTGCAGACATTTGCTAATCGCGGGGCATAGAGAGTGGGTTCACTTTCTCTGAGTTTTGAATATATGCTTCTAGATTCTTCGAAGGCTGAGATTGATTCTTTGGGATTATCTAATTCACGAAATGCCAAACCTCGATTGAATTGAACCATAGCAATATCTTTTGAATAGAATCCTGGGTTTTCCATTGCAAGTTCTCTGTAAAGTAGGAGAGCTTTATCATAGTTAACAACAGCTTGCAGAAAATCCATTTCAAGGGCATCCAATAACCCCATATTGCTAAGTAAATCAGGTATGAATTGTTGATGCAAATCAGGTCTTATTTTTTCTAATTCTGATGAAAGTTTCATTGATTTATCGTAATGTTCTCTTGTCTTTTCCAAGTCATCAACATTGAAATATAGAAGGCCTAGGTTATTGTGGATTTTGCAAAGCAATTCTATTAGCACGTCAGCTAATACTCCACTAGATTTCTCTGCATCATCTATAGCTTGAATGTATGTAGTCTCTGCTTCTTTGATTCTGTTGGTGTCTTTGTAGAGATTTCCAAGTGCGATTAGAATGACAATTCGGACTTTCAAATCCTTGCTTTCTCTCATGTCCAAAGCGTCGCTGATTCTAAGAGCCCTCAACAAATAGTCTTCTCCAATACTCATCCTTTCAGTTCCTATATAGAATGATCCGATATTTCCAAGAAACCTCATGAAAATCTGTAAATATTCTTCAGGATATTCTTTCTCAAGAGATTCGAATATTTCCAAAGCAGATACAAAACAATCCTCAGCTTTTCCATTGTCGCCCATTCTCATATATGTAATGCCTAGCATCTCTTTTGTTTGACCTATTCTCAATCGACCCATTTGTTTCTCTGAGTTTTCAAATTCCTTGAAACTCTCTATGGCATCTGTTAGGACCAGTCGTGCTTCTCCAAGACGATTAAGATCAAGTAAACAAATTCCCTGATGATACTGAATCATTCCTTGACCAGTTATGCTCGCAGGCTCATATGCTTCCAATGCTGAAATAAGATCGAGATAATTCCTTGATTCGCCAAGCACATTGACAATCCTAAGCATCTCAGAAAAGGCTAATTCTTCTGAAATATGATTTGTCGCTGAAAGTGAAAGACCAAGAAAAACTGGGTCCCTTGTCTTCGTAAATGCTTCACCGAGATTGTGTCGAATTAACTGTCCCTTTTTGGCAACTTCTTCACCCTGTTCTGCGAGTACTAATTCCCTTGCTAAATCATGAAGAGTCCAATAGGGGTCATCATACTGTACACAACTCAGACGAGTTAATTCCTTCCAGTTGACATGGTTGAATCCTAGATCAATATATGACATGATTTGAAAATCGAAAAAAGGAACTAACGCAGCGGACTCTATGAAAGTCCATATCTCCTTCGCCTTGGAGAATAGAAGACTCCATGTCCTTTCTCTTACCTCTAGGAGCACGTCTGACCCTAATTCTAGGATTTCTTCAAGATTAAGATCTCCTCTTTCCCAAACATCACAAATTGTGTTGATTACAAACGGATTTCTGTGACTCACCTTCATAATAGTTTGAACAATTTCTGGTTTAACTATACCTCTACTTTCAAGCAGTTTCTTACAGCTTTTCTGACCGAGTTCCGTGATTTCTTTGTCAAATCTCTGAATTGAGAGCTTCTTTGGTACGTGCGGCAATGAACGTCCAGAGATGATGCCAACTCCGCTTCTAATTCTAGATAGAAAAATATACCATTTTTCAGCTTGACTTAATTTCATTTTTAACCCAGGATATGGAGCTTCATCATAATGGTCTGCGTTAACATACTCAAATGAGTCCATTAATATCAGTAGAGGCAAGTCTTCCTTCATCACAGCTGAATTGAGATCTGCTACTAGAGACTCCAAGAAAAGGTTAGAAGTCTGCTCCGGATCTCGAATCAGAAGTTCTAGAATTGTAGTACCATAATCACTTCCAAGTGTATCAATGAACCACTGTTCGATATCTCCATAATACTTAGTTATGAGCTGAGCAAGTTTTGTTCCTGCTGTTGATATTGCAGTAGCCACTTTAACTAAAGCATTAATTTTCGGAATCCATACCACAAGATCCTTTATCCATCCTTTGCTTGCTGGTTTTGCTGGTTGTACTCCTTCCAAAAACCAAAGCCTGATGTCTCTGAGTCGGTTGAACCTCGGTGTTTTGAAACCGATATGACGCGCTCTTGTTGAAATTGTATTCATCAACGTCATCATGTCGTCTTTGATGCAATCGACATAGATGGTATACTTGTGTTGTTTTCTAAGCTGATGCAGAATGGCTGTCTTTCCTACACCTCCAATTCCGAAAATTCCAAGTACAATACCCCTGTCTTCACATTTCTGCAGCCAATTATCTACCCAATCAAGAACACGCTTTCGGCCAAAAAATGCCCTTTCAAATGGCTTCATCTTTGTCATGTTACAGCCCCTGAATTGACCTCTTGTTCAATTATGCGTTTGCATTGATGGAAATAGCAGGATTCCTTGCGGGCATGTCCTCCTCAGACCTTGTGGTAGTAATCAACAAAAACCCTGGTGTGGCGGGGACTGGCATAATGAATAGGGCGGTCTTGACGAAACAGGAACGTTGGTATCGCCCCACCACCACGACGGATAGGACTGCTGGAAGTCAACAAATAGTCTTTCAGTGCTCACAAGAAAAGAAGGATTGGCAGTTGGAACCTCATGGCGCCGACCACCGAATGACGACACAGAATGGGGAGCATCGGGAAGTATTTCGCTGTTCTATTCTTCTTTTGTCACTTGAGTTTTCTTCTTCAATCGTTCGAAGAATTTGTCGATGTTCCCAGCAATGATAAAATGTCCGGGCTGTTGAAACATCTTTAACATTTCTTCTACCGTTGAAATCAATCTAAATCCGACTCTTCCATCTTCATCGTATATTACTTCAATGAAATCATGAACTCTCTCCAAAACAATGTTCAGACCATGAACCTGACCAAGTCCCACGGCGCTATGGATAGAGAATATTACGTAGGCGATTACTATTACTACGAACAAAGGATAGTAATGAACTGGTATCAATCCAACATCACTTATTATCTGAAATAAGAGAAAACCAGGAGCAATCAAAGTCAAAGCTTGCCCAACCCCAAATGCACTCGCCAATGAGAGATATGTTATTCTTCCAATTCTAACTCCATCTGATACGACAGAATTCTCACCCACAAGCCTCTCATCATCCTCGATAGGCGTTCTGATTTCAGACCATTTCTTCCGTAAGTGTCCTATTACTCTCTGAGTGTTTATAATTCTAAAGAATACAGAGTATGTAACAATCCAGAGTATGATAACTAATGCCGAATGTAGAAGAGGATCAAGTCCCGGAGGAATAGTACTCCCAATGAATAAAACCACAAGATTCACACCTACACTATGCCATACTACGACCATCTGCAGTGCAAGAGACATAAACCGGATATCTAGAGATCCTTCAGCTACTCCATATCGGTACAGTCCCCAGAGTAGAGGTACCCCAATTGCACTAAACAATGTCAGCTGAAACGGAAGTATGAAACCGAGAACACCAAGAATGAATGAAAGCAGAGTCAAGAGAGAACCAGCGACGGCAAATGGGATGTAAGCACGAACATCCTGCCTTTTCAAACGTACTGGATCTACATACCCTAGAACCAGTTTTCTTAGAATCCATGTCTTGTCATTCAATTCGAGTCGATCAATCAGTCTCTTAATTCGTCTGTTACCATAGATTCCAAAAGCGATGTAGTAATGCTCCTTTTTGTCTTCACTTAGAAGAAAAGCTATGTTCTTACTGTGCCACACATATGTCCGATATCCTCTGTATTTGTCCTCCTTCATGTAAGAGTAAGTATCTCGAACATAGTCCCAAACTCCGAGGTGATCAATAAGAACATCCCTAATTCCTGTAATGCGTAACTTGGTTGTGAATGATTTGTGGTCCTCTCTCATCTTGCTTCATTGTTGTCACAGAATTGAAGGAATATAAGTCTGGACTATCTTTGTGTTTTCTTTATTGATGATTTAAACGAATTAACCCCTCCAATTCTACATCACGCTTTGCTGTTTAATAATCGCCCAGGTTTCCTCTGAACGCCGATTACACTCAAATGCTGCACGATACCATCCAGCAGACCCACCAGGTTTACCTCCTGCGGACATGAAAGACTTTCTCAAGAAGGGTAGACAAGTGGTGCTTTCTCTTGGTGAGCTCAGTGGGATTGCCTTCTGAAATAGACCAGACCCTCTTCTCTTCCCTGCAATCCAGAGATGTGCTCCAGTTTCACAATAATAATGCGGATTGTTTTTGAATCGCGTCTGTTGCTTGGATGACAAATCCTCAAACTCATCGCTTTCATAGATTGATTCAATGTCAAATGCACCAACTATGTAAACACCCCACTTTGGATTGATTGATCTATTTCTATGTTCGTTCTTAATCATCCTAAAATCTAATGTTGCATAGAATAGGAGAATGTCTTCATATCTTAATGAACATATGAGTTTCTCGTATCCAAATCCCCGTTTCGCATGACCATAGGTTCGGTCTTTGAAGTCAGGATCATTGTGGACTTGGATACCACTCAGGGAGGGAATGATATCAGCTAGCGATTTACCAAGTCTACCCAAATACTTGGAGTGTGTGAAGTCACGGACCAAGAGGTCCTCGAAATAGGGCATCGATTTGCATCTCCATGACTCATTGTTAAGGGGTACAAACACAAAACTTCTGTCTGGAAAGATTACACCTCTACAACCTCCACTTATGCCAACATTGACCAATACCAGTTTCATCGCAATACCTCTTACATCTTGTTAGACTTTCTCTTTATCACAAGTCCCGACACAAATAAGGACATACAAAGCCTGAACATTCCTCTATGAGATGGAGAAGTACACTCTGTCTGCGATTCTTTGATTCACATTGACCGAAAACTTCACATCCTTGAATGAGAATCGTTTGTCCATACTCACTCTCGGTTCGATTTTCTGAGGGTGAATTGCGGGTTGAAAGTCATGGACCTCCAATTGAATTTTAATTGAGGGTACGGTTTCACTGTCAAGTTCTTGTAGATCAGGACCTGTGACCACTGCTGTTGAGGTGTAGTAACCCGGGGTAGGTTTTGCAAGATTGACTGATTTCACATCCCTATTTCCTTCAAAACTGAGTAATTGATCCAAACCGTCCCTCAGGGTATTTTCTAGGAAAGGCACGTTTTCACGAAGATCTGACACTATGTCCTTCAAGGCACGATAGCCATGCAAGGTTCCAGTCCTCAAACCTCGTAATTGTTTCCACCTATTCTCGTCATTTGTCACTTCTTGAAGCAGGTGCTTGAAACCATTCAGAGTTTGATGCAATCTACGACCACAGTCGCACTCTCTGTATTCAACATCAAGTCCGAAATGATTTCTTAAGAGAGGATTGAGAGTTTCTAGTCCAATCCATAGAGATGTGAATCGCTCCAAGACGTCTTCCGATTGCAAGGCAAGTCTATACCAATGCATTGCTCTGAATATGCGGTTTATGTCTTTATCATCAAATTTGTTTATTGAAGTGATTCCTAAGCGTAATTCTTTATCTCCCACTGATTGAACAGACCAAGTTTTCATCGGAACTCCATAGTGGTTTTGAATGAACTTACCTTTCTTTTTCCCCGGTGTAACGTCATATATCTTGTTTATTTGCAGCTGAGGAAGACCAGCAGCAGAAAGGTAGGATAGAAGAGATACAATCAGGTTTGTGTATCCTCTGGCAAGTGAGGATGCTTGATTAATATTCTTGGCTTCCAGTGTTGTCACTATACTCAGCCCCATAGGAGCTTTCGTTTTCGGATGTAGAATGTTGCTGAGTTCAAATGTACAAAACGCCAATTCGATTTTTCGTGGATTCTCTAAAACTGCAGCAGGTTCAATGGTCATATGAACTCGGAACAGACTCTGAGATTTCATGACCAAACATTTTCATTAGTGACTTTAAAGGATACTTCTCCTTTTGATTGAGTGAATCAAAAGCCATCTTCAAATTCTTGAAGGACGTGACACTGGACTGGGCAGGCTCGACAGCCCACCCAACAAGTAACTCTTGCGGTATCTACTGAGCCTCGATGCGTTTCAACAGAACACACCTACTAGTGGAAGTTACTGCAATAGTAATTCCACTTGACAGAACATCTGCTACCCGGAGAGGTGTTCGGAAGTATCAAGGGGCTAAATGAATTTAAAGCTCGGTCAGGCCGAGCTGATTCCTTTGATTTGGCATGAGAACGCGGACTGTGTGAGTCTTTGGGATGAGAGGGCAGCGTGTCTTTGAACAGCTGTTGCACCCCTCCATTGTTCTTTCAGTAGAATCATTATGTGCACTACTAAGAAAAGGAAAGATACTGAGAAGAGAATCTCAGTATCGTTATTCAATCTCACGTCTTGCGTTTTATTAGAACAACTACTACGACGATGATAACAGCTGACCCAGCTGCAATAGCCATGATTATGATAGAAGTCATTGGCGTTTCTGGTGTGTCAGCAGGTGAACTGGAACCTGTACCAGTGTCTGTTGAAGTATCTGTAACCTCAGTTGATGTACTTGATGTGGTTTCAGTTGTACTACTGGATGATGCATAGACAGTGACTTCAACAATATCTGTGATCGAGTTTCCAGCAAGATCCCAGAATGTTACAGTGAATGTGTATGTTCCCTCCGTGAGGCCATCCACAGAGTATTCTAGCCCACTGCTCCAAGAACCAGTGGACACCAATACGCCATTCCTATACAACTCATAATAACTCGGGTTCAGATCAGTACAATCCCAGATAATCGAATGGCCTGTAGTCCCCAGTTCGTATTCAATATCTGGAGGTGCTGAAATATCTGGGCCAGTATTATCAACTGTCAATGCCATTGCAACTGTATGAGAATTCCCAACATAGTCTGTAGTTGTTATTTCGAACTCATAGTATCCATCAGGAATTGAAGTCGAGTTGGCAAACATCCAATATATGGTTGTAGAATTGATCACCATGCCTGCAAGCGGGTCTTGGAAATATGCAGATATCGCGCCAGATGTGAATATCAGCGTAATGAGTGGTGAACCACCCAGACTGTTAGCATATCCCGTAATTGTGATGTTGTTTCCACTCTGATACATCTCTGTTGTTGAAGTTAGAAATGGTGCAGTATTATCAACAAACGCACTACCAGTATCGTTTATTGAATTCGTGTTGAAAACTGCCGATGCTAGAATATCATGGATGCCATCTAGGAACTGAGTCGTGTCCCATGAATAGCTCCAAGTATCACTTCCTGTGGCATATCCCTGAGATACTCCATCTATGTAGATTTCGACCTGTGAAATGGAATCAATCCTACCAACTAGTTGCACATTATCAACATATACACCTTGCCTGATGACAGATAAGTCACTATGGAAATAGAACCCAATTCGAGTCGCACCTGTTGGAATTGACATCGAGAAATGCTCCCATCCAGTAGTGCTACCTAGTGAATAGGGAGTGGTCCATGCAGAGTTAACATAGTATGCAGGACTGAACCAGTCGAATCCCGCTTCGATTTCAGCCCAATAGTCAAATGACATAGTAACAGAATCGAAGTCACTCACGTCAATGTAGTGATATACGTAGGAGTCTGCATCATTCTCGTATTCGGCTCCTATGTCCCATATATCGATATCATCCACTGTCATGCTTCCAGCATAATCACCTTGGAATATGAAGGCGAAATAGAGCGTTGAGCTTATCGCGTCATCCGGTAACATGATTTTCTGTTCCCCAACAAACGAAAATGTTTCGCCTACTGGTGCCCACCATCTCTTTAGATAAGTGAATAAGGATCCATCTGTTGAGTAAAGAACACTTGCAAAATTGTCAGCCTGTGCATTCTCTACCTCATAATCCATCCAAAATGTGAGACAGAGCTCAGTTGCTGATGCTGTATCAAGTGGTCCCTGGATCGCCCACTCCACGACATCTGACAATCCACCTGTCGAGCAGTGAATTTTATACTGCGTGGGGGAGCCAGTTGGCCCCCAAGGATTGGTGTTACTGCCAGCACTGTATAGAGACCATCCTGAAGGCCAATACCAGATTGGCATTATGAAGTGCTCAGTGTATACGGCTGTTGAAGATGGTACTCCTCCACACCAAATCGAGCTACCGCCAGAATAGCTATGATATGTATCTACACCCCAGAGTTGGTCGCCGTTGTCAGGGTTAACATCATTTGTGTACCAGGCATTCTCAAACGAACCGGGTTCGAATCCTACATCAAGAGCAGTGTCATGGGATTCACCCTGAGCTATTCCTGAAATTTCTACTGTCCCGCCCACATACGTATCTAATGAGTAAATCTCTATAGAGGGAATAGTAAGAAATGCGCTAACTTCTTCTCTGGGTTGATTGTCCAATATTGTATGAGGTGTTTGAGAGGAGGTTGCCTCGATTTCCCATTCTGTGTAATGCACGCTGAAGCTCTCCAATACACCTGAAACTGGCCATACTGAGTCTCCAATCTCGATGATGAACTCGTTTTCAGTGAATGTGCTTAGATAGGGTGAAAACTCACTCAGGTCAAATAAGATATGATTGCCCGGAAACGGATGATTCTGGTATAGTCCTGAATCATCTGCCATATAGGCACCAATACCAAAGAGTTTCGAATATGTCAAACTACCATACTGCTCCAGAGACATCATGAACTCCGAGTTCAGAACATCTCCACGTTTTTCATGGGATATTCTCAATGATGCGATGAGGCTAGGAGCATATGGTTGGTCTATAACATCACAATAATAGAAACGGCGGCGGGACAAATCTGAGTCCTTGATGGCCTCATATGACATCCACCAGAACCCACTATCACCCCAGCCAGTCCCCCAAGAATTAACCAATTGGAATGCCCCAGGCCCATCAGTTGTTGCCTTACTATCATCATATCCCACTACACAGACTGCATGACCACCGCCTAAATCACCACTTGCATGACTCGTTGTGTAGATATTATTCACTGAGTCAAAACTATAGAATGCAGTTCTGGTTAAAATTGATATAACTGCTGTATTTCCCTCAGCAAGGTATGTCTTCAATACTTCCAAGTCACTATCTGTGTAGAGATAGTCCCACTCCTGATTTGTCGTTCGATAGCTCATAGATTCTGTGTAGGCTTCTTCTGACGGCCATGTAATGTAATCACTAGAGCCATAGGGCATTGTGTTCATTGTTGCGCATCCAAAATCATTCAAGAGAAGTGATGCATCTTGATGATATGAACCAGTGTCCTCACCATCATTAATCTGGTTGTATACGAATGCGGGGCTGAATTGATGACTAGGAATAGTTGTATCCCAGAAACCATTGGCGGCTGCGACTTGGTGTGTAAGACAGTAATAGGCCCAAGCCCATCCAGTGCATGACCCTTGAGATCCTTGGTTTCCTATGGGTGGAAGACCAACTAGGTTTGATATACTTGCAAAATTCGAAGCATCAGGAGTGCTGCTGTCTACTGATGAAATCGGACTCTCTTTGGCACCTCGTCTGAATTCTTCCAATTCAGTCATGTCCTCAAAGAGCAGTCCAGTTCTCCTATATCCTAGTATAGACTGAGGCTCCGCGTAAGTGTATGTTTCTTCAATTATCTCCGAGTTTGCTAATACTTCTTGAGTAACTACTTCTTTATTGGGAAGTACTACATCATTTCCGTCACTAGACAGAAACGCTTCGTTCAACTCTGGAGAAGTAGTTAAAACAGCACCAACAGATATCATTGGAGCTAACATCATTAGTATAAAAGCAGATACAATCACGATCTTCCCAATGTTCACATCAATCACCCTAACCTGATGTGAATCCTAATTTAGCATGATAGCATATATTATTAATTAGTCTATAATCGCCGGTTCCAACAAAGTAGTGCTCAGTAATGAGAACGCGGACTGTGACCTACAAGAACGGTTCATGCGGATCGGATTGCAGGTGCAAGAAAAAACCTTGTAGGTGTTCATCTGATACTGTCTAAATCTTCGCGTTAGTGGTAACGCATCACGCAATAAGCCAACTGTTCTGCTTGAGGTCTGAAGTAGCTGAGTCTATCACACCGCTCAACAGAACGGCAGACAAGGTCGTCCGACAGAGAGAGGTGCGGGTGATCAGGTTGGGCGCATTAGGACTAGCCTTCGGTGCGCTGTTGAGCAACACTCTATCTCCTGAATAGATTTGGTTTTACTGCAGAACCTGTCACCTATGGATTGAATGAATCAGTGCGTGACAGGGCAGCTCACGAAAGGGTAAAAGCACTTTTGTGGTTATATGTGCCCCTTGAGAAGGGCTACTGCAATGGAAATAGACAATGTTATGATTCGTGCACCTGCGTTTACTCAGATGCTCGGCTATGCAATAGAGGTGTACAAGCGGGAGTGTACTGGCGTTCTGATGGGGGATGTTTTTCGCACTGCAAGGAAGGTTGTTGTGAATTCCGCCATCGCACTCCAAACGGCAGATAGGAGTTATACAGGTGTCCAACCAAAATGGCATAGATATGATCGAATAGCTGAAGTCATATCATTTCTGTCTTTAGACTGGATACTCGGGGAGTTCCATTCTCATACTGACCATAGAAACAAGAAGCCGAGCTATCGACTTAGCGAACCTGACAGAGAGTATGTACTGGAAAACCATGATGTTGGTGGGATTGAGGTTGTCATCGCTCTATACAAGAAGAAAAGGCAGAAGAAGTGGGATTACACAAATAAAGGTCGAATCTTGAAGGGAACATTGGGCAAGTACAACATAGAGATTGGCGCTCATTTCAAGAAGAACGAGAATAACGATGGAACACTGACCGAGGTGTGGATTCCAATTACCAAGGTGGCAAACATAGCCAGTGACATCGGACTTTCTCCATTACCTGGCTACATCTTCGACTACATACCTCCGCAATTACATGCCGGTCGCTATCGCAAACTTGTCAGGTTGATAAGGAAGTATGAGAATCAGATAATCAAGACCGAGGATCCTGATGCAGGAGAAGAACTGCTGGACCGCATCCGAGCTATGATGGAGGAGATTGCAGCACTGTCCAAGATATACGGATAGACTCTGGAAATGTGGCCTCCAATTTCTAGCTATAGGTATGAAAGTGCAGGGTGGCAGGGGAACCCGTGCAATCGTCAGGCGACACAACACCAAGAGGGCTGTTTGGGATTTAGGATGTAAGTAGGCTCCGGGTAAGCGAAAAGCCATACTACTGTGTTGTGCATGTAGTGAATGGCCATTGGTGCGAAGATACAGCAAGGTTCTTGCTCAAGTCATGGTCGTATTTTGGCATTACTATGCTTGAGGCTGATATAATCATTATTTTATAACCTCGAACAGGATTGTCGTGAAAATGCCCCCCAATGCGAACTCCACCACTCCCTTGGCAACTTTATCTATGTCTTTGTCTTGAGCACCATCGAGAATCTTCTCGATTGCTGAGAATTTGGAGAACGTATGTCTGGCCCCAATCCATCCATATCGAACGGATTTAGATACAAAGAACCTGACCCATTTGGGTTCTCCTTCCAAAACCTCATCTATCTTCTTCATTACTTTCGACAATGTAGTAGGTCAGCTCCAGGTCAGTCCACATGGTCGTGACGAATCGGCCTGGGCAGACTGTGAACACCGATTGCTCTTTATGGGGTATGCTCAGGGCCACATGGAACCACTATCCTCAGATCTGCCTATCTTGTCATAGATCAACGTAAAATGAACTAAAGCGTCTGGGTTCAGGGCCTACAGCTCTAGTGACATCACCAGGACCTTCTCCGCACCCTCCAGCCTCCATGCGTTGAGCCTGCAGGCTATCGCTCAATCGGTCAGACTATGAAAGCGATTGTGCCGCGTCGCAGGGGTCAGACTCTCAGAGGGATCCTGGGTGGAAGACACCGCCATGCTATCCGCTTGTTACTGTGAGCTAGGACAAAGAGTCCAAGACAGAATCACCTTTGGGTGTGATTATGACTTAGCGTAAGCTCCATGGACATTTCCCTCAGTGAGGACTCTATATACGGCTTGTCGAAGAAGACTGGCGCCGCATTGGGGTATTGCCGAAGGACCAAATAGAAGATAGCATCTAGCGTTCTCTGATGAAGCGAATGGGCTTCCTCGTACCAAGTCTTGTCGTAGAAGAACACCACCTTTGGATCTCCAACTGACTCCATCAGGAGTTTTGGACTGGGATGCACGTAGTCATTGAGCTCGTTATATAGACCCTTAATTACGTCTTGACGGAACTTGTCAAGCCCGAGCATCGATACGAGCTTCCTACCACGCAGTAGTTCCTGTTCATCCGTCTTCTCGTATCTGTTCTTAATGTCCGATTCCTCGTATGTCTTGTCAAGGTATGTAGCCTGACAGATGTCTTCCAAGATGAATCGCAGATCCCGCATCGCAGAGTCATATGCTCCACTGAGTACTGAGGTCGCCACCCATCTCAAGTTCCGAAGCAGTTCCAAGTATCTATGGACCAACAGCTGAGATAAGAGATAATGGGAGTCATAGACGGCTGAGATAGACTTGTAGAGGTCATACCAGTGATTCTGCATCTCGCTCCAGTCAGCACATGTGTCTTGATGCTCAGACCATGTTTCTGTCAGCACCCTCAGATTCTCATCGAACGTATAGGATCGAAGTGTTTCGTATCGCGAATCAACTCTGTCATTGTTCCCAGATGCATTCAAACTGACTAGCTCCACGCTGCTTCTGCGCTGTTCGTGATAAACCATGGCACAGACAATCAGTGAGGTCTTTGGAGGTCCGGGTGAAACAGAGGAAGATAGCCTTGACCAAGACAAACCCGCAAGAGAACGAATTGCTACATTGACAAAACTTCGAATCGGTATCATTACATTTGGCATATTAATTTCAAATGTGATTTCACTGGTCGCTATTGTCCTTTCATCTTTTGGGCCCTAATGAATTCCAACGTATTCAGGTGTTTCGATATTCTCCTCAAAGGCCTCCAGGTATTGCCACTTACATGTCATGATGCTAATTCTCTCCCTCTCTTGACAACTCTTTTTAGGCATTCTTTACATCATCAGATTAGGTTGAGTGGCTTGTGATTGAATATGTATCCTGGCGTGTTTTAGGAGGAAACTCACATGGTAGCTCTCATTAGATGCCCAGTGTGTCAAGAAGGAGGGGTAGCAATTGACGTTAATTATAGTCCCTTAGAACTGGTGGAAAGGCGATTTCAACATAAGGATCACTACTTCTACTTAGACCTGCCATACAACTATGTAACTGCTAACTTTGTAGATGGAAATATCCTCCGAGAGCAAAAAACCAGGGAAGCGAAAATGCTCTCAGACAGAACAGTAAATTTCTTGGTTAGAAAGCTTAGGCTAAAAGGAGCGACAGAGATCGATCGCGGGTCCAAGGTTAGAACCCGGATACGAAAGACAATGGAGAAAATTGAGGACAAGGATGTATCTTGGAGCGAACGTTTGAGGATTGGACTAGAACTTGAGGTTAGTAAATGTAAACTTAGCAAAAAGGAACATTATCTTCTAGAAGATCTTCTTTGGGATGAAGGGTTCTCTTTCGATGGCAGGGAGCTTGTTTCAAGGCTCATCCCGATTAAAGACTCCGCAATGATGTCTAGATCATTATACGTTCAACGTCTGAAAGCTCTATACAGAGAGTTTAGAGAGGTTTATACTCATGTCTACATAACGCTTCTTTGTGTTGTATCAAAGGAAGCTCATACATATGGAATTCTACATGGAATTTTAGCATGGTTCATTCTGACTCATGATCAAGAAATTATTCTTGACGAGTATAAGGTAGAAGGAATGCGATTTTCTCTTCAGGCCAAGTTGTATCAGTTGGAGAATCTGAATGAACTCCTCTCAACAATTGAAATCCCAGGTATTCTTGGATTAGGTGAAAAGGCTTTACATATGCATAAATATCCAGCAGTTGATGAAATGATGCCAGGGTACAAACTCTTCTCGCTATGCAGTTCGTTTCCACGAAATAATTGGTCTGACGCCAACCCTGAGAGAAACCTACCAAAGAAACTCAAGACTTACTTCAATAATCAAAAGCGAGGAACAGCAGGATATGGAATTGTCCTCAAGATCCAGAGTTCAATCGGGGAGCAACTTGGCTTCTTAGGAATAGACACGATTAAGGAACTAAGTCAGGGCGTAGATAAATTCTATGAATTCGGTGAGTTCACTCAACGTTTGCTTGGAGATAGTTATGAACTAGGTCATGGAGCATTATGTTATGTTCAGGCTCCATACTGGATTAGGTTTGTGGAGTCCCAATTCTCAGTTGATGACGTAGTTACAGTTCGATGGTCGTGTCCCAAAGCAAGTCTGAAAGTGTTGACACCATTCTTGAGAGCAAAGACCAAGGATGGATGGGGCACATACCCAATTGCAGGAAGCCACAAGAAATCAGAAGGATCGTATTATCTCGTATCAAGTGAATTTATCGTGCCTGACCATAAGCAGGCAAAGGTCTTTGAGTTCGTTGTAGTCAATGAAGTGGCTTATGTCGTTAATCCAAGAAAACCATATTTGCTAAACATTTCCTTTGGACCTCCCTCGAAGGATAA
>JABCTV010000234.1 GCA_018238205.1 Candidatus Thorarchaeota archaeon
TACCTGAAAGATAAGGACCCAAGTACATTGGGAGACCTCGTTGAAGTACTACTAGAGATTCCAGAATATCAGGAAGCTGAGAAAATAGGTGCTGGACCAGAGATACTTGTTGGCAGCCCAGGTGGAAGTGTTGGTGAGAAGTTTGTATTCTTCACCGGAGGTACTTCCGCAGGACCCAAATCAATACCAAAGCTTGCTCATGCTGGAGTTAGCACTATTATTACAATGCATATGGGTGAAGATGTCAAGAAGGCTTGTGAAGAGGAAGGTCTCTACGTTGTTATTGCTGGACATGATAGCTCAGATTCAATTGGAATGAACATCGTTTTAGATGAACTCCAAAAAGAAGGAATCAAGTCATACGCTTGTTCAGGTTTTACAAGGCATACTAGGCTATAGAAAAACTAGTTCCGGGACAATAAACCCGGAACTTCATTGCTTTATCTAGATAATTATGAACGGCAAAAAGTTCATATGTAGCATATGACGGCAGCGGCATTCGTTGAACATGATAGCAGAGCTGACTATTGCATTCAATATTATTGGTGGTCTCGCCCTATTCATGTATGGTGTGACTCTCCTCAGAGAAACCCTTGGGAAAATCTCTGGAAAACGTGTTGTTAGGACATTAGAAAAGGTAAGCAATGATCCAATTAGAGGAATGGGGGCTGGTACCGCTGCAACCTTCATGACTCAAAGTTCGAGCATTACAGTTCTAACCCTAATTGGTTTTGTAAATGCAGGATTGATGTCATTCAGACAATCAGTGAATGTCATGCTCGGTTCAGAGATTGGAACCACAGTTACTGCACAACTCGTATCGTTTAATATTGGAGGCATTTTCTGGCCTATGGTCGCAATCGGTTTCTTCATGAAGATGTTTTCCAAAAGAGAAAATGTTCAACTTGCAGGGACAGTCATCTTCAGCTTAGGACTCTTATTCCTTTCAATGGATTTCATGAAGCAAGGAGCCGCTCCGCTAACAACAGACTACCCGGTCTTCACAGATCTCATCAATAATTTCGGAGCCATTCCTATTTACGGAATTCTCATTGGTGCATTAATAGCAGGCGTGACCCAAAGTAGTTCTGCAACAACAAGTCTTGTAATTGCCATGGGCGCAGCCGGTGCAATTGGTCTTGCTCCAGCAATAGCTCTAGTTATGGGTGCTAATATTGGAACATGTTTCCTAGAATTAGCCGCCGGAATTGGTGCAACCACTCCCGCAAAGCGAACAGCAGTTGCTCAAACCATCATCAATGTAGTTGGAGTAGCCATATTCCTACCCTTCCTAGGTCCATTCGCGGACTTGGTGACAACAACATCTGCAGATCTTCCGCGTCAGATTGCAAATGCACACACAATTTTCAATGTGGCTGTTAGCTTCATGTTCATTCCATTGGTTGGCGTGGTTGTCAAAGTCTGCGAACGGCTGATACCAGATAAAGAGGGTGAAATAATAGGGAAACATTTCTTCGATGATGAAATGCTGCACATGCCCCAAGCCGCGTTAATGGAAGCAGAACGAGAAGCAATCGCTACTGCTGAAAAAACCGTTGAGATGATTGTTCTAAGTAAGAGCGCACTTCTCACTCGAAACCTTGAGGATGCAAGAAAGGTCATTCGTTATGAAGATGATGTGGATGAGAACTGTAGAGATACTGAGGAATTCCTCGATAAAATCCGAGAAGAAGAGCTGAATAAAGAAGATGCCATCTGGCGGATCAAACTCCTAGCCATTCTAACTGATATTGAAAGAGTAGGAGACCTAGCATCAAACATTGCAGAGTTTGTGACTGACAAGGTGAAAGACGATATTTCCTTCTCAGAGGAAGCAGTGAAAGAACTCGGTGAAATGTTCGACCTAGTCGAAAAAACCTATTCAACTTCTATCAAGTCATTGAAGACCAAAAATAAAGATCTTGCAAGAGTAGCTGAGCGACTTGAAGATGATGTTGATGTTCTAGAACGGAAACTTAAGGAAACTCATGTTGACCGTGTAAGACATGGTGTGTGTAAACCAGAAGCAGACTCAATCTTCATTGAAACACTGAGAAACCTGGAGCGAATCAGCGATCATGCTGACAACATCGCTTACGATGTAATAATGGACACTTGATGAAATTACTCTTCATCTTTGGATTTCTTAAAGTGGTCATGACTCGGATTGCCAGCTCGTGTCATACGTTCTGGTGAGAGAACAATGTCCAACCAACTCTCATCCATGAGACCCTCTTCAAGTACAATCTCGCGTATCGAGCGACCTGTATCCAATGCTTGTTTAGCAACACGCGTTGCAGCCTTGTAGCCAATGACTGGATTGAGAGCAGTGACTAGACCAACACTACGATGAACTATATCAAGACCAACAGGATTAGGCTGAATTCCTTTGATACACTTCTCAGTCAGAATCGGAATCGCATTCTTCAGAATTTTCAAACTCTGGAAAAAGTTGTATGCAATCACAGGTTCAAACGCATTCAATTCCAATTGTCCAGCTTGTGCTGCCATTGTGATTACTAAGTCATGACCCATTACTTGGAATGCAACCTGAGTAATCATTTCGGGTATCACAGGATTAATTTTTCCAGGCATTATTGAGGAGCCAGGTTGCACAGGAGGAAGTGTGATCTCATGGAACCCACCAATAGGACCGGAAGATAGTAGTATCAAATCCCCGCAAATCTTGCTGAGATTTGTGGCGATGACACGAAGCAACCCTGATGCGTGAACAAATTCGTCACTGTTTTGAGTATCATCTATGAGATTATCTGCTGTTACCAGTTCCTCAATCCCCGTGACCTCTCTCAAATACTTTTCAGCGAGTTCGATGTATTCGGGGTCTGCATTGAGTGAAGTGCCGATTGCTGTGGCGCCTAAATTATGAGTTTTCAGGACTGCTTTAATTGATGCAATCCGGTTTAGGTCTCTCTTAAGAGCTCCAGACCAAGCAGAGAACTCCTGTCCAAGCGTGATAGGAACTGCATCTTGCATCTCGGTACGACCCAACTTCAGTAGGTCTTTGAACTCTGTTGCCTTCTCATCAAGAGCCTCCACGAGATTGGCGAGACATGTTTTTAGATCTCTCAGACCGAATATAGTTGCAATCTTGATGGCAGTCGGATAAACATCGTTCGTTGACTGGCTTTTATTGACGTCATCATTTGCGGAAATAGGACTCATTGAATTTCGCTCTTCACCAAGAATCTCATTTGCACGAGATGCGATAACCTCATTGATACACATGTTGGTGGAAGTACCTGCGCCTCCTTGTAGCATGTCCACGACGAATTGGTCTTCTAGTGCACCATCAACAATTTCATTACAAGCCTGAATGATTGCCTTGCCGAATTTAGGTTTATAATGTCCAAGGTCTTCATTTGCAAGAGCACATGCCTTCTTCACCATTGCTAGTGATTGAATCAGTGTTGAGTATTTAGATAAATTGACCCGAGAAACATCAAAGTTCTCTTGTGCTCGCAGTGTTTGAATACCCCAGAAGGCATCCTTAGGCACCATTCGTGACCCCAGAAGGTCGCTTTCTTCTCTAAATTTTTCGCCACTCATTCTTCATTATCTCCCATTATTGAATTAATGCTATACACTGTCTTATTTCATTAACTACTATGGATATTATTAAAATCCTGAAGCTTGTCCATCCTTCCTAAAGTCAGAACCAGCAATCCAACTGTCCTCAAGTCGAAGGATAACTTGACCTCCACCAAAAGCTGATACAGTCTTTTCAGCAAGTCGATGACCCACCTTTCGGAGTTCGTTCTGTACGACTACAGGGAACCCATGCTCCAGAGCAACTATATTCTCTTCATGATCATGATTGAAACGTGGATAGTCCATAGCAGCCTGTGGACCCATTTGATAGTCAACCAAATTACTAACAAACTGAGCATGAGCTTGTGCTTGGTGTGCTCCACCCATAATCCCAAAGACGCCTACGAAATCTTTGTCCTTGTAAAGAGCTCCTGGAATGATCGTGTTGAAGGGTAATTTCATTGGAGCATATCTATTAGGATGTTCGGGGTCGAGGGATAGTAGATTCCCTCTATTCTGAAGCTTGATTCCAGTGCCAGGTACGACGAGACCACTTCCGAATCCACGATAGAGACTGTTGATGAATGAAACTGCTCTTCCTTCACCATCAGCAGTAGCTAGATAGATGGTGTCACTTCCTACAGGAACTCCGGAACCATATTCTGTCATAGCTTTTGATGAATTGATTAGTCGAGCTCGTTTC
>JABCTV010000235.1 GCA_018238205.1 Candidatus Thorarchaeota archaeon
ATCCGGGAACGTGTTGGTTCATGGACAGAATCTGGAAGAGTCAGCAGACTACGACTGGAGTTAGCACGAATCTTTTTACTTCTGATCAAGTGCTATAGATTAGGATATTACTAAACACACACCAAAAACTATAAACCTCCTAAAAAGAGAATTATGCTGAAGGAACAGAGTTAAACAAATACGATTTTATGAATATCATTGAAAATGCCCATTGATAAGGATAAACCGTCTATCCGGTTAACGAGAAACGACAAATATGTGCTTAAGCAGTTGATAGGTCACGGCAGGATATCGGATAGTGCAACAGCAGAGAAAATTGGAGTTACGCCTCAAGCAGTGCTGAAAATCAGAAATAAACTCGAAGAGGCAGGGATAATCGAGGGTTACACGCCGAATGTCAACTACAAAAAGCTTGGCATAACACATTTTCGATAATTCGGGAAAAATATTGAATCGTACCACTATTCGAGTATTGTAATAAAAATTAATGAAGACTTAAATTGGTTAAGAACTGAAATTAGCCGAGGAAAATAGGCCATGAGTGGAGATTCGAAAGCAGGGCATATTGTTATAATTTGTTTTATGGTGTTATGGTGTTCTGTTGCCTTTGGAATGGGAATAACAGCTCTTCAATGGGGAGCTCCTTTCCTGTTTGTATTGGCACCTTTTGGAATGGGAATCTTTGGTATAGTAGTCTGCCTAGCAGGATTTCTAACACAGAGAAAGAAACAACAACAAGAACCAGAAATTGGTAGATACCACAGCGAATCTATTGTTTACACTGGTGACTACTCACTTCGTACAGAAAATCAATCACAAGGCAGAGGCAGAAAATCAATCTACCAGATTCCATCTCAGTGCCCATCTTGTGGTGCTGCGATTAGTACAGAAGAAGTTGATTGGGTTGGACCTCTCCAGGCCAAGTGCCCGTATTGTAACGCGACAATTGATGCTGCAGAAAGAATCTTGTAATTGAACTATGAATAGAAATGACTAAATTCTGTTCTGTTCTATTGTACCGTGGAGACCTGATCTTGTCAACAAGACAAAATGAACTTGATGAAATATTTGAAGTTGTAAGCAGTACAACTGAGGTGCCAAAACAAACTCGAAAACAATTTTGGAGATTAGTTCGCGAGATAAAACGAGAAACTGATCACGACATCTCAGAGGTAGAAAAAGCAACGGAAATACGAAACATACTGTTCGATATGGATAGAGGGAAAACCTATTCGCTGGGTCCATTCGTCGCCGCACAAACCATACTAGGAATACTATCGTTTGTTTTGTATTTGCACGCATTGAATACTCCTGTTTCCTGGCTTAATTTTCTCTCATGGGGTTTTCCAGAGATCATTGCGTTGTTTCTTCGATTCATGGGTATCTTTCTTATGATTGCATTTTTCTACCCATATGGCCGATTAATTGCAGGCAAGGTCTTAGGAATAAAAATTGAAGCTATGGGCTTCAGTAAATACAAAGAACCTGCTCTGAAAATTGATTATGAAACTTTTCTCCTTGCCACACCCTCACGACGAAAATGGTTCTTCTTCTTTTCAGGATTGTGGACCATGACCATAGCTGTTGGAACTGGTTTAATTGGGTGGTTTATTGCAGGTGATATTCTCGGGTTCATCTTGGGAGCTTTCTTTATCTGTTTCTACGTTTTTGTTATTGGGACTGGAGTAACATACCCCAATCGCGGAGAGATGTCCCAATATAATCGTGAGAAGAAAATTGAGAAAGCTTGGAAAAAGAAATTGGGTTGAAATGGTTAATTAGAATTTAGAAAACAAGTGCGCGGAGAACGAGATCCACGATTTAGACGCGAAATCAAGATAAGATCTATTGTATCATTGAATAACTTCAATAAGACCTTAGGAGCCACTCATATCGATTTCCAAATGCAGATTTCTCCTGAACTTCTCATAGGTAGCGTGATTGGTTTGTTCACTGCATTTCTCTGGGCGGTATCAACGAACGTCTACAAAACTCAGAGTAAGGAAGCTACCCCATTAGCAATTTCCGCCCTGAAGATGTGGGCAGCTATGGCATTTATGACATTCATTGTCATACTACCATTTCGAACAGCACCATTCTATGTTCCAATTGAATCACTTGTCTTTCTCATTGCATCTGTCAGTATAGGTCTTGTAATAGGAGATTTATCATATCTAACAAGCCAAGAACGCATTGGAGTTTCCTATGCCTTTCCAATAGCTAACATCTTTCCAATTTCCACATATCTTATCGCAATCTTCCTCGTTAATGAACCAATCATTATCAGTCGATTTTTTGGAATAGTAATTGCGGTGATTGGAGTGGCAGTGATATCAAGAGAACAAGTTGCTAATAATAAAAAACAAGAGATGCGCAAAGCTGACTTCCTTGGTATCGGTTTGGCATTTCTAGCGGCAATCTGTTGGTCTCTAGGGAGTGTATTTCTTCAGATAGGTGTACAAGATATAGATCCTATTGATGCTACTTTCGTAAGGATGATATTCGGAGGAGCCATTTTTGTACCTCTGTGTCTGACAGCGGTCAAACGTGGAATGCCAATGCCAACTAGGAGAGCAGCAAAGATTGTCATGGCAGCGGGATTTCTAGGTATGACTCTGGGTACTCTTCTTTACACCTATACTGTCAAATTGATTGGTGCATCAATTGCTTCGCTTCTCGGTTCCACATCTCCACTCTTTGCAGTCCCAATTTCAATCATATTCCTCAAAGAATCATTCAGTCGACTATCAATCGTTGGGGTCCTTCTCACGGTTGTGGGAGTCATTCTAGTTATTGTAGCAATCTAAGTCTAGACCCATCCAATCCGTCTAAAGTAACTTAGAAGTGTCAAACCCACAATGAACATGATAGCTAAGAAGACTGGATAGCCGTAATAGAATTCTAGCTCAGGCATCCATTGCCAATTCATTCCGTAAATCGACGCCATAAGAGTAAGGGGTATGAAAATGACTGAGATAACAGTTAACACTTGCATAACTTCATTCATTTTGTTACTAACTCTCGAGAGGTAGATGTCAAGCATTCCAGTTATTGATTCGCGATATGTTTCAACATGATCTGTCACGCGAATGACATGATCATAGAGGTCTCTTAGGAAAACCAGAGTTTCATCACTTACATATTGAGGAGAATCTCTCTGTAATTTCAATACTACCTGCCTAAGAGGCCAAATATGACGTCTGAAGGCAATTAGAGTTCTCTTGAGTTTGTAGATTTCAGTCAGCATTTCAGCTGAACCTTCCTCAATAAGATCATCTTCCAATTCTTCAATTCTATCGCCAATGTATTCCAGAACAACGAAATACTTGTCCACTATGAGATCTAGCAAAGCATATTCTAGATAGTCAGAGCCTCCCTTACGAATATGACCACCAGGTCGTCGTGCTCGCATACGAATAGCATCAAAGATGTCATCTGAAGACTCTTGGAATGAGATGATGTATCCTTTTCCAAAAACAATTGATACTTGCTCTGAATGAACATCGTTTCCAAGGAGGTCATAGGATCTCAGAACTGTGTATACACCTGTTGACATCGCGTCCAGCTTTGGTCTTTGACCGATACTAGGAATATCTTCAATCACAAGTGGATGAATTTTATAGAAATTACATATTTTCTCAACAATATCGACATCATGAACTCCCATGCAGTGAATCCACTTTGTTGCATCATCCTTCAATGAAGGACTGCAGTCTTCAATTGAGTCTGCGTCGTATTCTCGAATCTCACCTTCTGAGAACTCAATTATTTTTATTATAACATCCTCATGTCGTTTCTCGCCTGTATGAATGATTGTTCCAGGAGGTAGACCGACTTTGTCTCTTTTCTCATCTTGACTCATCAGGACCACAAATGTTTGAGTGTCTAGAATATATTAGAAAGTGAGTATTACACATTAAACTTGACAAAACGGTCCTTTCCAATCCTCGACAGGTCAAGAACTTGTCACAACACAAGAATGACCTGAAGGACTTTTTCTAGTTGACTATCCGCCTCAGTGCTTGATTTGTGAAACTCTACACTTTATGAACAATATAGAAATAAAATGAAATCTGATGTACTTGCAATTATGAAAGCAGCTGGATATAATGTTAAATTGACTTTGGATCCAAGTTTATGGGGTGGAATACGGGTTGGTAATTATGTACCAGAACTAGCAGGGAAGAACCCATTCGTTCAATCAAATCCTGTGACTTTTTTGGGTGGAGGTTTT
>JABCTV010000236.1 GCA_018238205.1 Candidatus Thorarchaeota archaeon
TTTTTATCAATCTCCATCCTCTATTTGATTATGAAGTCATTTTCCTTATATCTTCCGCTTAATATATCGGTTACTGTTGAATTTCCAATTTCACTATACTTATACTTATAGGGGTCAAATCTTTATTCTTAACAGTAAATTAAATAATTTGTCAACGATAAAGATTTAAATCTTGAATTTTCCTTTGATCCCTTTTACTTTCTTCTGGTTGTGCGTCTCTACGTTACTGAGCATAGATAGATTCAACTTTTGCCTGAAGTGAATCTGACATAATGAAGTCATTTTTGCAAACATGCGCAACAGCTATGTATGGCTTATTTTTCTTTTCAGGTTCTAGAATACCGATTTCTTCCTCAATGTCGTTTTCCAGGATGATTGTCTTCCCAAGGGCAGAATCTACGTTCGACTCAATCTTCTGGGAAGATTTGTCAGCAGACAGAATGGCATCTGGCGACTTGCTGGTCTGATGGTCCTTGTCGTAAACAACGACATAAGGGATCTTGAATCGATTGAGAAGCCGTAAATAATTGGGTATCGCGTCCTTTGACCCACAGTCTATAATCGTATATTCATGTCGAAATATATTCAATTTATTTGCAAGCTGGGGTAGCACAGTTTTATCAGTAGGGCCTTCAACGAGAACTACTTTTTTAGCGAAAAAGAGCTCACCACGATCCGGGTTGATCCAGTAGGTCATATTGAACAAATTCTTGTCTTTCTCTTCTGGGAACAACTCTTCCGTACATTGTAGAACCGTGGTACCTTCCTCAAGGGAATTCTTCCGAACAACGCAGATCGAATGGTACCATTTAAGGCTGATAAATGAACTCGAATGAGTGCATAATAGTACTTGACTCTCACCGCTTGATAGTTTCACCAGCGAATCGAACAGCTCGCGCTGGGCTTGTGGATGTAAATAGAGCTCCGGCTCTTCTAAAATGAAGTACCACGATCTGGACGCTTGGCGGGAAGAAAAACCCTGGGCTGACGCCTCAGCCCCATCAGCCTCCTCTCTTTCCTGGCGCATAAGTTTCGCAAGGGATCGTACTAGTGCGAAGATGAGAGCGCGCTGTAGGCCTTGCCCTTTTCGACCTACATCAGTACGAATCCCATCATTCACCCAAACTTTAGTACCCACTTTGAAAATGTCATTGATATCAGGTGGGATTATATCGACATCGATAGTTGTATTCCAATTTTCTATCTCGATATTAATGGATTCTTCAAAGGAACTAAGTTCTGTTGGTCGAGCTATGTTTTCTGTACCGTCCTCATTCATTCTGTTGAGAATGCGCATAAGCGACACGATTTTTTCTTTAGCCTCTCGAAATTCCTGATTCTCCTCTGACATCTTGTTAATGACTCGTTCGTAGAGTGCATTAAAGACCGATCGCCCCTTCGTGGAAAGGTCGTCTTCTGCTTTCTTCACAGATGGTACGAAATAAACATCTCCGAAGATTCCTTTAGCCACATTCTTAGCGCCAAGAAAAGGACCTGCTTCAAGCTCGTAAGAAAATATTAGATCCTCACGATTCTGGTTTATGTATTTTTCCTGTGCTTGACGGAAGGCATCTTTCGTAATACGTCCAGAATCTGGTAGTAGCTCTGCCAAAGGGAGAGTCTCTGCATCTTCTCTCTTTATGTAATTTGAGATATTTTCCTCCCTTAACCAGTCTTCTTCGGGAACCTCCACATATCCATGGTAGGTGAATACACAGTCTTTTGTAGCTTCTTTTCGAACACGTATATTGTTCTCCGTAGTCACGTATTTTTTGAATGTCGTTCGATCTCCATCATCCAGTTCGCTAAACAAAACCTCCACGAACAAGTCCTCTCTGTCCCGGTAGAAATCCAGTACATCCAATGGAATCTCACCAAAAAAGAAAAGGATTGCTGATAAAATGTTCGACTTGCCGTGGTTATTTTGCCCTATAAAAATCATCAAGTCTTCAGCAGATAAAGATAGTTCATGAATTGATCGCCAGTTGTGTATGATAAGCTTACGTATTTTCATCTTATTTCCTTACCTCCTAAATTAATACATAAATTCATTTTTTTAGTCTTATATACCGATTTTTCTTAATTCTGATATATCAATTTCAACATCATCAACAGGAACCTCGTCACCGTCGAGACCCATGACAAGTTCAACTCTGATCCTGGTATTCGCAGAAGCAGCGTTCATTGCACCGCCAATTTTAATATCAACTGCAGCATCAACCACAGAACCGCATGTGAGCTTGCCAGTGGCATTATCAAAGTTTACTGCCTGTTCACTCGACTGATACTCATATGTTGCTCCATCGTTGGTATACAGCGTCCTGACACCGGATACCAATGTTAATGGAGTGCCGGTATCGACAAGGTCATGAATAGCAGCTTTTTCAGGTATGAAGTTATCAGCTTCAATAGTTCTCAGATCCATATATCAATCCCCAAATGTTACAGGTTTTCCTTCAAAGAATACATCATTACTTTTAAATGTTACCTGAGATGTAAGCGCTATGGCTTTTGGTTTCAAGATTGTTTCGTAATCACCTGAATACCGAGCCAGGTTATCCATGGTTTCTTTCGGTTCAATCATTCCTGCTCCAAAGTCTCCGTCATAGGCTCCTTCGATACTTGATCCATCTAGGGATAACTGCATGAGAGCTTCAGTAGCATCATACGCCACGGCTACCTTGTGGGTTCCTGGGGTTATTGGGAGTTGGAGTAGGTTGGTTTGGTCTGTTAGGTTTAATGTTTGCCCTGTTATCTCTTGAACTAACACAAGGGTTATCTTGAAAGCACTACCAGCTTTAGCACGAACTATGAAATGAACGTCACTTGACACATGGGTTATCACTCTTAACCCCTCTGCTAGCACTAATGGAGTGTTGCTGAAAACATAGAATTGAGGGTAATCACCTGACAACTCCTCAATTCTGATAGTAAACTGGAGATAAGTACCAATAGCAGGATCAATACCGCTAAAATACCTTAGATTAGTGTCTCCAGTTTGAGAGCCATCAATTGACCAAGTACCATCTCCGTGATTGATCCATGGAGATTCTTCCAGATCAAATCCTGTAAACAACTCAACCCCATCACCACCATCACCAATACTAAGCACCTCATTCCCACCGATATCCAGGACACTCGCTGTATCTTCTCCTGCGTAGTCTAGTTCTGCGAAATACATACCACTGGCATCATCATGATTTGCTGCATCAAATTCTACCTGTGGTTGGGTTATGGATACTGGTGCTGTGGTTGTGATGATTGGTGGTAGGTCACGTACTTGGGCTATTGTTTTGTTTAGGTGGAACTCACTCTGAATAAAACTTGTTACTCCTATTGCTGCCACACTGTCAGTTCCATCTGGTGGAACAACCATGCTGTGTGCTGGATTGTATTGGATCAATGAACTGTCTGTTTTTGATGTTTCAAGTAGCACTATCCAATGCAAGCCAGCATCTACTACCTCCAGATCAATTGTATTTGCAGGAATATTATCATAATACCCACCAGTTGATGGAGCAATTTGAACAATACTATTTACCGTTCCAGCTCCAACACGCAGGATAATAGCTGCTGAATGAATCGCAGTAATGTCTTTATCTATCCAGCATTTTAATGTACCGGCACCTTGTTGTGCAAATACTGGGCTTTGCGAATCAAGATAAGAAGAAAGGTCTTGATCTGAAAGCGAGTAAGCATTATTTGGAGCACCTTCTAAATCGTTTCTATCTTGCGAAACTATCATACCTGCGTCATTTGACCATAAACTAAGGTCAAGTGATTGAATAACTACATTAGTAGCATCCTCATTCCACTGGAACATAGGCAGAGGATCAAGCAAAGCACCCTTGACAGTAATATCCCGCCCGTGGACTGTTGCTGTTCTCTCGGCTCCTTCGGTTACTACGTTGTCGACTACGGTGTTTTCGTTGGCGTAGCAGAAGACTTTGGTTACTGGTGCTGTGGTTGTTGGTATGTACTCTGAGGGTGTTGTGATGTCTGAGCGTCCTGTAGAATATTCCATCTGTGGGAACTCAATATCAACTGAGTCGCCAGCTGTATCCAGCCTTACCCCAATTCTTGTTGGAAAAGTTCCACCTGGAGAAGAGCCAGTAATTCTAGCCCATTCATTTGTTACAGATGAAGTCACAACAACAAGACCCCTGTTTGCAGTGTAGATCCTTATAACCCCTGTTCCAACTCTGCGTCTTATACCAATGGAA
>JABCTV010000059.1 GCA_018238205.1 Candidatus Thorarchaeota archaeon
TATGGGAAAAATGACATATCAATAATACCCATAATGTGTATATTTCGACCATTCAGATGTGCCCAATTATCAGAAGTCACTGTTATCTGACCATTGATGACATACCTCCCTTCTGACCAAACAACTTTTCCTGCAAAAGTTCCTTCAATATATCCACCACCACCATCCCACTCAATCTGTATGATTCCTGTGAAATGTTGCACATCAGGTAGGTCTACATAGGTGATGATATCTAGATAGATGATTCCAGAAGACCCATCATCTCTCAAAACGACACCGGTCCATTCAGGATCGAATGTATAGCTGGCATTTAGTTCCCACCTAAGCGGCTTCTTGGCTTCCACCGGCATTGCAGATACTAATGTTAGCATGAACATCAGACCAAGAAGAACTACAAACACACTTTTTGATTTTTTCTTCACTTTTTCACCTCCCAACACACTATTCCATAATTGCGGTATTCTCTCCTCCGCAATACGTGGTATTTGAATATCCACGAAGTAATGTTATATAGAATAATGTAATAAGTGTTACGTGATTACGTAATTACATCAAGAGTCAGGTTTATGAACATCTTGTGTAATTATCACAGTTAGTTAGAGGTCAGCTAGGTTGGCACCGAAGAAGAAACAGGATGAATCTTCTCAAAATTTGAGAAAAGTGATAATCGATGAGTTGTCCACTCGAGAGTCAGGTACGAAACGTGATGTACCCGTTATGACACGTTTCGATAACGAACTCGTTAGTATGCTGGACATACTTGTAAAACTTGATATCTTCAAAAGCCGATCCGAAGCTATCGCATCTATTGTAGAGAAGACATTGTTCGTACAAAGGGATAAATTCGAGCTACTCAAGGCTCAAATAACGAAGCTTGAGAAGATTCAGGATACAGCGAAGGATATTGCTTCTGATGTCCTTAAAGGATAATGATGAGCATCACCATCATCAGTTAGCAGCTTCAGCTTGAAATTTCGGGTAAATATAAGGCAATCATTTCTCTGAGATACTTCATGCTTGGAGATTCCGCAACTTTTAGTACTTCATTAACCAGTGCCTGTGATTTCTCATGTTCACCTTGCTTTAGAAGGAGCTTAGCCTTCAGAATCTTAGCTTGAGCTACAAAACCGGGATAATCTCTTTCCTCAACATAGATCTCGAATCGGTGTAGCCATGATTCAGAGAGAACAACTTGTTCGGATGAGTATGTTTCAACCTCAATATCTGAAAGATGAAAGAAGCACAGATTCTTGTACAAATGACCTTCGCTACACCGCTTTATCAAGGATTCAAAAGTGTCTGTCGCAGATTGAAAATCTCCGCTCTCCTTTTCCATGATACCTTCAAGTAATTGATGTAGATCAAGATATGCTTGCCAACCAGATTGAACTGCAAGTTGTTTTGCTGTATCAAGGTGGTTGAGTGCTTCTTTTTCATTTCCAAGGTTGATCATTGCATATGCTAATTGCAGGTAATAATAGGCCACGGTTCTTTTTCTGCCATCAGTTTTTCCCTTTGCGACTTCAGAGTGCTCGAGCGCTTTTCGTCCATTCCTTATTAGATTATATACAAAGGCTGGTCGGAGATTCAAATATGCATCAGGATGACCAATGGATTCAGATGCCTTACTATAATCCAATTGATAACTAATGCCGGCATCATATTCTCCACGAAGTGTCATGATGCGACCAAGTGAACCTGAGTTCCTTGCTAAACCATATTCATATCCTATTTGTTCACATAGCTTTTTTTGTTCCAAAATGAAACCTATAGCCTGTGACACATCCTCATACATGATAATGTCAGCTAGAAAATATAGCGCATCCGCAGCCAAAAGGAGCTCGTCATGCTTCCGTGCTAATGATAATACCTTTTTCACCAAATGAACTGCTTCCGTGAGATTACCCTCCATTATAATCCGGTATGCCTTAAAACCGATGAAAAGTGATTCAAAACACTCAAAGTCTTTATCCTTCTTGATGCGCTCCCCTATAGCCTCCATGGTTTTAATTACCGTATCAGTATCAGGAATAAAGGATATAGCCATACGTCGCCATGCTAGATAAAGATGGCATGCAAGCCAGTCATTAGGAAAAACTTCCATGGCTTTAGTAAGTGATTCATTTATCACATTCAAATCAATTGGTTCACCCTTATACACTCGAATGGCTAAGAGAAGAGGTTCAATGTAAACAGAAATTTCATCTAATTTGAAAAACCGATCTATTTGAGCAAAATTCTCCAAATTGTAAGCATGATAACATGCGAAGTACTGTAACTCTAGAGATACTTGTTCGGAGAAAACTTTATCGCACAACCGTTCTGTAAAATCAGCATAGTTCTCTGCTTCTTCCATAACTGACTGGAGTACAGATTTTGTTTCTTCATCGACATGGGGGAAACACATGATTATTGTTCCAAGTGGTTTCACTCTTAACGACCTCAGATTAGCGAAAGTAGTTTGAATAAGGGGACCTAATACATCAGTGTTTTGGTCTATTAATGCGCCACCAATCTCGTCAGCTAGATAGATCCCTATTGGTTTCACATGAAAATGTGTATGCTCAGAAGCTAACGCATTTGCAACAATCGAGAACACAGCTCGTTCAAGAAAGAATTGGCAGTGTAAGTTGGAACCTCATCACTAGAAAAGAAGGAGTGTGAAGTAAGAGGTGTGGCCAGGGATAGCAGGGCTCATGTGGTAGGAGGGGGGGAGTTATGTAATGAGGGCATGTTACGAAAACGAGACCCTACACAATTCCACTGACCACAAATATAATTGGACAATTTCACCTATTAAGCATGTTGTATTGTGTAGGCGAGTGATTGATTAAAACCCCTTCAAAACTGATTATTTTGATGTGTTTTGCTCAGGAATATTGAGTTCAAATGTGGTCATCCCTGAAGGTGTGAGTTGTATAGTCCAATTATGCGCTTCAACAATCCGTTTTACTATAGTTAGGCCAAACCCTTGACCAGACTTGCTTGTTGTGAAACCCTTCGTGAAAATCTTTGATCTGGTTTGCTCAGGAATTTCTATCCCATTGTTTCTGATTGTGATACAGAAATTACCATTTCTAATTTCACACTTCACCTCTATCTTGGTAGGTTGTCCATGATTAACAGCATTGTCAAACAGGTTCCGGAAAATCTGTGTTATTTTCATCTCATCTGCTTTTACTACTGGTAATGGGTCCTGAATATATTCAACGAGTTCAGGTATTGTCGAATCTGCAACAAGTCTGACAACATGGTCCAAATCAACTTCTGTGAGCTGTTCTTCAACAGTAAGCCCTGCATCTGCTAGAGCAACAGAATGGTCCACGAGTTCGCTGGTTTCACTAATCAAAGTTTGAAGTCGTTTTAAATGAGTGAAATCGTTTTCATCCTCTATCAACTCAATGAAGCCAAACATGTTTTGAAAAATATTTTTCAAATCGTGACTCATGGTATGTGCAAAGTCACTTAGCTCCTCTTTCTGTTTACGAAGCATCTCAAGTGCTTGTTTTTCTTGAGTGATGTCTGACATGACTCCCTCAATGAATCCCATACCCGTCCATAATTGAAGGGCAAATCGCATCCATAATCTTTGACCATCCTTGGTTGTAACTGCGAGCTCTGTTACCAGACTTTCCTGTTCCTTAATTGTTCCTTTCAGTTGTGTCCAAGTATTTGGACTTGGAAGAAAATCTTTGAAGAAGCATGAATTATCAAGAAGCACCTGGCTATTCTCAAAACTGAAACTCTTTGCAAATTGGTCATTGCACTCAAGGATCATGCCATCTGAAATTCTTACACGAAAGAGACCTATGAGGGCATTATTGTAGAGTTCCTTGAAACTTTCTCTACTTTTCACCAAAGCTTGCTCAGCAACATGTCTATCCGTGACATCCTGCAAATGTATGATATACCCTGAGAGATCCTCATCTTTTCCATATTGAAGTGGTGAGAACATACATTGTAAATGCATGATTCCAGTTTTTGATGATTTATACAGATTATGAAGTTGTACCTTTGAGAAATCGAATCGTGTTTCATACGAAACCGCATTTCCCTGTCGCAAATCCTCTTTGATGAAATCTGGAGTGTTTGGATCATTTAAGATGTCAAATCCAATTAAATCCTCAATTTTTTCAAGTCCAAAGAGTTCCACAGTTTGTTTATTGGCTCCAATTAGAATTCCATCTGAATCAAAGAGTTCTATACATATTGGTGATTCCTCAAAGATTGTTCTGAACATTTCCTCATTAGTCTTCAATGCTAATTCATTGCGTCTCCTTGTTGTAACATCAGTAGCATGGAGCACATATCCATGAATTTGTCCTTGTGAACCTTGAAGAGAAGATAGTACAATATCCATGTATACTATATCTCTTCTAGATGTTTGAATAATACCACTTTCTGCAACAAATTTGAAATCCCATTTGTGAAGGAATCGATGAACTTTTCCTTTTCGCACACTGTCAAGTACTTCTATTGGCAGCATATAGTCTTTGAACAAACTCAAACCAAGCATATTTTCACGTTCTTTAACTCCCAATAATTCGACTGCTGCTGAATTTGCATCGATGAGCAACCCTTCTGCGTCAAAAATACCAATAGCTCCCGGTGAGTGGTCGAACACTCCTTGCCACCATTCTACTCTTGCTGTGAGCGATTGGGATGCAAGTTTTCCTTCTTGCACCGTTTCATCGATTGGTTGAGCAGACCCGAGAATTGTCGTAACATCGCCTTTGTCATCACATATTGTTGTGCAATAACATTGTATCCCTTTTTGCTCTCCAGATTTCGTTATGATTGTAAAATTACAATGGGATTCTTCTTTATGATCTGATGATAGTAGCGCTTTCAGATAGCTATAGACTTGTTCTTGAAGCGGTTCTGGAATGAATGATTTTACCCAGTTCTTTCCAACCACATCATTCTCATCGTGACCTAACAAATCACAGCCTTTTCGATTTATCATTGTGACATTGAAGGATGTATCAAGAGCAAGGATCATTGTTCCAGTTAAATCAAGATATTTCTGGGCTCTATCTCGCTCTTCACGTATCTGGGCTTCAACCTCAATTCGTTCTGTGATATCCTGAACAGTTCCCATCATTTGAACTGGTTTACCCTCTTTATTGTAAGTGACTTCTGCTTCTTCATGAACAAACCGAATGCTTCCATCTGGACGAATAATTCTATGATCAATACTGTACTGCTCTTTTTTATTAAAAGCCGCATTAACTGCGGAGTCCACAAGTTCTCGATCGTCGGGATGAACTGAATCTAGGAATGCTTCATAGGTTGCTGAGAACTCTTGTGGAGCCAAGCCAAAAATACGATATATCTCATCAGACCAGCTTATTATATTCTCTTCAATTTCCCACACCCAGCTACCTGAATGGGCGATGCGCTGAGCCTCAGCAAGCCGTGTTTCACTGACTCTAAGTTTTAATTCCGAATCTTGGAGGGCTTTCTTTGTCTTACGTTTCTCCACCGCTGTCAGTATGTAATATGATAATTCTGCATAGAGTGCTTCGATATTAATCGAGCTCTTTCGAATGTAATAGTCTGCTCCTAGGTTCAGTGCCTGAATAGCAAATTCCTCTCTGCTCTTTCCAGTAAAGATGATTACAGGTATATCTTTTCCAGAACTCCTAATCTGCTCTAGAATATTAAGCCCACTCATAGAATCTCTTGCAAGATCAATATCACAAACTGCCGCGTCAAAATTCTCCTCCTTAAGGAGCTTGATGGCTTCTTCGCTGGTTTCAACAGTAATTATTTGGTAATCTGAACTTTGACGAGTAAGAAACCGTTCACTGAGCTCTAGATGAACGGAATCGTCATCGACCATTAGGACCCGCACTACCATAGGTTCTCATTCCTATAATCAGCTCGCTACCATCAACTATTCTCCTTATTATCTTTCACTGGAGAAACACAAATTCTGTTCCGAGAAGGCTTAAAAAGTTCCATGTACTAACGAGAGATATCAAGGGAGGCTGTTGAATTGAATATCCCGCTATTATCTGGAATTGTTGAAGGTCTGCGCGTGTACCTTAAGACTAGAAGGTACTTGGCGTACGCCATCATATTTGTAGCCACCACATTTCTTGGTCTATTTGTTTCGAGTTTGATGACTCTAACTGCAGGAACTGATGTCGAAGTATTGTTGGTCAATTTCTTTGTGTATGTTGGATCTGCTGGTACAATCTATTTTGCACTAGGTACGCTCTTTATGGGAATAAGAGCTGACAAACTTTGGATAACAAGACGTAGCAGAGGACGAACCACCGAGTTGAAAGGAATCAGCTGGATGGCAATTTCTTTCGCAATCTCTGTATTCCTATCTATTGCGGCAGGACCCATTGCGCTCCTTTTCTTTGCAGTAATCTGCTGGTTAGGTTGGATTTCATTTCAGGCATATCTCTCAACTCGAACTGGTTTGAGAGTTGCAACTCTAGCTGAACCGAAAAAAGGAGGATTCCTCCTAGGTATTGGAAGCTTCATCCTTTTAATTATAGGCATTGTAATTATTGCAGCTGAAGCAATTATCGCGCTGTATCTGATACCCAATAATCTCTTTGGAATGGCGACAATGGTTGATGGTATCTTTTCAATGGCATCGCAAAATATCGCTAATCAGTTCAATTTCCTTATCATAGCTTATGTGATGATGGGGATATTTGCTGTTATAATGCTTCTAGCATTCATTCGTTACTCTGGAAGAGGTGCAGCATTGAACATAGCTGTTCTTACACTCTTCATTGCAATCTATGCTGGATATTTCTTGATTAATGTAATGAGGAGAAGTGACATTTTTGGATTGGAACCCGTAGATATCGTGATGTCAGTATTCTTCTTGATATATGCGATGAGTGGTATTGGGAGTACTATATCCGAAGCAGTCGAAGAATCGCGAGAGCGAACTGGTGATTTTGCTCCCCTATTGACATTCTTCTTAGCAAGTGGTTTCTTCTTTGTTGATTCTATCATTGCAGTTGCATCAAACAATACAACTCTGATTTGGACATGGTTCCATGCTGGAGGTATCTTCACAGATCCCAGATTCTTATTCCTCTTCAGAGATGTATCAAAAATGATAGCATTCCCATTAATTGCAATCTTTACTGCAATCTACTACCTACGTGTTGAACGTGCTGGACGAGTGGTAGAAAGAGCCCGAGATGAAGGTGAACAACTCGATCCTGATGAAGTGGATTCTGATATTGCTGAAGAGATCGCAGAGGAGAAAGAATCACGACCTACTGAGAGATACTCTGCTGCCCCTGAACCTGACCGCGATGATGGCAGGTTAAGAGTTGATAGCAGTCGTCGATTAGGTGCTCCCAAGCGTTTTGGCGATGATGATGACGATCAATAAATAGAGTAAAACTGATGAGGGTTTTTAGGAATCCTCCTCCTCTTCTTTTTCATTTTAATTCTTGAAATGCGTCCAAATCCGAAGTCCTATGTATGTCCATAAAGGATAGAGGATAATCTGAATTGCTGCGAGTGTGTCAGTCAGTCCGATTGTGTTTACAGATTCAAAATTGAAAATCCCTGAGTTTATCATCAAATCTCTACCTGAGGTAACTAGTGGGTAGAACGGTTGCCAGAACCAATCCATGTACCACATGTTTAGGTATAGTGATGTACTTGTGAAGATGATGACACAGAGGCTGAAGATTGAGAGAATCTTTCCTACTTGCAATGTAGTTTTATTTTTGACAGATTGTCCTATCCAGCAAGATACCAATGAAAAGATTACCAGAAGTGCTGGGTCTATTAGAAATGTCATTTATTCTTCAACCAGCTTACAGAACTAATGCGATTACCATTAGAAATGTAATAATGAATGATGCAATGGCGCAATTCACGCAAGCTCCCCTTTCCAGCTCTTTCTTATCGCGCTTGCTAATCTGGGATTCTACGATTTCATCATTATCCTTGTTTTTATCTGTCATAGGGTGGTCTCCTTCCACTGTTCAGGTAGTGACGGTTTTAAACCTACGTTATCCAAAATTCAAACCATTTTTTCCCATCTCGAACAATCTAACAGAAAGCACCTTAAGTTAGCACTCCCAAATAGTAATATTCGTTTGGGAATATATCTAATATATCACAATAATCGTTCCCTCTCCAATGCATTTATGTCGCACTGTGTCATAACAATAATATGCATACATCAGGAGGAATCTCCAATCTACAACTATGCTGAAGTAACTATTCGCCGGGCAATCCTTGCAGAAGTGGATATTATCAAAGAGATAATAGTGGAAGCTTATGAACCTTTGAAGAAACAATTATCGAGAATGCCCGCAGCACTTGATGAAGGATTGGGAAAGATCGCTCGCCATATTCAAATGGGTGACCAATATATTGGCCTTGTCGGAGACACAGTAGTAGCAACGATGAGAATTCGATTGGTTGGCAATGTGGGTGTAGTATCTAGAGTTGCAGTCAGACAGAGCTTTCGTGGTAGAAGAATCGGTTCAATGCTCGTTGACTATGCAGAGAACTTGATGACCCATTTGAACGTTTCAGTTATTGAGGTGGAGATTTACGGAGCTGTTGAAACCCAAATCGAATTTTATACTAAAATGGGTTATGAAGAAACTGGTCGTCTAGATCGTTTTGGCGAAGAAATAGTTGTAATGCAGAAGAGCCTCGTCGAGTCTGAAATGGAACCAGAAGATTAGGGAATAATTTCGCATCCATTATTGTATTCAGGGTACTTGAAGTCTTCAAGAGATATTAGTCCATCTTCAATGAATTTCTCAATTCTAGGGATTTGTTTTCGAAGTGTGCTAGTGAGATGTTTTACAGTATTGCAGACCTTATTGTAACCGACCTCGCCCCAGAGTCTTTGTTTGTTCGTAAACAGACATCTACCTCCACATACCCCATATTCCTCACAGGATGGACAAGGTTCCTCTACACTCATGATATTTCGCAATTTCTTTGGGTCCGATGTCAAAATATCTCCTACAATCGAAAACTCCCAATCTGGTGAAATTGGGCATACACCGATACTACCATTGACATGAATTGCAAATGTATCGATTCCTGCACCACATCTCATGGTAGACGCTTCTCCAGTGAGCATTGTAAATACTAATGGAATGAAAGGAACTATCCCTTCAACTACTCCCTGCTCCATTTTATCTACCCATTCTTCTACAAGTTGCGATATTCCCGGATTGTAAGATTCTTCAACCCATTTATCAAAATCCTGCCAGTTACCTTCTGCGTCCCAGATGACATTCAATTGCCAGTGGACATGTTTGAAAGTAGGTTCTCTAAGATTGAGAAGGTGGGTCACGTCTCGATAGATATCTGACTCTTGACTAACTGCCATACGTGCAACGATGTCACCTTTGAATCCAATTCTTTCTAGCCAGCGAGCATTTTCTAGAACTCTCTGATATACTCCCTTTGACCTATAACCATCCGTAACCATTTCTGGACCATCTATTGAAATCAAAATTGAGTGAAATCGCTTTGCGTATTCTTCGGGGATTTTATTGAGAAGTAGCGCATTAGTTTGAAGCATGAAACGTGCTTGAGGAAACTTGTCCATTAATTCAACAATGAGGGGAATTCTCAGAGTTGGCTCGCCGCCGTACAACATCAGTTGAATTTCATCATCCTTGTTAAGAAAAGCCGCAAGGTCATCTAGACTATACTGTATCTCTGTGTCTGGACCAGTTTCTTCCCCGCCGTGACAATATTTACAATTGAGATTACATCTCTTTGTCAAGACGAGGTGGTAATTCAACAAATATCACTCCTAGAACTATTGCTCTGATTCTGTGAATATTGCATAAAGGTTGTCTTTGATGAACTAAACTATTCATATTCGAATTCTATGATAAGATCATAGTGCCCAATACCAGAGTATGAGGTGACCATCAGATACCAGATTCCGGGCTCAGGTTCGTAATAATTGAGGTTCTCTCCCCCATTTTGATAACCTCTAAAATCATATTCAGAGAGTGATGGTAATTCTCCCAAGCGTCCATAAAGATCGAAATCAATTCCAGGACAATTGAGAACGAAATGTATCCCAGTCACATTTTCATAAATTCGTATTGAATGAAATCGGAATGCTCCTTCATTTTCGATATATCCAGTGAAAGATGCGTTTTCGTCTAACACGATTGGTGCTGGTCGTTGTGAACCAAAAGTGACCGCAGCAGCAAGTGCAGTTACAATTAAACCAATCATAACTACTGCGTATATTGCATTACTACGTTTCAAACTTCAATACACCTTCAACTATGATTATTAGATACATACAATGAAATAATTGTTGTCCCGTTAGACATTGACATTTCTTGTGAGCATTGAATACGAGAATTATTGGAACACTCATTGCTCTATCGACAAGCTTATGATTGCTCCAACAGTGATTGCGCTTGGAGCGCTGACAATTGAAAAAATTACCTATCATGATTCTGCTCATGACTTTTCTTCTACTTACACCTGCTATAGTGCAGTCCAATTCTGATTATTCAAATGTTGAACGTTCGTACATCACATCTGCAGAAGCAATCTTACCCCCTGTATCGTATGTGTGGCAAGAGATTAACGGATTCTGCGCATGGGCTGCAACTGCAATGGCCATGCAATATGCTGGAGCTGATGTCAGTCTCTATGATGTATTTGCAGCTTCATCAATTGGCTTCTCATTTGCGTACTTCCATATCAACGATACCATGCTAATGATTCCAGGTTCTCTATATACACAAGCACAACCTACACACTACCTTGCAGGTCTCTACGGAATTGACTATACTCTCTATGTTGATACCAGTATTCCTAACTTCGAACAGAACGTTCAGGTATGGGAAAATGAAGGTCTCACAATTGGAGTGACTGATGGAGAAGACGAAGCATTTGATCTCATGCGAGATACTATAGATTCAGGTTATCCATTACTTGTCAGTGTAGATCCATCTTGGCTTCCTGCAGCTGACTATGATATTCTCAGAGCAGAAGGTCTCTCAGGTGGTGGACATGCTATCTTGCTGGTAGGGTACAATGACACTGAACATTCTGTTACGTATCTTGATCCTGGTGTAGGTTCCTTTGGTGATGATTATGGTTATCCAGAAGACGGTCGGGGAAATTACACTATGATTACCTATACCGCACTAAACAATGCTTGGTCAAATCGCTTTTACATTTCAAACACGTTCATTCCTAATGGCGATGCTCCAGTTGTTGTTGATGATAGTCTTGGGCCTCTTATCCGTGACAAATTACTTGGTGTTGGAGCCATATATTCTCCTTCAAGTGCAAATGCTTATGTTGGTAAATTTGGTGAAACCGCATTTCGAACAATGAGCACTGACATAACTATTGAGGGCCTCAAATCCTACCTTTCAGTTTTTGATGGTATTGCCAATGAAGTGAACTTCAAGGCATCCTTAATTCTGTTCATTGGCCTGGGTTTAGAAGCGCAGGTCACACTGCAGTACCTCTCGTATAGAACGTCTCTCGAAGTTTTGCCATCAATTATGTCTGATACAAACCTAACTAGCTTTGTTGAGGCTGGAGAACAAGCATTACCTCATTTCGAAGTGCTCACTGATAATTCAACTCTCATCAATCCTCTGAACATGAGTAAAGCTACTGGTTTTGTCGCTACAACTTTCAAGGCTATTGCAGACTCATTCAATGCATCGGGTGATATTGATCTTGCATTTGCCCCGTACGAAGAAGACTTGGACGACATCTCTGCTGCCTTGCTAGGAATTGCTGACTCATGGCTTGAGGCTGGTAATACACTCACTTCAATATGGCCAAATGATTTCTTATCTCAGAATGCAACACTTCTTGCATTCGGATTTGGTGGAGCTATTGTTGTGGTTGTCCTCTTCATATGGTGGTCCGGCAAGAAACCATCTCAGTGAAGTTCCTCACCTAAGAGGTTCATCATCTTAACCAAGTCAGTTGTAGGTAGTTTGCAGTTGTGATCAACACAGACATGTGCTGTTGCTTTCCCATTCAATGGTTCATGATACTTTGTAAAAGGAGCAAGCTTAGAAATAGTTCGCGACTGTTTCTCAGTTCCTCTTAGGAGTACTATCTTTCGAGGAATGAAGTTCTTCCTGATTTGATTTAACATTTCACGAGTGTCATCATTCTCAGGCTTTCCTGCTATCACAATCTCATATGAAGGTCCTATAGCAAAGTCAAGTCCAACAAGCATCATAGAGAACGCAGAATGAGCTCGATTGATGTCACTTGAGAATGCTTTTCCAATAGCAGTTGCATGGTCTTCGTACTTGCTATCACCTAGAAGTCTAGCTAGCCGTATGAGATTCAACATAGCAATTGAATTTCCTGAAGGCATCGCGCCATCATATGAGTCCTTTCTTCTTACGAGTAACTCTTCAGAATAGTCTGCTGTGAAGAAGAAACCTCCATTATCCACATCTAGAAAGTGAAGGAGCATATCGTCAGTGAGTTGCTTTGCACGTTCAAGATATTTTGGTTCAAATGTCGCTTCATATAACTCCAATAATCCATAGATGATGTACGCATAATCATCAAGGAATGCTCGATGAGCTACCTCTCCATCGCTGTATCTATGATACAGTTCCCCTTTCTCATTTATCAAATTCTCAAGTAGAAACTTCATAGCTTGTTCTGCTGCATTGACTAGATCGACATCATCCAATGCTGCTCCTGCTTTTGATAAAGCTGCAATCATGAAACCATTCCAATCAGTCAGAATTTTCTCATCTCTATGTGGTCGTACTCTCTTTTCTCTCTCTGTGAATAGCTTCATTTTGGCTGATTCAACTATCTCCAACAATTCATTAGCTTCTAGACCGAACTCGTTTGCAATATCTTCAGCGTTGGATGTGATATGAGGTATATTGAAACCTGTTTCTTCTCGTGTAGCTTCTTCGAGAAAATTCCCCCTAGGTTCTATGTTGTAGAACTTGGTGAACGCTTCTGTTTCTTTTTCTGTTAGGAGACTCTGGATTTCCTCATAGGACCATACGTAGAACTTGCCTTCAACACCCTCACTATCCGCATCTTCAGCAGAATAGAAGGAACCCTCTGGGCTCATTAAATCACGGATAAGATACGTGAATATTTTCTTTACAACATCTGCATAGTGTGATTTTTTGGTGGCCTGATATGCTTCAGTATAGATCATCATTAGACCAGCTTGGTCGTAGAGCATCTTTTCGAAGTGTGGCAAGAGCCAGTTTGCATCAGTTGAGTATCTGTGGAAACCGTATCCAACTTGGTCGAATAGTCCCCCTTTCCTCATTTCTTCTAGTGTTGTTTCAACCATACCTAAAGCCCGTGGGTCATCATACCTCTTCCAAATCCTTAGTAGTAACATGAGATTGTGAGGTGATGGAAATTTTGGTGCTCTTCCAAATCCGCCCAGTTTTTCATCAAATCTCTGAGAGAGTTGGTTGAATGCTGACTGCAATGCATCCTCTGTAATAGCATCTCCAACAGCTTCTCCTGAGGTATTAGTGAGTGCTGTTTCGATGTTTTGAATAATCTCATCAATGTTACTTCTATCAGATTCCCATATCTTCTTGATTTGGGGTATCAGATCCAACATCCCAGGCATATTGTATCTTCCTTTCTTTGGAATGTAAGTCCCTGCATAGAAGGGCTTCTTGTCAGGGGTCATAATGATAGTAAGAGGCCAACCACCTCTTTGTGTCATCATCTGAGCTACCTGCATATACACTCCGTCAATATCCGGGCGTTCCTCTCTGTCCACTTTGATATTCACAAATGCATCGTTCATTAATGATGCAACTTCTTCGTCCTCAAAACTCTCATGTGCCATTACGTGACACCAATGACACGTACTATATCCAATCGACAGGAAGATTGGATTGTCTTCTTTCTTGGCTTTTTCAAAAGCCTCATCATTCCAGGGAAACCAATCAACAGGATTTTCTGCATGCTGTAGAAGGTATGGACTCTTTTCTTGTGCAAGTCTATTGGAGAACTTCCTTTCCTTTTTATCTTTCATGACGGTCGCTTCCCATTTGCAACATGTCTTATTAACTATAGTTATACGGAAAATATCTTACGCACAAATCAGGGTTTATATATTTTGAACATCAAGATAGGGCTAGGTGTTAGAGGTGAGTGACGTAAGCGATTCACAGACAATAAGTGAGAGTAAGCGAGATCAGGCGAAGATGGGTGTCCTTGGAATAACTAGCTATCTGCTTCCCTTGGTGTCTTCCATTCCTCCTTTCTGGGGCGGAATCATGACTCTCCCGTTTTTATTTTATCTTGTTGGCCTAATTGGAAATCTGCAGGCAACGATATACCCAGAGAATGTCTTCAATCTAGCTGCAATCTTTGGATCACTCATTCTAATCATCTATTGTGTTACATATCTCTGGCGGCAGAAAAAACAGGTGGGTCTAGTAACAACCGGACCTTACAGATTCGTTCGTCATCCTCAATATTTCAGTGTGACAATATTCACGTTTATTATGACATACCAGAGTGTGTGGATTCTACAAAACACATTTGGAATTGGTTGGTTGACAGTCGATCAGACTATTCTTCTATGGATTGCTATGTTAGTTGCATATGTTGGAATAGCATTGATTGAAGAGCGACATTTGAGTAAGCTGTTTGGTCCTAGTTGGGAAGAGTATCGGAATCAAGTTGGGTTTCTAATTCCTAATGTGCATTTCAAATCCAGACTGCTTGAGGCGATTGTTTGTCTAATAATTCCTATAGCAATTCTGTACACGAGCTTGTTTCTTTTCCCCTAACTCTATTGAAACTAGAACTAATCATCAGGAAAAATTAGATTGGAATAAGATTTCCTTTCTTCTCCGTAATAAAATTCTGTTCAATGAGGAATCTGGTACATGTTATAGTTTATCTATTTCGACATCATGATGAAACTAGGTTTTAGGGGTGCGTGACGAAATGAAATCGGTGGAGCTTGATTCGATTTTAGATAGAATCAAACTAAAGAATACTACCAGGATAGGATATGTGCTACCTCTCATTATATCAATACCACCTAAGACGGCATGGGGCGGTTTAATGACTGTTCCATTTTTTGTATACCTTGTGATGATGATGTTCAACCTCACTGAAAATCCTCCCCTTCCTAATTACTTTGCATGGACAACAATTGTTCAAATAGCAGCTATACTTTTTCTCATCTGGTCGGTCGTATATCTTAGAAAAGAAAAAACTGAAGGCCTTGTTACTTCAGGACCCTATAGATTTGTACGTCATCCCCAGTATCTTAGCGTGATTATCCTTAGCACTTTTATGACAACCCACAGTGTTTGGCTTCTGCAGTATACCAACGGACGTGGATGGTTGAATATAGATGGAACAAGGATACTATGGCTTCTCATGCTCACTGCTTATGCAGTTATTGCGGTAATTGAAGAGATGCATTTGCAGAAGAATTTTGATTCTCAATGGGGTGAGTACAGAAACAGAGTAGGATTTCTCATCCCCTTTTTCAAGTACAAGTCATATTCAGTAGAGATGCTTTCTGGAATAATAATCCCATATGCCATTCTAGAGATTCTTCTCTCCCTTACTGCCCTTACTGCGTGAACAACATCCCTATATCGCCCTTTGAAAGGCAAACTCTCGATGAAAATAGCAGTGACTGGCAAAGGTGGAGTTGGTAAGACTACTGTAGCTGGAACTATTGCCAGACTCCTCGGGCGAGATGGTAAGAAGATTCTAGCAGTGGATGCTGACCCAAATTACAACTTATGGTCATCATTAGGAATCTCAGCGGATGTTGCTGAAAAGATACAACCTCTCCTTGAGAATGACGAACTGGTGAAAGAGAAGACTGAATCAAAATGGGTTGAGGTCTTAGGGAATTTCTTCAATGTACGTCCACAAGTTGATGACTTAACAGCTAGATATGCTATACCGGGTCCAGACAATGTCCGCCTACTAGTAGCAGGAACAGTGAATATGGGTGGTGAGGGATGCATGTGCCCCTCTGCAGCTCTTCTGAAGACTCTCATTAGCTATCTCAATCTAGAGAGCAATGAAGCATTTGTTATGGACATGGATGCAGGTATTGAAAATCTAGGTCGTGGGACAATCAAAGGAATGGATTTGCTTCTTGCTGTTGTTGAACCCGGTCGTAGGTCTCTTGACACCATCGAACGCATCAAACTTCTTGCTCAAGATATTGGTCTAGATCGAGTCTTTGCTGTTGGCAATAAGATCATGAATGAAGATGATGAACGCTTTGTCACTGAAGTTGTAGAGTCGAAAGGTATTCCCCTGATTGGGATGATTCCTTACGATGAGAATATCCGTGAGGCTGACAGATTATCCCTTGCTCCTCTCGATTTGAATGAAGAAAGTCCTGCAGTCATTGCTATTAAGAAAATGAAAGCAGAATTATATTATCTGCGCAAGCAAAACGCAAGATCGGATGTTATATCAAGGCTGGAGAGAAATGTTGAAGA
>JABCTV010000060.1 GCA_018238205.1 Candidatus Thorarchaeota archaeon
GAATATTGTAATCGATTTACATGAACATCCAGTTCTATACACAGAAGATCCAAGTCAAACATTGGATATCAATAAAGAAGGAAGGGACTTTCTAGCCTACGAAGCTCTAAGTCGCTCAGGTCTTGATTGTGTTTTTGATAATCTTATGGATGGTTCAGTTGTCATAACGTCAAAGCATGGATGGAAATGGACCGATACAATTCACGATCTCGGCATGCGTCTCTGTGATATCGCACACTCGGATTATGTCATTCACTGCAAGACTGTGAAGGATATACATCATGCCTTTGAAACAGGGAAACTTGCTTGGGTTGCAGCACTGGAATCTTCGTCATGTATTGATAATGAGGTAGACAGAATCGACATACTCTATGGGCTAGGAATCCGACAAATGGGACTTGTGTATAGTGAGTCAAACCGACTTGGAACAGGGCTGGATGAGATGCGTGATGGAGGATTGACTGACTTTGGATATGATGCAGTCATTAGAATGAACAAGGTCGGAATGCTTGTAGATGTCAGTCACGTGAGTGATCAGACTGCACGGGATGCAATTGAAGCAAGCAAGAAACCAATCGTCATTACACATGCAGGGTCTCAGACTGTTCACACAATAAAGCGGATGGTTCCCGATGATGTTCTTCAAGCCCTGGCAGAGATTGGTGGAGTTATTGGTATTGAAGCGGCTCCAGGATACACTGCAACTAATGAAGACCCGGTTCCATCGATTGATACCTACATGAAGCATCTCGAATATTGTGTGGACCTCATGGGAATTGACCATGTTGGTTGTGGTCCTGATACGCTCTATGGAGATCATGTAGGTCTCTACGAACTCTATGATGAGCGAATGATCAAGGCAGGATTGGGGCACTATCCTCGTCCAACGCAGAAGGAAGATCTGGAAGTAAAGGACCTTCCCAAGTATGTGAAAGGATTAGAGAATCCAACTGAAGCGATACCTAATGTTGTTCGTTGGATGGTTAAGAACGGGTATTCTGATGAAGAGATTGCTAAGATTATTGGAAAGAATGCATTGAGAATACTTGGAAAAGTCTGGATGTGATCAGTTGGGAAAGAAACTGTACTGGGCAAATGCCCTATTCTCTGATGCAGATAGGAAGTTCAATGAAGTAGTTGTAGCGGAGGTTCGTGCTGCAGGATATACTATCTTCCTCCCACAGGAAGCCTTCAGTGGTGATGCAGATCCAACCAACGAGGAAATATTCAGAGTAGACACCGAGGAGCTTCAATCATGTGATGCTGTAGTTGCGTGTCTTGATCAGTTTCCCATTGACAGTGGAGTTGCTTGTGAGGTTGGAGTTGCCTACGGCTCCAATATTCCTGTAATTGGTCTGTACACTGACATCAGGAGTAGAAGAAAGGGAGCAGGGAGAATGTATAAAAATCAATATGTTCTAGGAGCAATCGAAGCACGAGGAGAGGTAATTTACAGTATCGAGGAACTACTGGAAATCCTTCCAAAGTATACCTAAATCCAAGTTACAAGTCTAGCCTATCAAGTGCAGTCTTGAGCCTATGCTTGAATCCCTCAGGGTCTTCTCCATCGAGCTTCTTACGAACCATTTTCCAAGTTGCTGCACTATTTGGATAGTCTACACTAAGCATATCATGAATGACTTCATCGATCCTCTCTGTATTCTCCTTGGTCACTTCTATCCCAAGATCGGAGAATAATTGTTTCATCCTTATATTTTTGAAGTATTTAGGCATTGAATATTTAGGCATTGAATCCGTTGTCGTTTTTCCCATTATTATTTCTTTTCCACGAGCAAAGTTGAACATAGAATTCTTGAGTTACTCGGGGAGAAGTCAGCATTTTTGTTAGTCGCTGGAACGTAAAATAATTTTCATTCATAAGGACATTCGGAGTGTTACCATCTATTCATGAAAATCACTTGAGGAATTCATCAGAGTTAACACCAACAGTTACAACTTCTCCAGTTGCACACACAGTATCTCCAGAGAAGAGGGAACAAGAAACTGTAATCCTATTGCCATCAACCTCTTTTACACGAGCCCTCAATGTTACTGGTTTATCCAAAGGAGTAGGTTTCCTGAACTTTACAAAAAGTGATGCGGTAACGTACATGACACTCTCATCTGCATCTGGCATCTTTTGTGCTGCTGCATGTGCAGTACCAGTCCCATGACAATCTATGATTGTGGCTATGATGCCGCCATTGAGAATTCCTGGGAAAGCAAGATGATGTTCTTGAGGTATGAATGTAGCAACGGTCTCCTCATCCTCCCAGTAACTCTTCAGTTGGAGACCATGAGTGTTATTCTTGCCACAGCCCCAGCAGTATGTTGCAGCCTCTGGCCATGCATCTTGAATCGCTTCTTTCATGATTCAACAACTTGTACAATCTCTTCTAAAGATAGTGCAATAATCAAAAATGCGAGCGACAACATTTAATGCGATAGAATCTTGGTCTAGAATAGGGACGCGCGATGACAACAATTACTATCCACAGTTTCAAGGGAGGAACCGGGAAATCATTGATTTCCGTAGCCTTAGCTCATTCATTTAGTAAAGATGGTGAGAAAGTGCTCCTTATTGATGGTGACTATGGTGCACCCTGCCTTGATAGCTTTTTCCCCAAGAAAGGAAATCCCAAACCATTCCCCTCATTTCTGAAAGCAAAGGCGAAACTGAAAGAAGTTGTGTCAGAAACCATCTTTCCGAATCTGTATGTTAGCTATGCACCACCGCCCAGCTTTGGTGAAGAAATAATTCGAGCTGATGTTGCTACTCATGGTCGATATCTAAAGAGATTGATAGAGGGCATTGAAGTAGCTCACGACAAAATGGGCTTTGATAAGATAGTGATTGACAATTCAAGTGGGATTTCACTACCTGCAATCAATCATCTTTCATGCAGTGATAGGTCAGTTATTGCACTTAGACCAGTTCGTTATGGAGTTGAATCAACCTATAACCTGATTGATACTATCTACAAAAAGCTGAGATACGTAGGTTCAGGGTCAGTTCGACAAGACTTCATTCTCTGGAATCAAGTACCGGTTAATAGGGATTCGTCAATAGATCCGAGAGTTGGAGATTATCTTGGGCATTGGACAAAGAAGTTTGCAGATTCTGGAATATCATATGGGGGAACTATACCCTACATGACTGAAGTTGTCACAGCCATGATTGCAGATATCTCACAAGACTTGCCAGCCATCGTGCATCAAATCCAATCCCATATTGACGAGTTGAAGAAGAAGATTATCTAGGTTTTTACGTAATTTTTCTTTATTTGAACACAACAGTAAGAACTTTATGGGATTAGGCATGAAGTAAAAGTAGTATGTTATTCACAACAATGAGATGATGCGGTTCATGGCAGACAAAGTGAAGGATAAGGAGCTGGGTAAAGTTCTCAGAGGTATTGAGAAACAACTCAAATCCATTCACGGAGTTCTATCTGGATTGGAAACTAGAATTGAAACATTAGAAGGAACTATGGGACATAACATTCAACGAGAGAATCCTCTTATCTATTCCAAGGTCTTGATGGGAACACTCCACGCTATTGAAGAATTCGAGATAAAGAATGGGCGAGGAGTAGTGGCAAAGGATTTAGCTGCAATACGGAATGTTGAAGCTCCAACCATCTATGATCATCTCACCAAGCTAGAAGATAGCAATCTCATATTCTGGCAACGTGGTGCGGAGTTAGGTCTCAAACCACACAACGCAAAGTTCTATTCTGTATCAGATAGAAAAGAGAAACTTTCTGATTTGCCGATTCTCATGGCACTTCCAGATTCTGTGGTACCCGTTGCTCAAACAATTGTCCGTGCTTCCAATAAAGGAATCACAAGAAGCAATCTACAAGATATTGTCTTTTCACTAAAAGAACAGGGAGAGAAAGGTTGGAAGAATAAGACCGCAAAACAACTTGAAGAAGGTCTTGATGATACTCTTAGATTATTGATGCAGCGTGTATTGATTTCACGAAAGAGAACTCCCGAAGATGACAAATATTTTGCTAGAGAGTAATGACAATTACAGATTATCGGGAAACGGTAAATGCATATACTTTGGTAGTTTCCAATCCAGCATCCCGATGAATGCCGCCTTCAATATTCTCTTTCACTCTGAACATCCCATAGAGTGCTTCAAGAGTGTGATATCTCATGATAGCAAACTGAGTCACATTCAAATCGGATTCTCCAATCAGGAGTGATTCTATTTCCCCCGCATTTTCCACAATTCCACCCAATTTTGCAACAACTCTCATTACACGGCTTCCATACATACCATAAGCTTCTTCCCCATCTTTTCCTCTCTTTCCTTTGAATCCAGTGGGATATCTTGGCTCATCATAGTAACCTAGGAAATTAACCATAACAATAGGGACATCCTTCTTTTCCCTTGCTACTCTAAGTTGTTGATCTTTTGTTGGGAGGATATCTCTTTCCGGTAAGAGATCCCAATTTGGAACGTCACCTAATAATTCAATAGATGAAAGTGAGAAAATATATTTCATCATGAAACGAATTAGGCGAATCTTCATCTTCGATTCAGTTTTGACTGTAAATAGTCGGATCTTCTCAAAGTTGTTTTCTCTGAACATTTCAACAGATTGCAGTAATTCAGAAGGGGAGGGATATTCAACAAGAAATATTGAATCCCACTCTTCGTCTTCTTTGCCTATCCACTCAAATCCGCTATGACCAGACCAAAGAATCTTACCATCCCCGATTGCGGATTTTACTAATTCTTCTTGACCATCATGTTTCAAGAGTACAAGGATAGAAGAAGCAGATTGTACCATTTTCATTACCAATTGATGCTCACGAGACCCCTAGGGATAAGTCTTTTTCAATCAGGAGTACAATAATCACAAGGATTCCTCAAAACGCCCTCTCGTGTAGATGATAATAATATTCGTGTCAATAGCGAAGAGGTTATGTATCTATGAACAATAGTTAATATTGTGTTTTAGATGAATAAGAAAGATGCAGAATGGAAAGTTACGTTGTCACCTGAACAATTCAAGGTGCTGCGAGAATGTGGTACTGAACCTCCATTTACAGGTAAGTTTGTCAACCATAAAGAGAATGGGGTCTATGTTTGTGCGGGTTGTAGGAATGAGCTTTTCGCCTCAGATACTAAATATGAGTCTGGAAGTGGTTGGCCAAGCTTCTGGGATCAGGTATCAGAAGATAGCATAGAGAGAAGAGAAGACAACAGTCACGGGATGAAAAGAATCGAAATAGTCTGTAAGAAATGTAGTGGACATCTTGGACATATATTTGATGATGGACCGAATCCCACAGGTCTCAGATATTGTGTGAATTCCCTATCTCTTGATTTCAAGGCTGCAGATACCGAATAGATCTGTCATTCCCTTTCCGCACCACTCAGTTCAACATGTTTTTTACTCATCATCTGCGATTTTATTCATATTATCAGGTGATACTATTGTCAGAACACTGGGAGAATGAAGGACAGATTGTAGACGCTACAAAAGAACCAATCACTAAGAAACGCCTGGTTGAAGACTTACATGACGCAGGAGTAAATCCCGGTGATACTCTCATTGTTCATACATCTATGCGAACCATAGGTTGGATTGTGGGAGGTGCAGTCACAGTTATTGAAGCCTTCATGGAAGCAGTTTCAGATCAAGGTACACTTGTTATGCCCACTCAATCCACAGATAATGGTGAACCATCGAGATGGCAACATCCTCCAGTTCCTGAGGCGTGGTGGCAGATAATTCGAGATGAAACACCACCATACAATCCTGAAACAACTCCAACTCGAAAGATGGGAATCATTGGAGAAACATTTCGCAAGTATCCCAATGTACACCGTAGTGCGCACCCAAATGCCTCCTTTGGAGCATGGGGGAGAAAGTCTGAGTATGTTGTTGAAACGCATCCTGTAGATGATGTCTTTGGAGCCAATAGCCCTCTGGGAAAACTTTACGAACTAGATGCAAAAATAATCCTTGTGGGAACAGGATTAGAAGCCAATACATCGTTACATTATTCTGAATACAAGGCAAATCTTCCGAATATGCCAATAGAGGATAAGGGAGCTGCAATTCTAGAGAACGGAGAAAGAATATGGAAGACCTGGAAAGCGCTTGAATACAACGACGATGATTTCCACAAAATAGCAGCTGACTATGAAGAGAAAGCAGGACTCTCACCTATCTACATTGGACAAGCAGAGAGCCACATATTCTCAATGAGAAAACTGGTGGATTTCTCCGTAGAATGGTTAAGGAAGAATCGACACTATGAGAAAGTGGAGAGTTCCTAGCTTCAAACGCTGCATCATTCTTTGTTAGATTTCATCGCATGAAAAGCGAGCCTCTTAGCTGATTCTCGCTTGTTGTTGATATCCTGAGCCTGAGTCCTAATCTCATCAAAGAGTTTCTTTCGGTCCATTATCATCTGCTCCATGAAAGTAGATACAACTTCAGATCGACTCTTGAAGACCTCAAGTTCTACAAGTGCATCCAGAACTTCAACGATGTAAGGACTCATTCGTGTCATAACAGAAATCTCGCGGTTCTTCAGACCCAGACGTTCACGAGAGAATTGACCCATCAATTCGTCTCGGAGTGTTTCTTGATTGGGGACTGCGTCCCCGACGATTTTCTTCTTCGACATGCTGTAGTGGCTCCAGTTTAGGTACAATTAGTTATATCATGGCACACTTTTTAAGGCTTCATGTAACGGACAATATGTAAGAGTATTACATAATATTGTAATAGTTTCGTAATGGTGATAAAATAAAATGTCTACAACCAACGCCGCACACCAAATCCGTGCATTTGCGGATGAAATACTACAGCACACCAGCTTCAGTCTGGAAGGTCCAATTTCCCATAGAGGTCTTTCACTGGTCCCAATTGTTCCTGTGAATGAGTCTGCCATTAGTGATGATTTCATCAATGCTGCAGAGGCTTTTGAAATAGAGAGTCTACTGATCACAGAAGCTGGGGACGCTGTCAATACAATTATCGCAAAGAACACAGGAAAGAAAACAATACTGATTGAAGAGTCTGAAGTTCTTGTTGCACCCAATAGTCAGGATCGCATTGTTGTGTCCAGCATTCTACTCCAACCAGGAGAGGAGAAGAGGATTCCTGTCAAGTGTGTCCATGCACCACATGGGCTTAACAGTGGAGCTGGATTCCACTCTACAGGTGCAGGTTCACTTGAGCTAAGAAGAAAGGTCAGGAAGATGAAGTATCAGTCTATCATGACCGATGTTGAACACTATCAACCTGAAACTGCGGTATCCCAAGCAGAGGTTTGGTCAGAAGTTGAACGATACTGTAAGACTTTGGGAATGAAAGATCCAACCAAGTATACAGATGCCTTGGCTAAGGTGCAAGAGAAAGCAACCGAAGTTGCAAGAGAGATCAGGAAGGGTCTGCCTGAGAACACCTGTGGGGTTATTGTCATCGACTCCAAGGGAAAACCAGTCGCTTTTGAGATGTATCGCAGACCTCAGGCCTTCAACAAACGTGCAGGTTACTTGGAATCCCTTACAGTAGAGCTCTATGATGTGGAGAAGAAACCTCTTGAAGGAGAAGCAGCATGGAGTAGTGCACTTCAGCTGTTACTAAAAATGAAAGAGATTGATGACGACAAGGTCGCATCAAAAGTCGATTCGGAAAGTGCCATGATAGGGCTCGATGAGCTTAGAGGAGAAGCTGTTCTCTCAACGGGTAGTGAAACAATACTTTACTGTTCGCTTAGCCTGTAAGGGACAAGCTATAGGGGTTCGCCCCTATAGTTTTTCTTTTTTATAAAATCAAAAAAAAAGAAGCTGTGCAAGTAGCCTGCACAGCTCAAGGAGAACTACTCTTTGCGTAGTGCTTCAACGGGGTCAAGCTTCGATGCTCTCCAGGCGGGGTAGAGCGCAAAGACCACACTGACCACGATTCCGAAGAACATTGCCCAAATCGCCAATTCTGGTGTTAGTATTGGTGTGATTGTGCCGAAGCTCAAATCAGATGGGGTTCTACCGCCCATGGTAAAGCCACCACCTAATAGTCCGGAGAACAAATTGGCTAAGAGTGCGCCAGCAGCAATACCAACTACTCCACCAATGACTCCAATGAGGAGTGCTTCGGTCAGGAAGATACCCATCACTGTGCGACCCTTTGCACCGAGTGCTTTTAGAATACCAATCTCGCGGGTTCGTTCCATTAATGAAACGATCATGATGTTCATGATACCAACACCAGCAACAAGAAGGGATATTCCAGCAATGCCAGTAAGTAGGAGTTCGATTGTCCCAAGCATTGTAGTCATGGTATCAAGAAGTGAAGTCATTGATGTTACTGTTGCTTCGTAATCAAACAGTGCTTCAATATCAAGAGTGACCGCATTAATAGTAGCTTCATTATCAGACACAAGCTGAACTACAATTGACTTGACCTCATCTGACTCGAAGAAATCTACCGCAGTATCTAGTGTGAGATAGACTCCAGAATCACTTGGACCTACACCAAAGCTACTGCCACCAACCTCAGCCAGTACTCCAACTACAGTTAGTGTGACGTTTTTCTCAGTGGGAAGACCAGCATTGATCGTCACTGTTAGACTGTCGCCGATGTCAACAAAGTATGTTCCATTGTTCCATGGATCATAGAGTGATTGACCAATAATCACACTATCGTTAGCTGGTTCTTCAGGAATCGCTCCAAGTTCAGCAACGAATGTTGTGCTATAGAGAGCAGCAAACTCTGTATAGTTCACTCCAGTTACTTCGGCGGTCGTACTCGTCAAATCAGATTCAATAGTAGCCCGACTTGATACAAGTGGTGTAGCAAAAATGACCCCATCTACCGTTTCAATAGATTCTGAGTCGTTCGTGTACATTGTGAAATCAGAGGGTTCTACTCCACCACCAGGCACTTGCATCGGATTTTGAGCAGATACGATTAAAGTATCAGTTGAGAATCCATCTTGAAACTGATCCGTGATTGAAACCTCGAATCCTTGTGTGAAGGAAAGGAGGGCTACAATCGCCGCAATCCCGATTACTATACCAAGTGTTGTTAATCCAGAACGCAGTTTTCTTAGTCGAATGGCACTAAAAGAGTAACCAAGTGTATCTTTAGATTTCAATTATTATTCACCTCATCAGAATCAATTTGTCCATCAACAAGGCGAATCTTTCGACGCGCCCTACTACTTACATCAGGATCATGTGTCACAACTATGACCGTCATTCCAAGGTCCTGGTTTACAGTGTCAACAAGGTCCATTATCTCTCCAGCAGTGACACTGTCAAGATTTCCTGTTGGTTCGTCCATCAAAAGGAATGAGGGGTCGGTTACCAGAGCTCGAGCGACTGCGACACGTTGTCTTTCGCCTCCCGAAAGTTCCGAAGGCTTGTGATGCATTCGGTCACCAAGCCCCACCTTCTCAAGCATCTGCTCAGCCTTAGCGCGTCGCTCCTCAGCAGGAACTCCTGCAATTGTTAGAGGAAGTTCTACATTTCCTATCGCGTCAAGACGGCTAATGAGGTTGAAGAACTGAAAGACGAAACCAACACGTTGCCTTAGCTCAGCAAGCTGATTATCATTGAGCGTACCTACCTCAGTACCTCGTATGGCGAGGGTACCTTCCGAAGGACGGTCAAGAGCTCCAATCATATTGAGGAGTGTCGATTTTCCAGACCCTGACGGACCAAGTACTGAGACAAACTCCCCAGCATTCACCTGAAATGACACACCACGCAATGCGTGTACTGGGATTGAGCCCAGCTGGTATGTCCTTTTCAGATCGTGTACTTCTAAAACTGTATTTGTATTCATTATAGTCAACGAGGATAATCAATGGGATTTACTATATAGGGTTAAGCCGAGGTTCCGCCAAGAATTCACCCAAATCTTTCCCAAATTGCTCAATAGTGAATAACTTCTTATTAGGTCAAATTGAGGAACTAAAGGAGTCAGATGAAAACAAAGAGGCTCATCTGGTGGCTGCTTGCAGGCTCCAGAGGTGGAGTTAACCGAGCACGAATTATACTAGCTCTACATGATATGCCGTCTAATGCAAATCAACTGGCAGAACATCTGAATCTTGACTACAAAACAATTAGACATCATCTGGATATTCTAGTGAAACATGAGGCGATTGTTCCACAGGGGGAGGGGTATGGAATAGTCTACTTTGTATCAGATGATATTGAAGCAAACTTTGATGATTTCCGTCAAATCTGGGTGAGAATTGGGGAAAAGTGAATATAAGGAAAAGAGAAAGGAGAGATGTATCACAATGGAAAAAAGAACTCTTATCGCGGTGTACATAGTTTCAGTCTTACTAGCAATCATCATCGGCCATATTCTATCTGGAATATTAATTGTGAACTTCACAGGATCTGAATTCCCATTTGAGATACCTCCAGAACACTTGCCAGCTCTAAATTATATGATATATCTCAAGACTGTGGTTTCTTCTGTAAATTTCACTCTCATCATCCTCTTACTGGGGATATATGTTGACCTTTACAGGAAAATCAAGACAAACTTCACAGCTGGACTTCTGCTGCTGATTATTGTCCTTCTCATGAATGCCCTGACTTCAAATCCACTCGTATTTCTCAGGCTCGGTTTTCCAGTCTTCGGCATTGGCATTGGCTTCATTCTCCCAGACATATTAACTGCAATTGCACTGACTGTACTTTTCTATCTCAGCCTTGAGTAAAATATCAAGATCAACTAAGCAAGAGCTCTATCCAGATCAACGAGGAATTTCTCCTCGTCCTCTGCAAGTCGTGCCTTGATGGCGTTCCACGTTGAAGAGCAATTCTTGTATTCGGTACCTACGAGAGCATGTATCTTCCTGTCGATATCACGTTTATTCTCAGGTGTAGGCTCAATTCCAATCTGTGTGAAAATCGGCTTCATGTGTCTGAAATAGCAAGTCATCAATGACACCCGATTCTCCAGAGGGAGAGATTCTCTATCAAACTTTCGGCCTCGTCATGCACAGTTTTTATGATTTCAGATAAACTGCTTTGAACTAGCTCCTTTTATTCTTCAACTCTTTGAATTGATAAACTGGGTTTTAATCTGTCTAATCAAGTAATCTTTCGGAGCTTTGTCATATGCGTGTTAGTACAGTGGGTATTCTTGTTCTCTTGCTATTTTGGACTGCGTTTATTGGATTTATTCCGAGTATAACAAATGCACAGGAAACAATTCTACTATCGGAAAGCGTAGCTGATAATGGGATGGATATTGTTGTATGTACGTATTTTGGTGGAACGGGTCAAGAATGGACTTCAAAGTCCGATTTCGATAGTGAGGGAAATTTGGTGCTTACAGGAATGACAATGTCTGTGAACCTGCCCCTAATGAATGCAAATCAAACCGAATATGGAGGTCTTGGCGATGCTTTCATTCTGAAGATGACTCTACCAAGTGAAACCGTTTTTGCTACATATTTTGGTGGAAGCGGGTTGGAAGAATCAATGGCACTCATAGTGGATGATGATGATAATATCATAATTGCAGGAAGTACTAGTTCAACAGATTTACCTCTGCTGAACCCAATTCAATCTGAACTAAATGGAACCACTGATGGCTTCATTGCTAAATTCAGTCCATCTGGAAACCTCCTTTTCTCGACTTATCTTGGTGGAAGTGAAGGTGAAAGGATAGAACGTATTGGCGTCGATTCGAACGGTAATTATCTGATAACTGGTCGTACAGAGTCGGATGACTATCCTATCACTCCAGGTGTGGTTCAGGAGAACTTTGGAGGTGGTGAAACTGATATTCTTATCACAGCTCTCAGTGAGGATGGTCAGACTATTGCTTATTCCACATATTTTGGGAATGCTGCGGAAGAGGTCGGGCTCGATATCGATGTTGATCTTGACGGAAATATAGTGATTGTCGGTCTGGCATATGATACTACAAACACTACAGATGGAGTATATCAACGTGAATATGGCGGAGGGCAATCAGATTCAGTGATTGCGAAGTTCAATTCAGATTGTACAGAACTCATCTGGTCGACTCTCTTTGGTGGCGATGGTTGGGATTTTGGAGATGATGTGGATTTTGATTCAGAGAATAATATTGTCGTGTCAGGATACACTGGCTCCTCAGATTTTCCCTTAGTGAATCAGTTATACAACAATTCCCCAAATAATGATGCATTCTTTGCAAAATTGAATCCAAGTGGAGAAACGCTGCTTCTGTCAAGCTATCTTGGTGGGAATTTAGAAGATCGCTCATATGGAATGGAAGTTCTTTCTGATGATTCAATTATTATTTCATCATCTGCAACTTCTACTGATATGCCAACCCTCAATGCAGCAGAATCCAACAATAGTGGTTACTCTGACGGTTACTTTGCTCTTCTTTCAGACAACGGACTGGTATATGCAACATACCTCGGTGGAGAAAGTAATGACTATGTGATGGGTCTTAGTGTATATGAAGAAGAAACTGTTGCAATAGTTGGATACACTTACTCGCAGAATCTGACTTTGTTCAATCCTTTTCAAGAACAATATGCTGGTAATGGAGATGTAGTAATTTGGATTCTTCAACCATTAACAGAAAATAGCGTTGAGATTCCTTGGATATCAATTGCGACGATTGCCGGAGCGGGCGTTTTGGTATTGATAGTGTTATTGATAGTGAACAAGAAAAGATGATTGTACTGAATTGGATTGTGGATCCTGAGGGGAACAAGATTGAACTTTGGGAACCTAATGGTAATGAAAATTAAGCATAATTGCCCTAAGTCATCTTTTTTATAGTTAAGTTTACTATAGCAAACTGTTGGTGGCACTATTTTGAAATATAGAAAAGTTGGAAAGAGCGGTCTTAAGATAAGTGAGATTTCCCTAGGTTCATGGTTGACCTATGGAGGAACTGTAGAAAATCAGATTGCAAAGGATTGCATGACCACCGCAGTCGAGAATGGAATCAACTTCATTGATTGTGCCGAGATCTATGCTGGAGGAAAGGCGGAACAGGTTCTTGGTGAATGGTTAGCCGAAGAAACTGTTGATAGAAAAAATCTGGTTATCTCGAGCAAAGTGTTTTGGCCAACTAGCGAAGACATCAATGATTGGGGAAATAGTAGAAAAAATATCTCAAATGCTATCGAGGGGACTCTTGATCGCCTCAAGTTAGATTACATCGATATCTACTACCTGCACAGATATGATCACACAACTCCAGTCAAGGAAACTGTAGACACAATGGATGGTCTAATCAAATCAGGCGATGTCCATTACTGGGGAACATCTGTTTGGACTGCAGCACAACTTGAACGAGCAAATGCTGCCGCAAAAGAAATCGATGCGCACAAACCTATTGTGGAACAGCCATTGTATAATATGTTCTCTAGACACATAGAACTGGAGATTATGCCAGTTGCAAAAACTCATGGTATGGGCTTCACAGTTTGGAGTCCAATGGCACAGGGATTGCTCACTGGAAAGTATAATGATGGCGTTCCTGAAGATAGTAGAGGTGCAAAATCAGACATAATGAAGAACATACTCAACGAAGACAATCTATCCAAGGTCAGAAAACTAGGAGAAATTGCTTCATCCTTGGACATCACTACAGGTCAATTAGCACTATCTTGGATTCTCAGAAGACCAGAGATTTCAGCAGCAATCGTAGGTGCAACAAAACCAGAGCATGTCATTGAAAGCGTTGGAGCATCAGGTGTGACCTTATCTTCAGATATTCTTGAACAGATAGAAGAAGTTCTTGATAACAAACCACAATGGCCTCCTACATATGCACCGAACATCTACTATCAAGATAAAATGAGATGATGAACAGAGTGTGGCTAATGCATGCGCTATCCACTCTCTTATTATTGTACAAAGATGGCTCAGATGAACGATGAATTTCCATGGGATGCCAAGTACAAGTATCAGTTGAACAACCGTACACCAAAACGGATTACGTTCTGCTAAACTCACTTCTACATGTGACGCGAGGAATCATCTTCATCGCTCTCTCATATGTGATCAGTAATGCATCAAGTATACTTTTTGGGATTGGAATTATCGAACTGGTTATTGCTTGGTGGTTCTGGAGCCTGAAAATTGAAGCGTGGGGAGTTTCAGCTGGAGTCTGCTTCTTCCATATTCTAGTCCCACAAATACTAGGGGTATCATTGATTGCGGGAGTATTCATTCTTGTGATATGTGGAATTCAATGTATAACACTGGGAATCATTCGAAAGGATGGAGGTTATAGTTTTGTTCGCTTAGCTAGTGTTGATACGCAAGAAATTCGAATCCCTGGGGGCCTTCAACGTCAGGTATTTAGTCTTGCAGTTCTCGCGCAATTATTGAAATCAGTTTTTGTACTTCTAGGTGCTGTAATCCTCTATCCCGTCTTAGGTCTGTCAGAATTAATTCCATGGCTAGGGTTTTTCCCCGTTATTCCTGCTATTGTGATCTTAGGGTTCTTGGATCTAATTGCAGGATTTGGAATGTATCTCGGAAAAGACTGGGCATATCAATTGACAGTAATTATGGTCCCAATTTCTTTTCTGGAAACAATGCTGACCCTCTTATCCCCAATTGTTCTGATTGCGATTTGGATCTTGCTACTCCTCAATACATGCTTGGCCAAAGATGGATTCTATTACAAATTGATTCAACGAGAGCGTAAATAGACCTTGACCATACCCAAGAAGTAATCAATGCTCAGAAATCGATTCCATCAGTGATATACCGTGAGTCTTGTATCGGATCTGAAGAGCTGGTTGTGGGTCCCCGTTTTCTGGGTAGTTATCTACTCAGCAATGCTTGTAATCGGAATTATTTTTGGAAACATGTTTGACCCAATCTACTATTGGTGGGTAATGTTAATTGGAGTGCCATTGACAATTGCTCCAATTACTTACAAGAATCTCGTTGGTGGAGGTTGCAGCCTAAGGTTTCAGATCTGTGCTCTTGTGAAAGGGATGGCTGCAGGTTTTGTTTTCCTATTTCTAACCATGATAGCAGACTCATTGCTATGGCCAAACCTTGCTCTCAGTATTGGCTGGAATCCAACTACTTTGAATACTACAGAATTGTTTTACCAAGTTTGGCTCTTCAGTGGAATCATTGGAGGGATTGGTGCAAGAATAATAGAGGTTAGGGGTTTCACTACAGGTTCAGAAATTACAATAGCGGGATTTGAAGATCCGTGATAATGTGATATCTGGAGAACACGGAATGTACAAATACAAATTTGCGTATTGGTATAATATCCACCGGAGTAGTTTGAAATGGGAAAGAGTTTAGCTATACTTGGAGTTCTGCTAATAATCGCAGGATTAATGCCACTCATTTTGCCATTTATTGCTGGCTTTGAAACATATGCTGCATACTTCTTTCTGGGTTACTATACACTCCCCTTAGCAGGTTATGAGTTTTCAGAACTCATGCTCATCCTATTAGGAGTGGGTATTGTGTTCCTTGTAATCGGTGCAGTGAAGTAAGTCATGCAAAAATAACAAAATGAAATCATGGGGAGAATTATCTCCCCACATAATTTTTTTCACACTAACTAGTCAATTCCCATTCTGGCTGCAATTTTCACTATAGTCAGAAGCTTTCTGATTTCCCCGAGTTCTTCTAGCATTTCTGTATCTGTTGACATAGTATTACCTCTACTGGATTCCAAAGAGTTCGCAGTAATAGGATTCTTTCTCACTAAAGATTGGATTGTTAGGTAAAGCAACCGTATGAGCCCGACAAACAGACAAACAACAGTAATAACTCAATAATTACCAATTAACCCAATCTGAAGTAGTATTTACTCAGTTTCAATTCCGTACGCCATACACCCTCTGAGGGAATTGCAATGAAGAATAAACGACTCATACTCACATTCTTGGTCATCATTCCGATGCTTCTTGGGTTAGCTCTCTCACCCACAAATTACGCGTTGAACTCAAGTTCAAACCATGAGAATAACGATTCATCGGGACTAATCGATTCGTATGAAAACGACATGAGTACTATGAATGCGTTTGCACTCTCACAGGATACCCAGGAAGGGGTCTTGAACCCAAATACAATGACTCAGAGAGGATATCAAATTTCAGATGTACTCCGAGCAAGAACAGATTCTGGAAGAAATACTCAACAGAATATCACAATAGATGAAGCAAATGACTGGACTGTATCAAAATCCGAAATTCAAGTTGGGAATCTCAAGAAACTCTATGCTGTAAATGGTACTTTTGATGATGAGGTTGAACCTTGGACCAATTCGACCTATGATGCAAGTGGAGGCTCACAAGTTCAAAGTGCAGTTTGGAATTCAACTGAGGGTTATCTCACATTGGTGAATTATGGAGAACCAGACATTCATCCAATTCAGGACGATACATACACTCATCATCTTGATTCTGAAA
>JABCTV010000061.1 GCA_018238205.1 Candidatus Thorarchaeota archaeon
GAAAATCCCTGTTGCCAACTTGATCCTTTTTGTGGATGGATCAATGCTACCAGAGGGCATACCACACGTGGAACAGCCTTCAATTGCCTCGGACATGTTCCTGCGCCCTCGCCATAATATCGATTATACAGTCGTCTTCAATTCGGTGATAGACTTCCTTTCCTTCTTGTCTATGCTTCACAAAACCAAGATGTTCTAGCAATTTGAGGTGGTGACTTACTCTACTGATGGACATATTCAATCTTTCAGCAATGCCCGATACACAAAGGTTCGCTTCTCTTGTTAGTAATGCAATTATTTTTACCCTTGATGGGTCCCCTAGGGCCTTGAACATGGTCACGATATCTTCTAGTTCATTTTTCTTGAACTTGATTTTACCTCTGGGTTGAGTAACCTGTTTTGCCATCTTCGCCACCTATAACGTTCAAACATTCATAAGAGTGTTTGAATGTTATCAGGTTCTTCATAAAAGCATTATGTTTAGGGATTTTATAGAATGTTAGAGAAACTCATTTCGCACAAGTAAGTATTATCTAGGTAAGACATGAGGTTCTATTATCCTACCGGGAACGCAGAACATGCAAGACTAGGAGCTACCAACTTGCAGGACCAACATAAAACGGAACATGAGTCAGATAAACATAATCGTTACCAAGACATGATTATGATGGCAAATGATGGAATTATGGTCATCCAAGAAGACAAACTTATTCTAGTGAATCCTGCGCTACTACTTATGTTGGGATACGACAATGTAGACGAATTACTTGGCAAACCTGTTAGTATGATTTTAGATACAACTTCAGCTCACTTCTACGAAGAAGGACAAGAATCAATTCATTGGAGTGATTTACAGAACCCTACTTTTCGTGCATGCTTACTAATGAAGAATGAAACAATCCTGGATGTCGAGATTAGTACTTCTTATTTTGCCTTTTCAGAATTGCCTGCAACTTTGGGAATTGTTCGTGATATATCTAAACAGATTGAATTGGAAGAAGCTGTGGATTTCTCTGAGAGTCGATATAGAGCCCTTTTTGATTCATCTCCAATAGCATATTTCACATTGAGTCTGAGAGGTAATATACTTCAGATCAATAAGGCTGCAGAGAGATTACTGGATTACGATGAAAATAATATACTTCGACGAAATCTTTCTACTTTCATTCATGGTGAAGATAAAGTGGGGATTGTCAATGAAGTTGTTTCTGAAGTTGCTCAGGGTAAGAGTCTTGAAGATTTTGAAATGCAATTTCAGAAGGCTGATGGACGACCAATTTGGGTTAATGTGCGAGCAAATCTTCTAGAGTATATTGATAAATCCTCAAACATTGCTCTCATGGCTTCGGATATTGATAGAAGAAAGAATGCTGAAGCACGAGAGGATAGTGAACGAGGGCGTGCAAATCTATATTTGGAAATTTTCACGCATGACCTAAATAACATCAATCAGAGCCTACTATTTTCACTGGGTCTGGTTGAGAATTTGGATAAGATACCTGAAAAAGTCAAGTCAATGATGCAGCAGTCAAGCTGGCACATAAGGCGATCCGGAAGGATGACTGCTAATATGCGAGCTCTCCTACGGCTCCAAGAATCGCCCCCTAATATTGAAGAGGTAGATTTGTTCGATTATATTCAAATTGCTAAGTTTGCGGTAGAAGAAGATTTTCCATGGAAGAATCTCTCTTTGACAGTTAATTTCAAGAAAGAAGAATTCCTTGTGGCTGGACACGAATATCTCCACCACGTTTGCTTCAATATCCTTCACAATTCTATGTCTTTTGATGAAAGGGAAGTGGTAGAAATTGAAGTGAATGCAGAACAAGTAGATAATCTCAAGATGATTCGTATTGAAGTTCTTGACAAGGGTCCTGGTGTGCCTGATGCAACTAAAGATTTTATTTTTAGAAGAACTGGTAGCCCTGATGAACAGATTGTAGGACGTGGATTGGGTCTCACTCTAGTAGATCAGATTGTTAGAAGCCTTGGAGGTCGAATCAAGGTTGAAGATAGAGTTGAAGGAGATCATACGCAAGGGACCAAGTCTATCATTATGCTTCCAATGTGGGTTGAAACAGCCGAGCTACCTTGTGGTAGAAATACGTGTATAACATTCTACCAATCCAATCATTGCGTGTTCTGTGAACCAGCCAAAGAAATATTGCTCTCTGTTTTGGATGAACTAGGAGTACCATCTTCGATAGTTGAAACGATTAATGTAGATGATCCTTCTGCAGGAATCAAACCTGATGAATTACCAATGCTCCCATTCATCAAAATCTGTGATACAGAACTCTCAGGATTCATCTCTGATGAAGCTGTTCGAAGTGCAGTTTTGAATTTGGCAATGAAGAGTTGTTATCCTGATTTCCTCTAGAAATTTGGGATTTCAAAAATAAGAAGAATGAGGGGGAAACCCCCTCAGTATTGCGTTCTTAGAAGTACATTGCAGAATCGTGTTTGAGGACGTCGTCCACCATAGTGGCCGCACCCGCAATCTCAATTCTAGGATCTCTCAAGTCTTCCTGCTTGATTCCACGGAATTCAGCAGAGTTAGAACAGACTTGTAGCTTACCGCCGCCTTCAAGGAAAGCGTCGATGAGTTCGGGCAAGGGTGGGAACCCAGGTGCCACGATCTTCTCAGCCATTCCTTTTACCATAAGCTGGGCTGCGTCCATCATGAGGAAGATTGTAGTTTCAACCTCGATGGCCTGTGCGGTTGTACCCGTTACGAATGGACCATAACAGCGCTCTGCTGCTTCTGGACCCCATTGTCCGACAATATATAGACTAGCCATTTTTTATTTCTCTCCTATATCAAAGCCAATTCGGCGTAGTAAATGACGAGTCCAAGAAGTGCAAACAGTGTGACTAAGAGATTAGTCATGTGTGCGCTGTGGAATGGACCGCCTTGCATAGTCTTGAGTAGAATGGGCAGAACCTGTCCAAACTGCATCAGGGTTGCGATCAATACTAGTATGAAATCTACCAGTATAAGGATATGAAGCAAGTCAAACATTACTGGAACAGCAGGGAACATGAAGAGCCCTACAACCAAAACACCAATGCCTATCATCATTGCAAACATTAGTGCCATGACTTGTTTCATCAAGTACATGCCCATTCTCCTAGCCAGCATGAAGCCAGAGAACATCGCGCTGATGTTCAATGCTAGAATTATGAACAAGATGAATTGAAGAAGTGCCATAATTTTACACCTAATATCTAAAGAACCAAAAATAACTATATTTAACTATGTTGGAAACGGAATTGAACAATGTTTGAAAAGGAACACAAAAAATGACACAGGTTAAAATGTGTAACTAGACGGAGCTGAGGATGTCGGAAAAGGAACGGTTAGAAATAGAGCATAACTCAAACCTTAAATTCATGGAGCATGAAACGAAAAAAGTTGATACTACTATGACAGACCATCAAGTTGCAGCAGAATTCGATGCTAGCGGGCTTCGCTGTCCCATGCCGATTCTAAAGACTAAGAAACAAGTTTCATCAATTGAGATTGGTGAGATCATTCGTGTAATCGCCACTGATATTGGAACCAAGAAGGATTTTCCAGCTTGGGCTTCACGTAGTGGTAATGAGATTGTCGAACTCGTAGAGGAAGGCGACAAGCTAATCTGGTATATTAAACGTATCAAGTAATTGAAATTGAAAAATAGATTATAGGGATGAAGTCCCTTATCGCTGCAGTGCAGTGTAAGGAACTATCTATCCCTTGTTACTTCTTTATTTTGCTTTCTTCTTCTTTTCGTCGTCGGTTGACATCTCTCCGAGAGCTTCTTTCATTATTCCTTTGAAGTCAAAGCCCATCATTTTAGACATGAGCATCATTGGTAAGAGCACGTTACCGAAGACTTGGAATGCGCCTGCACCGCCTGCACTGCCTGCACCTTCTTCACCTTCAATACCTCCACCACCACCGCCGCCTCCGAAGAGAGTGACGTCGCCAATGTCTATTTCCTTATAGATTTCAGGGAGTATCTGTAAGAAGTCTCGAGCAAATGCTTGAGGTGTGTAATCCTTTGCAGCAGCTAGTGTTTTCTTGATACCTTCTGCCTGCGCAGATGTAACTTTCAGAATCTGTCCCGCCTCGGCCTCAGCAGTCAAGCTAATCTTCTCAGCTACTGCTTTTGCTTCTTGGAGGATACGCTGAGCCTGTACCTCAACCTCTTCCTTGATCTTACGCTGTTTCTCAGCTTCAGCAGATAATTTAGCAACTTCGAGGTCTTTAGCAGCTTCTATCTCAGCTTGCTGCTTCTCGTATTTCTTCTGCATCAAGTCTTTCTGAAGAGCAATCTCAAGAACACTTTGCTCACGTTGTTTCTCAGCTTCTTGGATCATACGGAGTTGTTCTTGCTCCTTAACACCAACTAGCTGATCACGTGCAATTTCCTGTTGTCGTAGAACCTTGCTTCTTTCAATGTCTCTTGTACCAGTAAACTGGTCTGCCTCGATTATAGCAATCTGAGCAAGCCTATGCATTTCTGCCTCCCTAGGCTTTGACATATCTCTCAAGAATGATTCATTTACGACTACGACATCAACTAGTTCAACAGTGACGACCTTAAGACCCCACTCACTGACAATATCAATAAGTTCCTTCTTAATGGCCTCGATAATTAGCTGACGTTCCTCAAGTATCTGTTCAACTACGAGTTGGGCACACGCTGTTCGTATGACTGACTCGATAATAGCTGTCAACCTGCTTGGAATTTCTTTCCACGTCACGTTGTTAATGGTCGCAATTGCATTATCTGCTTGCCATTGGAGTACAGCACTTAATCGAATCTTCTGTTTTTCTTTGGATAGTACTGACTCCGCTGAGATATTCAACTGCTGAACAGTCCTGTCTACTGCAAGAATTCTATCTAGGAAAGGTATCCTGATGACCATACCACCTTCGCCCTGCTTCTTTGCCTTACCTTTTCGTAGGTGGACATAGAAGATGTTAGGATCGAAGATACGTACGTACTTCTTGATATAGAAGGCTAGTAGCAGAATGAACAATATAATTATCAGCGCTGCAGAGAGCGCCATGTTTTCTGCGAAGAAGTTCAATAAATCCGCTTGCATTTCTTTTTCTACTCACACTTCATTGTGTTTTGAGCGTCCTACAGCAGCTTCTTGTTCCTACTCATAGAAACTCGCACAGTTGTTGTCAAACTCCGCACCCTCAGAGTAGTTCGTGTGCTGCTTCAGACACACTTGTGTATAACTTGCATTGAGGAGATATAAACTTGCGCAGAAAAATGATGATTATTCTTTTGTCTTCTCAGGTCTCTTGCTTTGTTTTTGAACCCACTTCACAGCCTCTTTTCGAGGGTCAACATAAACAAATTTGTCGTCAGCAGATACAATGAAGAGATTAGTTCCTTTCTCAAACACTACACCTTTCTGGAACGGCCGGGCATGAAATCTTCTGAGTCCCATTTCTGTGTCTACTCTGATTTCGCCAAAATCATCACGTATCGTTGAAACTGCTTCAACTTCAAGACCAACCAAATGCCGCGGTCTAATGTCGAAACCCGATTCAACGAAAATGCGGCTTAGGATTGTGCGCATTGTCCACACTAACAGAAATGTCCCTCCTACTTGAATCAGTATTTTAGCAAAGAAGGGAATGAGTATGCCTTCGTAATAAACCACTGAGCCAATGAACCCGAAGAGAACCAAGCTAGTTCCAATTGTGACACCTAGTGGTGCACCACGTTCAAGTTCAAAGAATCCTGAATGATCCTTTTCAAAGCCATGATCGACCTCAACTTCATGTTCAGTGTCATGTTCGGTATCATGCTCCACATCGTGGTCGACATCATGGTCAATATCGTGATCCACTTCATGTTCTAATTCAATGTGATGGTCAACATCATGTTCTACATCACTGATGGCATGATCCACATCGTGGTCTACGTCATGCTCAACTTCGTGGTCGACATCATGGTCAATATCATGGTCTACGTCATGTTCGTAATCATGCTCGACTTCGTGATCGATGTCATGATCGATATCGTGGTCCACGTCATGTTCATAATCATGATCGACGTCGTGCTCTACATCATGTTCAACATCATGGTCGATATCATGTTCAGCTTCGTGTGCGTGTTCTGATATTGCTGAGAACAGTTTTCCTAGAAAGAACATACCAAAAGTGTAGAAGAGACCTGCAATTAGTATTCCGAATGATATCTCTCTCATAAGAGCCGCAAATAATATGACGTCTTGCACTTTTTTACCAACCAACTTCTATTGTAGATTTGAGTCCCACTTTTGGCTACTCATGTAGCTATACTCGTGAAGCCAAATAAACTTGAGTTGTCATCCAATCGATTGTTTCTTCATCCTCACGAAAGGACCGTCTTCTTCGAATAAAATCTGGAGTTATTGCTAAAATGATAACGACTGCAATAACAATGAGTGCTATTGTCAATGTGCTTGAGATTATTGGAGGTGCACTATCTGTCAGATAGAGTTGCAAGCAGAGATCAAGGTCTCCCCGTGTAGTAACTATTGAAGGGGAAAAGCAGACAAACCCAGAAGAGTGAACTCCTGCTACGTTACCAAACCAATGGTAATAGGGGTGTCCTACATATTCTGGGTCCATTGTTTGATTCCATAGTTGCACTCCTTCAGTATCATAGATTGCCAGTATGAATTTACCGATTCCACGTGCTGAAATTAGTTTAACATAAACCCATCCTGCTGGATTAACATCTAGCAATACTGGATAAAGATACGTTTCTCCGGCGAATGTATGATTGTAGGTAAGTGTGAGATTCCATCCCTTAGTTCCATCGCTATTCCACTGTTGGAGAAGATTTCTTGGCGTGATGAGATTTGTTGTGTAAAGATTTCCTTCTCGAGTTACTTTCACCGAACTGAAGATGCCAGTTCTATTCCAAATTTGAATCCCATCGAAATCCCATTTTGCGATTCTCAGACGAGTTGCAGTGTATACATATCCGTCAGAATCAACACCTATGTCACAGGGATAATCACCAAACGGATATCCTACATTCTTTGACCACAATAGTGTTCCATCATTAGTGAACTTGGCGAGATAAGTAGTAGATGCAATTCCTTCATAATATGACCCCATGACAAAAATCGAACCATTATCTGCAATCTCTACGTTGTGACCGCAATCGGTGTCACCAAGATCGAAAGTCTTATTCCATAGGAGTATCCCTTGGTGATTCCACTTTGCAATGAGCGTATCTGTTTGATTGTTAATCATTGCGGACCCAACAGCAACAACTTCAGACTCAGAAACTGCAATACCAAATCCTCTCCATGAATCTTCACCATGAATTGAGCGCGTCAAAGATTCTGCTTCTACTGAAGTCCATTTGGTCAATGTCATAGAGGTAATTTCAGAATATGATACACCAATTGTATAGATTGTTCCTGCTTCCGTGAAAGCAAGATTAAACGAGATGTCATCAGATGTAGTACCTCTTGTTCTTACATAATCGGGTATCAATGTGACTTCATCATCAGGAGTTGGGTTAACAATGCATGTAAGTGACATTGAGTCAACTAGAACTTGCACAACTCCATTCATCCAATTCCAGTACTGATTTTCATCCTCAGCGAATGCATAGGTTGGTGCTAACCCTACCGCAAACCTAAGTGTGTCAGTAGGATCAGTTTGAACTCCATAATCGTTTTCTATCATTCCACCCCATGCTCGACTAACTACATCGTAAGAAACACCTATGTTGACACTTACTTGTGACGATGGCATTCCTGAATATGATGAATAGATTCGTGTCCATTCTCCTGAAGAATCTATTAGCCATACGTACACACTAAAGAGTACAGGCCAACTAATAGAATCAAAGTCTCCTATAAGATTAACCTCATATTCAAGATATGCAGAAACCTGTGTTGGGAGAACATTGTAGTCCCATGTAAAGGACTCACTAATGTAGACGTATTCTTCGCAATTAGGAAGATTATTTGTAATATCTGACGGCTCTCTAAAATCAAGTTCAACTCCATTTATGTGGGACCATAGCAATTCAACTTCAGATATCAAAGAATTAGATTCAAACGCATTATGATTGTCATTTTCAAATGTTAGATATGATCCATCTAGTTCTGGGTCTGGAAGCATCTGTATCTCTTGATAGTCCTCATAAGAATCAGCAGGTTGCAATTGAGAATGAAGAGAAATTTTGAAACCTGAAATGATGGGTGTCACTAATACTAGCAATAAGCAAACTAGTGGTCCCACAGATTTGAACTTCATTCCCTTTCCTCTACACAAGGCTCTGAGGTGCTAACTGAAAGATAAGTTCTACTCTTTCATGAATTGATATCATCGATTCATCTGCTAATTTGCAATTTTTGCATGTTCATTCATTTCGTTAATATTCTTATGTTCATCCGTTTTCATTGGCACAGGAGCATTCGTCATTTCCTTGACTTTCATACCTGATGATACTACTTGGAATGCAATAACGATCACAATTATCAAATATGATGGGTAGAAATAATTCATGAAATGTGAGATGTTGGTTACAAGGTATTTTATGAATTCTCCACCAACAACAAAGGATAAAGCAACTATAATCAGAAACCCGGATTCTTCTATTCTTTTAGCTGCACTGATTTTGTATTCTGTTTTGAATTCAAGAATATTGCCTGGAATTCGTATCACTAATCCTATGAACACTAGTAGCACGGAAATTATTTCTAAAACTATTATTGACCATCCGATATCATAACTAATACCTAAAGCTTGATTGTAGTAGTGGAGCGTTTCATCTATAATCTCGCTAGAATATCTGTGTAATGCTTGATGCGAAATTCCAAACAATAGAAAAGCACACAAAGCCAAATCGCAAACAGCTTCTACTCTTGTTCGTCGTCCGATGAGAGATGTTGAATTCAAGTGTTCAATTAGAAAATAACGAAATAGAAAATACAGTGTTACAAGAAATCCAATTACTATTGTAGTTCCTAAGAACAAAGACATCCTACTACCGAATACTCCGATATTATAATCAGGAGCTATTTCCAAGCATGCATAGAAAATTATTGAATTGAAAATCAACAGCCCTCCCAACATTTGGACAAACATACTAACCGCGTTTCTAGCCATATCTTTCTTGATAGCTTCTTTTCCTAATTTGATGTCCTCGATGGGTTGACTTTCAGGTTGCATTTCCAGATCTTCTGTTTTCCACCACAAATTTTGTGCCCCTGTTAATACTTGGAACAATAGCACTGTTCCAAAAAGTGATCCGAATATTGTGGAGATTGGTAGTAACCAATGAATATAGTAAAGCAAGGGCAGTGCATTATTAAACAGTCCTACATTATTCAACCAGAAAGCAGACGAATTGAGAATAACTAGCAATGAAAAATTGATTCCAAATTCATATCTATACTGCTCAGATGGGTCTTTTTCTCTATCTAATTTACTGATAATTATCATTATTCGTGAAATGAGAAGTATTACTCCTGAAATGCCTATTAGGATGTACAATAGATCATTTGATACTAGGATCATTGGTGTGAAAAGAAGCAATCCAACAAATGAGGCTGCAATATCAAGGCGTTTGAGATTGATTCCTGGATCCGGCACCGAGTTCTCGGGTAATGTGACAAGGTTTTGAAATATTGACCAATCTGGATATGTGCGTTTCCAGAGAATAATCTTATTTCTCTTCAAAAACAGTGTATGTGCAAGAAGAATTAGTGTTACAAAGGTTATCTGTATGACGATGAAGATTAACTGCAAATCTGGATATCGTATGGGGAGCCATTCGGGGAACCATATGGGACCTGTCATACTTGTTATGACTGAAGAAATTGCCGCCCATATCACCGTGAGTGAGAATGATTTGAAGAAGAAGGTTGAATATTTAGTAGTAGGATCCACCCCAAGTTCTCTAGGTGGAGTCTTTTCAGGTTCCTTTGCTTGTTGTTTCCTATCTATCATACCAGTATCTTTCATTATCTCAGTTGGGATAGCTTCCTCAGGGATGGTTTCTGGAAGCATTGAGTAACGGTATTCATCAGCTACTTCTCCGGGCGCTCCAAACTGAGCGACTACTTTCTTAGCTGACTCTAAAGTTATCTCATTGTTATCACCTAGGTCTCTTGCTGCTTCCACCATATACGATTGAAGCTCAGTAATCACATCATCTGAAATAGACTCTGGTAGTTTTTCCCGTATTAGTGCAAGATACTCGTCAATGATACTCACTGGTTCATCAGTCACTTTATTCCAGCCTCCGTAAAAAGCTGAGCTAATTGATCGTTCATGCCTCGCCATGATTTAACCATCCTTCTTAGAATCCTACGTCCATCCCTGGTAACGTAGTATAGACGTTTCCTCTTTCCCGAACCCGTAGACCAACGACCTTCCAGCATACCTCTTTTCTCTAGTCGGCGGAGGAGAGGATATGTAGTGCTAGGCTCGACTTGAAGACTCTCATATGACTCTTGATTTAATTTCTTCATTATGTCATATCCATATGACTCACCATTCAAGATAATTGCCAAAATAGCCATTGAGAGAGCACCCCTCCGTATTTCAAGAGACCAATATTCGTACTCTCTCTCTGGACCAGTTTTATCATCAGCGTTGACCATGAATCCCCAACTCCGCCTTGGGTGGTGTGGGCTAGTATATGGCACGATATATATCGTACCACGATAGTATGTGCCACGATACAATATTTATAGCTTCCGCTGTTATTACACAGACCCCAGACATCTTAATATGGAGTGATTGGTATCAGGCCCTAAGGTGCTTGAATGACAATCGTAGACCGTATTGCTTCTCTACTTGATGAATCAGAAATCAAGTATGAACGTGAAGATAATGTTTTGATGATGAGATGGAAAACTGATCACTTTGATGATTTGAAAATCAAGATAGCTGCTAACAAGGATGAATCTTGGGCCTATATTGTTGCGCCATTTACGAATTTTTACGAAGTCGAAGAAACCAAGAGGATGAAATTGGCATATGAAATGCTTAAGGAGTCTTGGAAAGCAAATGGTGTCAAATTTGCGATTGATGAAGATGATGATATCATTGTAATTGCTGAAACTAATGATACCGATCTCACAGCTGATGAAGTTAAGACACTGGTTAGTCACGTTGTACATGCATGCGATACCCTCTGGGGTATCTATCCTGAGTAGTTCAAACGTAGCAGTGCTCGATGAATTCTCATCGGTACGACTATCATGTATTCGACACTTTGATAAGCTCTATACTTTTGGTTAGTATTGGTGCAGGTAATGAGTTCAGATACTACTATGACTCCCTTTCCCCCAGAAAAGAAGGAGCGATTAGTAATTATCTTTCATCCAAAACGAGTTTCACTGATTTTCTTCTATGTTTTTAGTGTTGCACTAGTTATTATGGGAGTAGCATTCTTGAGTGCCTCCACCTATGGTGCAATCCCTACAACACTAATATCATGGGTGTTAGGAAATGCCGCTATCCTTTTTGGAATATTCCTCTTTGCACGAACAGAAATGAAACGCACTTTCACATTGTATATCATAACTACTTGGAATGTCCGAATACGAAAAGGTATATTCAGGCGGAAAACAACACGACTTTTCTATGACGAAATTTCGGAATGTCGAACAAAAATGTATCCTGAAGAGCAGCGTGTTGGTATGGGTGATGTCGAGATCTGTTCAAAGAACGCAGGTAATGAACAAGTTCTAATCTTTGAAGAAGTCGAGAACCCAGACGGAGTACGTATGATTATATTGAAATTCATTGACACAATGCCTTATCCTCTTCCTTGGGGTCATTTAGAACGCGATTAGTTGGTACTGGACAAATCTTTAAACATCAGAAACAGCAATAGCAACAGGGTTCATGAAAAATTATCTCAGGAGATGTGAGTCGTGAGTAGATTCACAATAAGGTATATTGACAATGCTGGTGAGCGATATCAAGTGGAAAAAGATGCTCATCACACTGAACTCAATCTTTCGGATTTATCTATTGAGTCAATAAGCCTTGAACCCATTGGTCAAAGTTCAAGATTAGAAAAAATTATGCTTGATACAAATTTGATATCTGAACTTGATTTGACTCCGTTATCCGCATGTTCCAAGCTGAAGATATTCAGTATTACATCCAACAAACTTGAAAGCATAGATTTGGAACCTCTGGGGAATTGCAGTAATCTACAAGCTCTTGAGCTATCGGATAATCAACTGAATTATATTGATCTAGCTCCTTTGAGTAATTGTAAGAATTTGCGATGGCTCTATATCGCTGACAATGACCTCGAGGAAATAGATTTAGAACCTCTTAATGGGCTTTCAAAGATTCAATACCTTGTTCTTTCTGGAAACAAGCTTGAAGAAATCGACCTCTTTCCCTTGAAAGAATCATGTGATTTACGATATATTCATCTGAATGAAAATCCATTCTTTGAAATTGATATTTCTGTTCTATTTCATTGTGAAAATTTGGAATCTCTTGTAATAGATTCACAAGTTACAATCAGTGCAAATCATAAATTAAAACATCTTCACATTTTTCCAGAACCTCTTAATGAAAAGCTTGAAGATATGCATTGGTTACATGAAGCATGATTCAGTCTGAATCGGAGTTTAGCGCATGATATCCGGGTGATACTAGCCCTAATTTTGTATTAATGTTGAGAATTCATAGTGAGAGTAATGACTAATCCAGATGAGACCGCAGCTAGAACAACCCTTCGAATTGCCGGTGTGTTTCAAGAAATTCGGGATAGTTGGGTGCGACGAATCGACTCCTACTATAATCAATTGGAATCACTTTCTGAAGGAGATTGGATTGATGCTCAAGATCTTGTGGGAATAATTCGAGAAGCAAGATTAGCATCGCGTGAAGCAATGGATGGACTGGGCAATGACCTGAGTTCTGAACTTGTACATTCATCTCATGGGATTATCACAAGAAATGAAGCTGAGAGAGCATCACTACAAGAGGAAATTAATGATCTACGGAAGTCACTGTCTCATGCACTTTCTGGCGATGCTAACAAGATTAGACGGGAGAATGAGGCGCTTCGTATAGCGCTAAATTCAGTCCCAGAATTCGGACTCCTCAAAGTAATTCAGAAAAATAGACGTTCTACTTATGCGCAGCTCATGGAGTGTACCGGTTTCTCAAAAGCAAAACTCAGAAAACTTGCCAAAGAGCTCATGGCCAGGGGATATGTGCATGTCGACAAGAAAGCACGGCCTCATCAGATTGTCTATCTCTCAACTCCTTGGCATTCTCCTGAACCTGAAATTCAATGTACGTTAGAGACCTCACATCAGCCAATGCAATACGAACATAGAATAGAACGTTCTTGAAACTTCGGTTGGGCGGTTGTGCACATTCGTCACACAATCTTATAAGGTGGAAAAATTATTTCAACTAATGTAAGTTGATTTGAGGCGTACGTATGGAACCAGAAAAGATGGTAGTCACAGGCATTGTACTTGTAGTTGTAGTATTAGGTCTTACATTGGGTGTTTCTATGTTGACATTCCAAGCTCCTGAAGGGTCAGGCAATACCACAACTCTCAGTGGAATTGTAGCTGATAAAGATCTGTTAGAGCTGGGACTTCAAATCTCCACAGATTGGCAATTTGATATGGCAGATGGAACTACACTTTCGATTAGTGATTTGAGCGGAAAGATTATTCTCATCGATCTTATGACAACTTTGTGCGGTGCATGCTCCACTCAAAATGCATACCTTGAAACTGTCTATGATAACTTGGCAGGTTCTTTGGTTATTTTATCCCTAACAGTAGACAATAGTGAAACTGCAGAAATGATGGATGATTATCAATCGACAAATGGACTTTCTTGGGATCACGGTCTTGATACAGGAGCCAAGTTTACAAATTACTTTCAAGTGACTAGCATACCAACATTGATACTCATTGATAGCGACGGCTATTTCCGATACATGCATATTGGACTGTGGAGTGACGTTGTCATAACGGATAAAGTTGCATCAATAATGTAGAGGTTGGAACTAGTGCAAGGAATTATCGAGTTAGGTATGACATTGCTTGGTGCACTGACTTCAGGTTTATACATCGCAATATCTCCTTGCTTGTTTCCTCTACTCCCTCTATTTCTTATGAATAGTCTACAGGCATCAGATAGCCGTAAAAGAAGCCTAATCGTAACGTCAGCATTGGTTGCAGGAATTTTGGTTTCTGTAGCATTCTATGCTTTGATAGCCTACTTCATCAGCTCAATTGGTATGTTTCTCCTGACGAGTTCTAGAAACCTTCAAGCAATTCTGGGTGTTCTTATTCTCTTCTTTGGAATTGTAATGTTTTCAGATAGACTCAGGAATGCTCTTCGTCTCTCTCGATTGAGTATGCATGGAAAGCCAAGTAAACCGTCAAATCTGAAACAGGTTTTTGCAACTGGACTAGCTTACACACTGCTAGCAGCTCCTTGCGCTGGTCCTGCAATTTTGGGGTTAGTAGGTATCTTTGGATTGCAGACAAATCCATTTGTTCTTCTATTATTATTCATATTTGTTGCAATAGTCATAGCAATACCCTACTTTGCGATAGCGCTTGTTGCAGGTGAAGCAAGAACTGGTTTGGCAATGTCAATCAGTAGTCGTGCAAGAACTATTGAGATTGTGACCGGTGTAATCCTAATCATTCTGGGATTATTCATGGTACTTCAACATCCAATCTTTGGTCTCTATCTCTTATTCTAGTTAGAGCGTATGCTCAATAATGTAGAATGTGCTTGACCAGCACTCCTATGAATTTGAGTTGAATCCCTGTTATTGTCAAAGTTGTATTGTTGAGTAGTGATGTAACATCTACTGACATGACAAATGTATTGTATTCTGAAAAAATGCTCATGATGAAATACACAGTGCTTCCATTATTTTCAACTAGATCTGGATGAACGAAGGAACCATAGAGTGACGGATATTCAGTAGAATCCACAATTGTGTATGGCTCACTCCAAGGGCCCAAGATATCATCTGCAGTGCGAACAACTATAGAGAAATCAACATTATCAGTATAAAACGCAGTCCACATCTGAAGATACGAGTTCCACATGACTGATACCTCCCCGACTGGTGAAGGTAGGATTCCCACGGCCTGATTTTGGTCTTGATTCCACATGGGATTCTCTGCAGTACTCAAGCCTGTGTAGTATTCGTATGCTGATTGATCGAGTATCTGTGATTTGTTTACTCGACAAAGATAGCAAGCACCAAATCGACCAGAAGGAGTAGACAGAAGATATAGAGGGTCACTATCTGAGGTTAGTTGTGAATTTTGTACTGCACTAAACAGGATAAAATTGCTATCACCTGCCCAAGAGATATTACTCATTTTAGTAAAAGTTTGACCATCATCTGTCGAAATCGCAATTGAAGCGTTATTACACTCCCACATACCACCAACTGTTGACCAGTGTTTAATGGACATATAATAGATGTACATATTTCCATCATAGCTAATTGCTGTGGTTGGGATGCAGGTCATTTCGACATTATCTACCTTAAGACTAGAGATGAGCTCTTTTGCACTACTAGTTCCAGGAGTGATAATCCAATTATTCAACATAATACCATTTGAAGGGTCTGTGTCATCACTAAGTGCTATCGTATTACTTCGCCAATTTCCTGCCATATTACTACCGCTAAAAGTATCCCCAAAAATGTAGTAATATTGAGCATTATGCTTGACGATGATACCGAGATCTGTACCTCCAACATCAAATGCTGTTGTATCACTGAGTGCATCTTGCCCTGTGAGTTGAGCATGCATCTCGTGGGGAAGATTAGTTTCTGTATTAATCATGAATGAGGGATATGCAATCCATACGAGAGCAACTAAAATAACAATGCAGAAAATAACAGATTTGGCTTTCTTCTTGGACATTTCTTAACACTAATCCATTGAGGTATTTTCAACTTCTTTTCTAATCATTGTTATTGTTTATTGCTGATATTAATGTCGTATGGATGATAATATCCATTTCGACTTCACGCTTCACTTCATATTACTATGGATATTGGATATCTGATTAACGTTATATGCATCTAACATTACTAGCATATATAATAGCACCTCAATTAGTGATGGTTGTAAAACTCGATTTAATGAGTTGATATCATTGAAAGTGCAAAAGGTTACCCCGATTCCTAGTAGTGATGTGAAACATACTGCAGATGGCAAATCTTTATCTCGATACAAAATTGAGCAGTATCCTCCCCGCGAACTTCCGTACACTACAAAATCCATTTGCCCAGATTGTCTATTACAAGATGGTGTTACCAATGTAATTGACGCCACACTTTACGAAGAGAATGGAAAAGTCATGTTCAAAAAAA
>JABCTV010000062.1 GCA_018238205.1 Candidatus Thorarchaeota archaeon
TTACAGCTCCTGGAGTAATTCCAATTATTGTTCCTCTCACAGCACTATACAATCTTTTTGTATTTGATAGAAAAAAGAAAAAGTTGTTTTCAAGCAGTCTAAGCTTTAAGCCCAATCGATTCCAGCGGTTTATCCAAGCAGAATTCTTTGTCTGTTCGCCAAGTGACACTCTCGCTATCGAAGGTTTCTGCCCAAAGGCCGTATACCTGCGAGTGCTTGTAATCAATTATTAGAATCTCATGGCTTTTGGTAAATTTCCACACAAATGATAGTAACTCTGAGAGGTGAGCAGAAGGTAATCGTGCTGACCACACAAATCCGGTTTCTATCCTTCTGATACTTGAACCAAATGGGAATTTACTAGTTGAAAGATACGAGATGAGCCGATTTGTAACGTCTTCGTCTGCCTCTGCAATGATGATGGGCGTGTTATAGACATCAAAATGAGTCCAATTGATATATACTCGATATGACTCGATTACTTCTTCTTCAAGACGCTTCAATCTAGCGGATATCTTCTGTTGGAGTCCTGGTGTATTCTTATCCATACCTAACTCTTCGATTATCTCGATATTCTTTCTTCGGGCGTTTGTTCCTATCTTCTCAAGAATCCTAACATCAAGCTCGTCTAGAACAACAGGTTCATTGGTCTGAAGGGATTTCTCCTGATTGGGTTGAAAATCTTTGGGACATGCAGCCCACCACTTTTCCCAGTCAAAGTCCCATCTCAATTTTTCTGGATTCCAAGCATCAATTCTAGGTCTCGTAAACGATGAACCGTATTCTACATCGAGAGTAGGTAGTTCGCGAATACTGCTAATGAGTCCCTTCTTCTTCATAACATCGAAAGCATTGAGGAGATGAGGTCTTGCAGAATCTGGTTGTCGAAACTGAAGCATTATCCCTTGAATATTCCCACCGAACACTCTTGCTCTATAGGATGTATATGGATGACTTTCACAAAACTGCTCGATCTTAAGGAGCGCTTCATGTGATTTTACCTGGAGAACAAAATCATCCATTTCCAAACCTATTCTACGAGATCTAAGATTCGTATGTACTCCAACAAAGACCTGTTCTTTCTTCAAAGATTCTAACCAAGCACGAGCTGTAGGCGCCGATACTCCTACCTGCTTAGCCAGCACCGATGCGGGGGCAACAGGCTGCTCCTGGAGCGCGAACAGGAGCTTGAGTTTCTCGGTATTCACTAGACGACTACCCTCTGAGATTAGATATATGCGTTAACTGAGGGTGGAAGACCTGGACCTCCACCGGTAGGTGGGTCAAAAATTATTTCGTCAATGATATACAACTTACCATTACCAGCACCCATAACTGATGCCAACATAGTAACTGTATACCATCCACTCTCAATTGCCATATCAAAACAGTCAATATTCAGAAGGAATTCATTTGGCGTGTTGTATATCGAAATCCTCACATTGAAAGTAAGTCCGGAAGGAAGTTCTATCCAGATGTTTAGATCAACTCTCGATGGATCAGTATCCAAGAATTTGAATTCAACGAGGAGCTTGATGTCATCCTCATATCCATCGTTATCAAGATCTGCGTAATATGCATCTACGATTTGTATGTAGTCGGTGGTTGCAATTCGAGGCCGAGCGTTAACTGCAGGTATGAATAATGATAGCATAACAATCGCCGCGAAGAATAATGTTAGTCTTCTAGTGTTCATATTTTCCTCACCTAAGCCCGAGAATGGCCTTAGAATTCCAATGATTCTTTTAAGTCCTCTTTTCTTTAGAATTGTAAGAGCATTTATAAGTTTGTTTTCTTTCCTCGGATTCAATGGGTCATGAGTCTTATGACCCACTAAAGGTGAAATGTAGTGAAACGTGCTAGTACAATACTACTTCTTGGTCTGATGTTGGGGTTGCTTCTTCCAACTTTTGTTGTTGCAACTGACAATACAATGGCCATGAAGGGGCCTGGTGGTGGTGGTGGTGGCGGACCTCCCACATCGCCAGTCTTCGAGGTCGAGTACTATACAGACTCGGGTCAAGATAAGTGGGCTGTCTTAATCGGCATCAGTGACTATGATGGTCGCGCAAACGATCTCTGGAACATGCACAATGATGCTCTTGAAATGAGAGCAATCCTTGAAGCTGATGGATATAACTGGGCCTTTGCACAAGACAGTGCTGGCACAAAGGATAACATCGAAATCATGCTGAACTGGCTTATTGCCAATGAAGGTCCTAACTCTGAAGTTGTCTTCCTCTTCTCCGGTCACGGAGCAAGAACTGCCGACGGTAGTTGGGATACTGATGTGGAGGCTGATGGAAACGATGAGTGCATTGTTTCATGGGACTCTCGTGCAATAACTGACTCATACATAGCCGATAAGATTGATCTGATGGAGTCTAATCACATCGCTTGTATCTATATGAGCTGCCACTCTGGTGGTATGTTCGATGGTCCAGGTGAAAGCCGTTCTGGTGTTCTATACATCGCAGCAGCAGAAGCTGACCAATATGGTTGGGACTATCTGCTCTTAGAGAATTCCCTATTCTTCTACCACTTTGGTGATCAGGGATTACTCAACGGTCCATACAACAATCTACAGGACGCATTCGAGTACGCCAGACCTCTTGTCATTGCTGAGCAGCCTGAGAGCTGCCCAATAATGCTGGATCTCTATGGTCCACCATTCTATGTGAAATAGAATATTCAATATGAAGTGAGGGCTTAATGCCTTCCTTCTCCTCTTTTTTGCACTAAAACGTAATACCCCCCTATTACCTGAGAATATATTGACTCATCTCTACTCTTCTGTATGACTCTCAGTGATATGGTGATAGGACTCTTCATTGGTCTGGTCATTGCAGGATCTGTCTATCTGATTATGAAGATACAACTCCGTCATAGGATTGCGATGGTTGAGAAGGAGTTTCGACAGACATGGGCTGAACAGGAATCCTCTGTTAGAAAAGATGCTGCTGATAGAAGCCGATATGTCATCAAAGGAAAGATTGCTGAGCATATGGTTCCGTTCTTCAGAGATGTTTTCAAACACAATCCATCTGATGCCCGATTCATTGGAGCCCCAATAGATTATCTCATCTTTGATGGTTATACTGCTGTAAAAGATGGGGACTCCCAAGATGAAATTACAGTCATTCTAGCTGACATTAAAACTGGAAATGCAAGGCTCAATAGGACTGAAAGAAAAATCAAAGAGGCTGTTGAGGCTGGTCGTGTTCGTTGGGAAACCATTAGAATCGATTTCTAAGAATGCACTCGTGCCATGTTTAGAAAGAAAAGTAAGATGAGTCTATTCGCAGAAACAGTCTTTCATGATTGCTCGAATCACAGCATCGTTGAGTGTCTGCTCATCAGGAAGACCAGTTAGTTTTGCGTCACATATTTTGATAGTGGGTAGCATCGAAACATCTTCCGTACCACATCCACAATCATCACCTGATTCAATATCTACGTGGACGATGGCATTAGATGACACACCAAAGTTAGCTAGCGCAGCTTCAAGGATTTGTGTTGCGGGATCACAGAAAATACAGTGTTCTCCCTTGTACATTATAACACAACTACACTTTCCGCAGGGTGTAGTCGTCTGAACCTTTGACACAGATTCAATCTCCGCTTTCATTGGTTTATCCCGGCAATTTTAGAAATACAGACTAGCAGGCAATCATGATTCATAGATTCATGAAATACACTCAGGTCTGTCCGCATTCCCAATCATAATATGAATTAATATGTTATAACTGTAATTTGTTCATACTTGTAGAGTACTATCAACGATTACGCGAAACTAAACCCCTATTATACCAATTAAGGGTAAACCCCGTACACTAGATTTCAGATAATTATCCGGTTATCTGATTTCAATAAGAACGAGGTGATATGAGATCACACCATCAAAGAATCATATTTTCATTCTAGTTCTTTTCATATCTGCTGCAATACTACCCATAGGAACAATGGCTTCAGAAATTGGGGATGACTTACCTCTTGTAGTCGAAGTAGTTGTACCATCGATAATCCGTACTTGGGATCCTGTATCATTACTTTATGATGATCAGTTTCATGATTCAGCAGAGGTTGATGAAGAAATAGAGAATATCCACTCAAGTGTGCCCGAACTTGTTGATGTTGAAGTAATTGGTCAGAGTTACCAAGGGAAAAACATCACTAGTATTCGAATCACGAATGAGCAAAATACTGTTCAAAAAGCCAAGACTCTTGTAGTTGCACATCATCATGGCCGAGAACAAATTACGGTAGAGATGGCCCTACGTTTCATTCTGCGATTGCTCAATGGTTATGGGCAAAATACAACATTGACCGAGTATGTTGATACACAGGAAATCTATGTTATTCTAACAATCAATCCAGATGCTCTCGATGTTGTAGTCAATGAAGGGAACCACTGGCTGAGGAAGAATCTCCGACCCTATGATAATGATGGTGATACGTTTTTCGGGGAGGATGACGCTGAGGATGTTGATGGTGATGGTCATATCTCTGAATTCTATGTTTACATCAAAGATTATCCTGCAGAAGAACCAGGTATCGAAGACTACGATTACTCTTACCGTGAAGGTATTGATAATGATGAAGATGGATTACTAAACGAGGATGAGGTTGGACTGGTAGACCTAAATCGTAATTATCCTAACTGGTGGGACGAAGGTGAAACTGACGTTACCACTCAGGTCTACAGAGGAACTGCACCTTTCTCAGAAAATGAAACACGGGCTTTCAGAGACTTTGCACTGAATCACAGCTTTGCAATGTCATATTCTCTTCATTCAGGAATCAATGCTACCTTCTTCACTACAAATGGAGCTGGCAATTGGCAAGAACCTACCCTTTACTATCAGATTGCCACTGACTATAACGATATTTTACCTTCAGGATTCAATAATCTAGCAGGTTATCCTCAACTCGGTGAAAGTCGTGTTGAATCCGCTTTAGCAGGTGGGTGGGGCGAATGGATGTATGTAGAGCGTGGATGTACAGTACCTATTACTTTCGAAGTCTACACTAATGCATCTGTTCACGAGGATGAAGCGACATTCATCATCGAGAATAACTCCACACATATCATTCGAGAGTGGAAGGGAATCTATGGCTATTTCAATCCAGTAGAAGAAGCTATCAACTCTTTATGGGATGACCTATACGCTTCCTTTGATTATCTCCTTGAGATGACTCCAAGAATTGACTTTGATGCTACAAGCATTACTGGTGGAGTCAGTACAGGCGAAAATGTAATTATCACACTGAGTATGGAGTGTCTAAGTCCTCGACTTGGCAGTAAAGACGGAATCTCTGTTATTGGTGAAAACGGTGAGGTCCTAGATTCATTGATTGCTGTTGGAGGTGCTCAGACGATTGTTAACTATCCATCCATTACTCTATCTGAAGATTTGGACTCCTCAGGATATTTGATACTGGTTGGTTGTAACTATACAGGATATACACAGTTTGTGGTGTCTACAGGTGGTGCTCTACCCCCAATGGATCCGCTACTCTTATTCGCTGGAGTTGGCCTAGTAGTTGCTTTGGTAGCTATTGCAATTATAGTCTATAAGAAGAAGAGTCACTGATTCAATGAGTTCAGTACTATTACATGAAGGGGCGAAAAAGCCTCTTCTACCTCCTTTTTTGTATGACAAACTTTGAAGAGTGTTTTTGTTACAATTCTACTTGATTGGAACATAGGAAGCATGAGCGCTATATGCCAGACCAACCGCGTGAGGATCCTGAATCTCTGTTTAATCGTGCAACGCGATACCAGGAGTTTGGGGAATCTATTACTGCACGGGACACATTCCTAGCTGCAATAGAGATTAATCCATTATTTGCTAAAGCTTGGAACTCTCTTGGTGGGGTCTACGAAGGGCTTGATGATATTGAAAAAGCACGTGAATGTTTCAAAAAAGCATCATCCATTGAACCTGAGTGGATTGATCCTATAACCAATCTTGGATTGCTTGAATTCTCTCAGAAATCTTACAAAGAATCTAAGGAAGCTCTATGCAAGTATATGGAGCTTGGCGGTAATAATATTGAGATTCTTGTTGTTCTTGCTCGTTCTTCATTCCACTTAGATGATTGTAAAACTGTTCAAGAAGTAACTTCTCTCATCATTGATTTGGATAAGGAAATCTACGAAGCTTGGGAGATGCGTGGGCTTTGTCATGCCAAGAATCTCAAATTCAATTCTGCACTTGTTGCACTCAATATGGCTCTGGAGTTTGATCCTCGGTCTATCGTAGCACTGAATGCTGTCGGGGATATCTGTTATGATGCATCTAACTATGATGGTGCAGTGAGCTTCTATGAAACAAGCTTGTCTAAGCGTAAAAGTCAACCTCGCGTATTACTACGACATGGAACATCTCTCTGGTTTTTAGATAGATGGGGTGAGGCGATATATTTCCTTGAGCGTTATACCGAATTGGCTCCCGATGACCCTGTTGGATGGAACAACCTTGGAGTTGCCTTGAGAGAGAAAGGTGAAGTGACAAGGTCTCTTGACTGTTACAAACGAGCGCTCCAGATAGATCCACATCTTGAAGCAGCATTGAACAATATGGAAACTGCGATGAATAAAGTGATGATTCCTTAGATTCTATTAGAGCATTAATGCTTGACATAAGAAATCCTACTTTCTTGCAAGCACACCTAAAGCATCCTTCTTTCTTTCGACATCTCTGAATCCCACATCGCGAAGTCTCTGAATAACTCCCTTTTGCACATCACGTCTGCGATATTTTGCTCCTGGAGACCCTACATAATGAAAGAGAATTCCCTTACGTTTCAATACTCGGTATATTTGTGAATAGAATTCGCGAGTGTACAGACTAGAACCCAATGCAAACGTTGGTGGATCATGAAGAATGGAATGGAAACTACTATCTTCGAAGTCACGTATCTTCTCAGTAGCATCACCATGAACAATGGTCACTTTCGGGTCCGAAAAGAGTTCTCTCGACCAAGGATTGATACTTGATAGCTGGATGACATCATCATCTTTCTCTATTGTTACAATGCTCCGAATTCCTTTATTGAGACACTCGATTGTAGAATACCCGAGACCTGTACAAATCTCCAGCATATCAACACCGCTTTTTGCGCAGAGTTCTGCTTTCATTGCTGCATCCTTAATTGGGTCCATATCTTTCACACGGTGCATTGCGACTCCTGAAATCACCAATGCAGGGGCAGTTCCTACGCCTGATGGCATCAACTTGTAAAACTGAGTACTGCTAATTGCAGCTTTGAAGGCCTCTCCGTCCTCAATGAAATATACTGTATTGGGGTCCTTCGCTATTTTGTGTAATTGAGTACTATCCCAATTTGGATCATTAAGACTCACCTTAGTTGTTGACCGACCTAAGTCGAGAGAGATTGTAATCTCTTCAACATCTTGTTCCAGAGCATCTAGTATCTCTTTAGCTATCGTTGAATCGAGGAAATACTTCATCATCGAAATACAAGTGGAACTCCCTTTTTTAGTTATCACAAAAGGGCGATTATTCATTCAGCGTAGTTATATGCCGGATTGTTGTGTTCTCCTTTGAGAGTGACTCTTTGGAAAGACAATCTTATCACAAGTATATGTACACAATCGCAGCAATCTGGAACTGGATACTCGCATTAAGCTTTCTAATACTTCCAAGAATTGACATTGGATTTTTCTCACTTGCAGGACCAATGGACCCACCGAATACTCTCCTCTGGTTTGATTCCTTCTTTGGATTTGTTTTCCTCTTTGGATTGGGATACTATTTCATCAGTAAGAGTACAACAGAAAACCATGATTTAATCAAGATAGTAATTATCGAGAAGTTTTGGGTTTTCATTATCACTTTATACTACTTCTTGATCCTCGAAGCTTCACTATTAGCAGTAGGGATAGTGATAGGAGACCTTCTCTTTGGTATCTTATTCATTGAAGATTTGATAGCAATTCGGAAGACAAAGGCCCAGTGATCTACTAATCAGCTCGGCAATAGATTTGCAAGGGTGTTTGTATGCATAAAAAATACGAGCTCATATACTCCTATCAGTATGAAATAGTATGATAGGACTAGGTAAGTGGGCTAGTGCTGTAGATACAGCACGAAGCGCGCGACTGAAAGCCCGGAAGAAGAAGCCTTCTCAAGGGAAGTCCTTACTCTCCAAAAAAGAACAATCATCAGGTTCTGGAGAGTCCGCGGCTGTTCGCTTTGTCCAATCGGACCTTTTTAGTTTCAGTGATGAAACTATCAAGAGTGATAATGACCCCGCCGTGGTAAGAACTGTGGAAACGCTCTCTGTTGCTGGAAGTGATGTTACAGCTTTGAAACAGGAGAAAGAAGCCAGGTCTTCAGGAGGGATCCCATCCCGATGAATGTTGACAAAGCTCTTGCTAATTATTGTAATTCATTAGAATTACGAAGAGGTGGTGACACTGGCAGGAGAAGGGTGGAACATAGAAATATCTTACAGGTGAGTGAATCTCACCACAAATTGTAGGTTATGGGTCAGAGGAGATTATCTTTCCCGCCATACTGATAATATGGTGGAGCTATCAATAGAGCTGATACTATGCCAAAACAGAGCACAGACCTAGCTGAACTAGAATTATCTGGATGGGACGAGATTCGCAAAGCCCTTGAGGAAGTTGAAGAGCTTAGAAAGAATGGTCTAGATGCTCGTGTAGAGGTTGACAACAGCTACGCAAGTCCTGAACAAACCTGGACATCAATGAAATCAATATTTGTATGAGATTAAAAGCTCCCCACAAGACCATATGCCGAACCTGAATGTTGATTAAAAAGGCCTATAGGTATGAACTGGATCCAAACAACATCCAAAGGTCATCCCTTGCTCAACATGCAGGAGTAGCTCGTTTTGCCTACAACTGGGGTCTTGAACAACGAATCAAACAGTACAAGAACAATCAGGGCGACGACCGTTTCACTGACGCTATTAAGCAGCACAAACTCCTCAACTCTCTAAAGAAGAAACAGTTCTCATGGATGTACGAAACCTCGAAGTGTGCACCTCAGGAAGCCCTGAGAAACCTCCATCAAGCTTTCCAGAACTTCTTTCGCGGATTGAAGAATGGGAATAAGATTGGATTTCCTCGCTTCAAGAGGAGGGGAGTCAGGGACAGCTTCAGACTGACTGGAATCATCAGATTCCATGAGCGGGCAATCCAGCTCCCTCGCATAGGAAAGATTCGAATCAAGGAGAAGAGGAAGTGCTACCACAGTGGAAGGATACTCTCAGCCACTGTGCGACGACGGGCCAACAGGTGGTTTGTTTCAGTCACTGTAGAAGAGGACATCCTTGACCCTCAACCTGTACGAGGAGTACCAGTGGGAGTGGACTTGGGAGTGAAGACTCTGGCCACATTATCTGATGGGACCACCTTTGCAAACCCACGGGCCCTGGGACGGCGATTGAGGAAACTGAGACAACTACATAGGTTTCTATCACGAAAAGAGAAAGGGAGCAAGAACCACGAAAAGGCAAAATTACGACTTGCTAAGATGTACCTTAGGGTCTTCAATATCCGACAGGACACACTGCACAAGGTTACGACCTACCTTGCCAAGAGCCACAGTAAGGTAGTGATCGAGGACCTGCTAGTGTCCGGGATGCTGAAGAATCGAAGGTTAGCGCGAGTCATTGCAGATGTGGGATTCTACGAGTTCAGACGTCAGCTGGAGTACAAATGCCAGTGGTACGGTTCTGAGCTTGTCATTGTATCAAGGACCTTTCCTTCATCGAAGATGTGTTCACAGTGTGGGCACAGGAAGAAAAAACTCTCTCTGTCAGAGAGGGAGTATAAGTGTGAACAGTGTGGACTTGAGATTGATAGGGATTTGAATGCTGCACTGAATCTGGTCGCCGTCAGTTTGCCGGAGACTGAAAACGCCTGCGGAGAGGAAGTAAGACACAGCAAATCTTCCGAGATTTGCAATGCAGCCTCGATGAAACAGGAACCGAACATCATCCCGGATGCGATGTCCAGGAATGTCTAGGTTTCGGGGAACGGTTGTTGATTGTAGAAATCTTACTGGTGTGCGTGTTACTCTGCGCTCTTTCAGAGAATTACAGGAATACATCAGTTATCGTTTCAGTAGGATGTTAATAACTGGGTTTACTTCAACAATTCCTTTGGATGATTTTGAACGACTAGTAGCAGAAACATCAACTGATCTTCTAGATGACTCTGAGAATATACGCGGCAGATTTCTAGAGTGTTAGAATGCACGTTCTCTGTATATATTTCAGTTCTCTATCTCTGAAAGTATGGACCAATTTCACTTACCAATTGCGTTAAGCAAAGCCCATTATAACCTGAGTTCTTCTTTTTGAATATAACAAATGGGAAGAGCGTTTCATGGCTGAGGATTTAGCTCAATCTAGTGATGGACTTGATGTCAAAATCATATTAGTTCTAATCTTGGTGATTCTTGTTGTTCTTCTCGCACCTTTTGCCTATCGTTTTGATGTAGGTCCAGGTCCTGATTCTATTGAAGCAGTGATTTGGCACTATATCGAATCTCCATGGTTTACAGGATTCAGATTTCAAGACCCATTCAGATATTTTCCTTACATCTTTGTCAGACTACTCTTTTCTCTTCAATTCCTTAGATACCTACAAGGTAAATCCAGTCGAAAAGTAACTCTACTCGTTGCAGCATATAGTGAGCTACATGTGGCTTTGCTCTCCCTACCAGTGTACATCTCATGGTACTTTAGTCTTGGAGTCTTCTCAGCTCCTGATGGCGATCCATTTCTCCCAATATTCCTACCCATTCCTCTTTTATTCTTAGTATCATTATTTCTAATGCTAATAGTACGAGGAAGGAAGTAAAGTATACTCACGATTTTTCATGCTTGCTGAGTATCTCAATGACATCTTGATGATTACGCTTCTTTGCACAGTCTAGTGCAGTTTCACCATTATGGTATGAAATTAGCTACAGATTGCATTGCTAGTCTGAGTGAAGAATTGCGATTCGTCCATCTCTACTAACAGTGAGTTGCATTTCATCTTTGAACGTCGATACATACGCAGTTTCAATTCGAATTTGTTCATTCTCCTTGATCTGTCGAATCATATCGTCCCAAAGTGCGAGCTTCATTGATCCAGATCCATCAGTTACAATGGCTTCAGCAATCTGATGACTTTTACTATCCTTCTTCGAGAAGACTTCTCTGGATTCGGATATACTCTCCACCGTTCCTTCAATGATGTATCTCTGATTGTTGTCAGATACATCTGCAATCTTTGTTGTTTCAATCTTATACTCTGGATCCACGACTAACTCATACGCTCGTAATTCGAAAGTAGGAACCCATCGAAAGATTCCGTATTGTCTGAAACCGAGGTGCTCGTAGTATCCCTTTGTTCGAGTATTCCATTCGGGTGTATCAAGGGTCCATTTCTTTGCTTGTGGATACCTTTCCATTGTCAACCTGAAGGACTCTTTTCCAATTCCCTTTCTATGATAGTCTGGATCTATGAAGACATTGAAAATCTCATAGTGAGTATCACTGACTCTATAGACTGTGGTACCACCCACAATCTTTCCATCGTACAGAATTTTCAGATATTCACCTGAAGTGTTCTCTATCATCCGTCTTTGATGGTCGGGTGAATCGTATCCCGGCGGTCCACCTGGTCCCGGTGCGCCACACTCTTCGTCTGAATCAAACGCTCTCTTCGAGATGTCTGCTAATCTCTCGGCATCATCCGTTTCTGCAAGTTCAATACTAATTTGACTCATTGTCCTAACCTCGTTATACGACAATGAAGTTTCTCTTATTCTATATAACATGGTTTCTCCAAAGTTTGGAGTGATTTTGGGTAATCTACCAAAAACTAGAGATATTTGAAAAATGAAAGAACAGCTCTTCTCTCAAAGAAGAAAAGAGCCAATCGTTTTCTATTTTAGAGGTACGTATGCGCTGCTCTTTGTAGCACCTATTCCAGGCGATCCATGTTTAACTTGTCTCATGGGTGAGGTGTTTTTTTGTTGCATAGGAGAGCAATGCATTTAGGTTCGAGCCATATCTCAATTATGGGGTCTATCATTGAATAGCGATATTGTACCAAAGAGCCAAAATGGAAGATACTTTCAGTACGTCTTTGGAACCTCTACCGTTAATGAAGAAAAGAAAGAAGAAATAATCCATCGAATCAACACACCACTGAGTGCTGAGGACAAACTTGCTCTACAAGGATATATTGCAGAGCTACTTGATAAAGTTCGATGTGGTTTAGGTCTTGAATCAACAGGAAGGTATCCGAAAGTAACTGATATTGAGTGCATCGATGAACTCAAAAAACAGCGTGAAATTCTAAGCGAGATCATCAATCGTACAAGTAGTAAATCAACCTAGAATATGGTGCTCTAAACTAATGGAAAATTTCATCGTGATAGATTGAATTTTAAAAGTGAAAGAACAGCTCTTCTCTCAAAGAAGAAAAGAACCAGTCACCTTCTATTTCAGCAGTACGTAAGCAGAAGACTTCGTTGCACCTATCCCCGGTGAGCCGTGCTTAACCTGTTTCATAGGTGAGCTGTGTTGAAATGCTATGAATCAACATGATTGGCTTGAGTTTGATTATTACGCCATCTCAACCAAGAAGCAATACCCCAAGAGGGTAGAGTAAGCAGTGCTGCAATAAGTCCAATATTTGGATAATATAGTCCATTAATGCAGAGCCATACATAGTAACAACCTACTACGAATGGACCTCCTCCTACGAGTACACTAAGAAGTGAATCTTCTTTTATCAACTCGTCGCTAATTGAATTTGGACGTGTTGCAATCAAATAACTAAGATAGATCATTGGTATCCAATAAAGGAACAAAATAAATAATAAATTCAGAAGTGAGTAGGTAGTAATTACTGGAGTTAATTGACTATGTGGGGTCCACCAGAGTGTTGTGAATAGGGGAGCTATAACCGCGTTTGATATAGTACTAAATGGAATTGCATTCGTATCGAAATTATAGGTCACCCATGGGAGAATCATGGAAATGTAGTAGAACGAAACAGGAAGAAGATTCGTTCTGAGATTATAATCCGTTCTAGCTCCAGCAAAACTTCTTTTTGCTCCTGCGTGAATCAATAATAGTAGCAATAGCGCAGTTCCTACTATTCCAAGTATCTGCCCCCAATCAAGAATAACTCCAAATATCGAGAATGACGAAAAGACCACTGTCACGCGGACACTTGAGGTCCCATTCGTCTGTAATCCGAAATTGGCAATCTGTATCCCTTGTTGTTGGCCGAAAAGAGGCCATACTCTGATTATGAAGCTTGTGCCGTTTGGTGTGTATAGATACTCTGCATCATGTAGTGGATAATCAATTTCGTAGAGACCTAAAATCGAAACTCTGCTATACGCAAAGGACGGATAAATGTCAATAATCAATCGATTTGTAGGGATTCTATTAACAATGAGAATAGATTCATCGGGTCCAACAGTAAAGCTGATGTTGAATACAGCATTTGGTGTTTTGTAATACTTTTGGAACCACCCTGCTACTCCCTGATAATTTCCTTCTGCAAGATAGAGTGTTTCATTAACAATTCGTGGACCAATTATAGTTGAATCAGTACTGTTCCCAGTTCGAGTCAATTCAACGGCTGGATACCTGGGATAATCAGGATAAGAGTGACGATACCCACCTCTTAGAACTCTCATGTATGGATTATGAAATAGACTCTCTCCATCAGGTGCCTGCATATCGAATGTTACAGGGTATAGATTTTCATTAGAATCAACTGAAATCACAACATCTCCAATCCTAACTAGCGATTCTTCTGAAGACTTGATATCCACAATCAATGTTGTGCGAATAGCCCACCCAGAACTGAGATTATATGCTCCTCTAAGAGGCGGCTTTATGAATACAGTTCCAGATTGATTCTCTTCCAAATACGTGCTATTCTCTCCAGCTTCGTTCCAGTCGTTATCAGGCCATGCTACAAAAAAAACCTGAAAACGCACATTTGCTGATCCTTGAATGACATTGATATCGACCGAGAAACAGACTTCTGAATAATTCATCAGAAGTAGAGTAGGTTTGCCAATGAACCCCACAGATGAATTAAGAGTAGATCCCCTTGATGTAGTTCCAGTACCCTCGAGTTCCAACATTACTCCTCGTGATTCATCGTGAACTTGGCAAAATCTGCTATAACTGGAATACCAGTCTGCACTTTGGTCATTGACAGTTCCATTGTAAACAACAACACTCGTTTGAGGTGTATGTGGCGTCTTAGAAATAGTATATCCGCTGGATCCTCCTATTGGACTTTCATCACTGACTACAAAGGTAGGCTCCACATGTCTATGGTCGCGTGAAATGCCTGGTGCAATTACAAACAGAACAATAGAAACGATTACAATTATCTGTTTAACTCTAACCTCATTTACTATTGAGAATCCCACTTCAACCACAAGCAGATGAAATTTAGTCTATCTGTTATATTTGTTTGTTATTTGAAAAATGAAAGAACAGCTCCCTTCTCTCAAAGAAGAAAAGAGCCAATCGTTTTCTATTTCAATGGCACATAGGCGCTGCTTTTTGTAGCGCCGATCCCAGGCGATCCGTGCTTAACTTGTCGCATGGGTGAGCTGAACTTCATCGTCGATTTGGCTAGGTCTTGTGGCAATTATGATGAGTAAAACTCCAACAAAGTTCATCATTGCTTTCATGTAGAAGGGTACATTATCTCCAAGAAGAAGACCGAATGATATCAGTGCAGGTCCAATCATGCTCAGAAGGGACACAGACATTGAATAGGTTCCCATGATAGACGCACGCTTTTCCTTTGGATATCTCTCGGCAATTGCAAGAGGTGGTACTGACATATCTACCATATCTAGTCCTGCCCAAACCGAGTAAAGGATGAGTATCTCGAACAATTGTGTACCGAATGGAAATAATACAACTGTGATTGCAAGTAGAGACCAACCTACACCAATTGCAGCTCGTATTCCAATCCTGTCTACTAGCCCACCAGAAATCAAGGCTGAAATAGCTATCACTAATGTGGATACAGAAATCATTACTCCATAGAAATCTAGATTTGACCGACCTACGAAAATAGGAACATACCATGAAAGACCGCTACTGGATATTCCGTCAAGTGCAAATGCAGCGACTAGTAGAATAAGGAAACCATCCAAACGAGGACGGGGAGATCTACTGGTATCTTGCTGGATATTGACTGATTCCGAATGAGTTTCTTGAAGATAAACAATGTATAACAAAAGTACAGCCAGCAAACCAAAGATTCCCAACGTAAGTGCAAGCCAGAATTGATTGTTGAGATAAAGTGATGTCCCCACGAGAATTAGAACAGCAGGAGGGATTGAGGGTAGAACCCGTGAGGTGACCATATAGGTGAGTCCTCTCCTCTTCTTTGGACTACTCTCTATCAGTAACATCGATGATGCAGGTCTCTGGAAACCGCTACCAACCATCATCCACATGTAACCCATTGTTGAAAGAAGCCCTGTGAGAGTTGGTTCAGTTGCAAAATATAGCAGAGAAGCAAGAATGATTAGTGCTCCACTTGTGTAGATTGCAAATCCAACATTTATGACCATCTTTCTACCCAATCTATCAGCTGCTCTACCACCAAAAAGTGATGCTGTGGCTCTAGAAACTAATAGACCAGTGAAGATGATACCAATAAAGAATGTAGAAATTCCCACATCTGCAAAAAAATAAGGCATGAACATTATCCATAGGGAGTTTGCAGATGTTGTCATTGTGTTACCAATAGCCATCACTAAGACATTTCTTGGCACACCTCTACTTTCCTCTTCCACGTGAATCGCTCCCTCTAAGCTATTACAATCAGCTATGGGACATATCGCATTTCTAGTGATAAATCAAATGGAAAATAGAAGTGAATCTGCTCAATCATACTGACTGAGCAGGATAACCGATAATCTCTGGAAATAATGACCTTGCGTCTATTTCAGTGGGACGTATCAAAATCAGCTATAGACATGTATCGATAGAAGAAGAGAATTTATTACGATTTTAACAGGTCTGTATTTGGTGGGTTTCGAGAGGAGATAATGATATTTCCATTTCACAAGAGGTCCTCTTACCGGCCACCTTATCATTAGGAGATTATGAAATATGGGATTCTTCAAAAGCACATGTGTAATCTGTAAAAAGAAAACAAGCGAACGTAAAATAATTACAAGTGATCCAGCAAGTAATCCGCGTGAATACATTTGTTTCTCTTGTTTAAAGAAGATATTAGCAGAAACAGAATAAAGGTGGAAGAATAGCTCTCCTCTCAAAGAAGAAAAGAGCCAATCGTTTTCTA
>JABCTV010000063.1 GCA_018238205.1 Candidatus Thorarchaeota archaeon
TACATACGGGCTGAATTTCAAGCGGGTTTCCAGATACTGGGGAGCAAAGGGTTTGCCGTCTTTTAAAATCATGACATCCTTTGACCTGTCAAAAACAACGAGATGACCGTCATCATCTTCCAGTGCACGGTCGGCATGAAGTCAGCCCCATCGAGCCAACCATCTTCATCTGAATCAGCAAGCAATGGGTTCGAGCCATAGACCATAATCTCCTGGTAGTCGTCAATTCCGTCCGCGTCGCTATCTGCCAGAAGGGGATTGGTTCCGTAAGTGTTCCATTCGTCACCGTCCGAGAGACCTTCTCCATCTGTGTCATTGTTCATGGGCTGAGTAAAACTGGTCATCACTTCGAAATAGTCACTGAGACCGTCAAAGTCTCCATCGCGCTCATTCGGGTCTGACCCATAGGTGACTATCTCAGCGTAATCGTCAAGCAGATCAAAATCCGAATCTGAATTGTTCGGATCTGTTCCATGTTCAAACAACTCGGCATAGTCGTTCAATAAATCTGAGTCCGAATCTTCGTTTGTGGGATCAGTTTCGTAAACCATCACTTCGTCATAATCTGAGATGAGATCTGAATCTGTGTCATTTGACAACGGACTGGTTCCATAGAGCCAATATTCTTCACCGTCGAGCAGTAGATCAGAATCGCTGTCTGGGTTGTTTATTCCCGTGCCTAACTCGATTTCCAAACCATCGTTCAAATCGTCATTGTCTAGATCGGGGTCTAACGGCAACGAGAAGTAAATCCTCAGTTCCTCCAGATTGGTAAGCCCATCTGAATCTGAGTCCCAGTCTCCATCCGGTGTGTCGCCATTAGTGGTCGGGTCATTGGGGTCGGTACCTGTTAGAACAACTTCTTCATAGTCGCTGAGAAAATCAGAGTCCGTGTCGTTCAGGAGGGCATTGGTCCCGTAGGTCAAAATTTCTTCACCGTCTTCCAAGAGATCACCATCTGTGTCCTTTAGAATGGGTGAGGTAGCGTACTCATCCACTTCCTCAAAGTCAGTAAGTCCGTCCCCATCTGTGTCTCGCTTGAGTGGATCTGTTCCATAATCGTTAATTTCTTCACCGTTCGAAAGACCATCTAGGTCTTCATCGTCATTATAGTCCGAAACTCCATTGCCATTAGTATCTGGATTTCTCGGGTCCGTTTCTGTGAGTACACACTCTTCCCAGTTGGTAAGGAGGTCTCTGTCCTCATCATCTATTCCATCATTCTTACCATCTTGGTCTGTATCAAATTCTCTCGGGTCTGTCTTTGTAAGAACAATCTCATGGTAATTCGTTAGCAAATCACCGTCTATATCCCAGTCTGCATCCGAGACTGAGTTGCCCTGCGTGCTGTACAGTGTCGGGTCTGTTTCTGTCATGTTCACTTCTTGGAAATCGGTGAGACCGTCCATGTCAGTATCTTCCTCTCGTGGATTCGGATACACCCATCTACTCTCTATTACACCACTAACATTGAATGTCATGTAGATTCCATTGACTTCCAAATCATCTCTAAGCCCATCTGCATCAGTATCCGCACGTAACGGTGATGTATTGTGGATGTTCAGCTCATCTCCATCACCAAGACCATCCCCATCTGTATCAAAACGCAACGGGTCAGTTTCAAAGACCATGATTTCATCATAATCTGACAAATTGTCATTGTCTGTATCAGTGCTATTCAACAGAGTGTGCCAAGTAAGGGCTTCCTCTCCATCTTCAAGACCGTCTCCATCAGTGTCTCTGTTGAGGGGGTCACTCGACCAGTAGAAGAGCTCGTCGCTATCGCTAAGCCCGTCCTTATCTGTATCCCATTCATTTGGTGAGGTTTCACTTACGAATATTTCATAGTAATCTGAAAGCAGGTCTCCATCTGTGTCGACTAGTGTACAGTTAGTTTCGTAGAGATATATCTCATCGTAGTTATTGATACCATCCGCATCTTGGTCATCAAGATCATCAGGAATTCCATCACCATCAGTATCATCATTTGTCGGTGAAGTATGACTGTTGAAGATTTCATCTGCATCAGCAAGATTATCTGCATCAGTATCATCGCTTAGGGGATTTGTTCCATACAAGTTGACTTCATCACCATCAGAAATAGTATCAAAATCAGTGTCCCAGTTCTGCCAGTTTGTGCCATTCTCTAGTTCTTCTTTGTCATTGAGACCATCCCCATCAATATCTGCCTCTGTGGGATCTGTTCCATAGATTTGCCATTCTTCCCAGTCACTAAGTCCATCCCCATCAGTGTCATTCAATCGGGGATCAGTTCCAAGGTCCAATTCGTCTTTATCATTGATAAGGTCCGAGTCGGTATCTGCCATGTTCGGGTCAGTACCGTGAATATTCCATTCATCACCGTCACTCAAATGATCTCCATCAGAGTCCCAATTTGTTGGCGAAGACATTGTGACATAGATCTCTGTATAATCATCTAATCCATCGGAGTCTGAGTCAGCCGAACTAAGGTCTGTATGCCAAATGGTCCACTCATCGAAATCAGAAACACCATCATTATCAGTATCTTGATCAGTCGGTGATGAGCCTGATGTATAGACCTCAAAACCATCATCCAGGCCGTCCCCATCCGTATCTTTAGCAGTAGCGTTTGTATGATAACCATAGATTTCAAGGACATTACTTAACCCATCTCCATCATGGTCTAAATCGCCATCAAGTGTACCGTTTCCGTAAGTTGACGCAAGAAGTGGATTGGTTCCTAACAGTTCAATCTCCACATAATCATCAAGCTGGTCACCATCTGTATCTTGAACTAGGATATTTGTACCATGAAGTATTTCATCATAATCCTCAAGCTTGTCCCCATCGGTATCTCGGGAGAGTGGGTCTGAAAAGTACACTAGAACTTCTAATCCATCGTTTAACCCGTCGTTATCGCTATCTGCGTCTCCTGGTGAAGTATCATAGATATCAATTTCGTCCCCATTACTCAGTGAATCACCATCACTATCAATCATGTAGTCTGTATGGGTTCCATTATACCACATGTTATTCGGGTCGGTACCAGTTATCTCGACCTCTATGTAATCGCTCAGGTTGTCACCATCAGTATCATTATTGAGCGGATTAGTGAAATAGTCGAAAATTTCTTCTCCATCAAGCAATCCATCCTCGTCACTATCAGCATTCAATGGTGATGTTCCTGCAGCGTACTCTTCTGCATCATCAAGACCATCCTGGTCAGTATCAGCCTCAAAGGGAGAGGTTTCGGTGGGGTCTACAATACCATTGCGATTGATATCTTCTCCTATCTCACCGAGATGTGGCTCATAGATGCCGTTGCCATTGGCATCGTACCAGCCATCGTAAAGTGTATCTCCGTCAGTATCTGCATTTGTTGCATTGAGTCCCATTTCGATTTCTAGACCGTCTCGGAGCATATCTCCATCTGTATCCCAATTTGTACAATTGGTTTCATAGATACGAATCTCATCGATATTTGTTAGGCCATCACTATCTTGGTCGTCCTGACCATCTAATGTACCATCATCATCATCATCAGGGTTATTGGGATTTGTATAGGTGTAATAGACCTCTTCATAATCAGTTAGGCCATCCGCATCAGTATCTGCAATTAACGGGTCACAACCATTAAGCCATTCACCATAGTTGTTCAATTCGTCATTGTCGGGGTCCTCCTCCCAGTCCATTAACCCGTTATCGTTGGTGTCGTTATACTGTGGATCAGTCCCTGTCATCTCGACCTCAAACCAGTTGGGCAAGAGGTCATCATCTTCATCATCATAGTAGTCGGAGATTGTATCTCCATCCGAATCCGTCACATTGTGCAGCGTACCAGTGATGTAGAGTTCGATTCCATTTGACAATCCGTCTCCATCAAAGTCTTCATCATAATCCGATATGTCATCGTCATCTGAATCAGCATCATTGACATCAGTTCCAAGGAGATACCATTCGTCCCCATCTTTTACACCGTCTCCATCTGTATCTGGATTTCGCGGTTGGGAGAAGGTGATGAAAAGCTCGTCGTAATTTGTGAGCCCGTCAAGGTCAGAATCTTCGAGGTCATCAGTGAGTGGGAGCCCTCCTGAATCCATGAGAGTTGGATTAGTGCGGGTCAGGTAGATTTCCTGATAGTTTGTTAATCGATCGCCATCAAAGTCCCAATCGCCATCCAAGGTACCCGCATCGAAGGTGTACGGATTTACCGGGTCCCACCCATTAGCGAGATACTTTATCTCATCTGGGTCTAGAAGACCATCAAAATCGGTATCGACTAGTGTTGCGTTTGTACCATAGGTTAGAACTTCTAATCCATCTCCAATTGTATCTCCATCAGTATCACTATTCGTAACGTTCGTGTGCCATGTGTAGCACTCGGCAAAATCGTCAAGACCATCTAGGTCCGTATCCGCAGAGTTGGGATCTGAGCCCCAAAAGTTCACCTCAAGCCCATCAGGAATGAGATCAAAGTCTGTGTCGTTGTTCAAGGGGTCTGTCGAGTAGATATTGACTTCGTCCCCATCACTCAGGTCGTCGTTATCACTATCGCTATCGAGAACATCAGTTCCATAGATGACATATTCATCGTAATCGTTAAGCCCATCTTCGTCGCTATCCGATTTTAGAGGGTTTGAATGGACAATCATTACTTCCTCGTAATCTGTGAGACCGTCATTATCCGTATCCGGATTGAGGGGTGATGTCTTACTGGTCTTCACTTCGTATCCATCAAGAAGTAGATCATCATCACTATCAGGGTTGTAGACACCTGTACCGAGCTGAATTTCCTTCCAGTTCGCGAGGTCATCTCCGTCCTGATCGTCGTAATAATCTGAGGTACCATCACCGTCGCTATCGACGTCGTTTGGATCTGTTAAGGTGATGCGCACTTCTTGAATATTCGTAAGTCCATCCCCGTCATTATCATCCTGTGCATCGTTTATACCATCGTCGTCACTATCACTGTCAGTAGGTGAGGTTAGGGTGATATTATTTTCTTCAAAATCTGTTAACGTGTCGCCATCTGAATCTGCGATATTAGGATTGGTTCCAAGGTATATTTCCTGCCAGTCAGTTAGACTATCATCATCAGAATCTTCGTCGTTAGGATCTGTTCCATAGGTGATTACTTCTGCAAAGTCTGAGAGTTTATCGAAGTCTGAATCGGGCAAGAGCGGTGATGTACCATAAGTGAGAACTTCTTGCCCATCATTGAGTCCATCGTTGTCTGTATCTGCATCATCATAAAGGCTGAGTTCAATGAGGCGTTCACGAGCGTCCGCAAGTCCATCCTTGTCAAAGTCACGACCATAGGCAGAAACTGTTCCTTGGTTGGTTCCAAGGATAAATTCTTCACCGCCAAAATTATCGAGGTCACCAAAGGCGGTGGTGTCGGTGAGGCCAAGGATATCTGTTCTAAATGTTCTCCAGCCAGTGGAGTTGTAGAGTGTAATTTGAGCGTTGGTAGTGGCAAGAACCTGAGCATTAGGAGTTGCACCAATGTTTGGGAAAAGAATTGAGTCGACTTGCCCCCCAAGGGTCTTGTTCCAGAGAGGAGTTCCACTAGAGTCAAAGATGCGTAAGGCTGCCTCAGAGGTACCTAGAACAAGTTCATGCCTACCTCCTGTGACAAGGTTTCCTATCTGCATTGCAGTGATGCTGTCCACAGCCTGGAGCGCATAGGCAAGACTTCCTGAACTATCAATGACACGTACAGTGCCATTTGAATTACCATAGGCCATGTCAAGATTGGCAGCCGCAGTCAGGTCGCCGATGGCTATCGCATTGATTGCAGTGGGGCTGGTTTCGTTGAAGACCTCTATCCCGGTATCCTGTAGAAGGGTAAAGCGCCTTCCCTGAGATGCTATGGCAATCTCGGTTCGAGAGTCAGAATCGATGTCTGCAGCACTGAGGAGTCGGACCCTTCCATTACTAAGATAACTCCACAAAGGTGTAGTATCGATTTCAAAAGCGTAAACGTAGAAGTCATCGCAACCCACAACAACTTCTTCCAAACCGTCACCATCAAGATGTGCACCTGTAACCGCATAGACAGGCTCTGGGAGGGACATGTTCATCTGTACGAATTTGTCAGCACCAACAACAATTATCCCGGCGTCTGTACCGATTAGAATCTCTTTTCCAGCACTAGCAGTACCATCGATTGCTGCCATTGCATGAGGTGTTGAGCCAAGCTTCAACTGCCAGAGTAGAGTACTATCCTCATCGAACAGAAATAGCGTACCGTTTTGAGCAATGACCGCCACCTCATCATATGCATCAGAATCGAAGTTGTCGACTACAATGTCGTTCACTTGCATTCCGACAGTGGTGGACCAGACCAGTGCTGTATCAAACGGGGCAATCTCTGCTACACTGTGTGGTGATTCTGGGCTTAGTACAGTTACAGGTATGCTACCTGGTCCTGTTCCCTGTATACTTACGCCTGCAAGAAAGCAGACGAATAATAGCGCTATGATTGCTTGATAGGTTTTCATTTTGCGGTTCCTCCTATCTCATTATCCTTCCATGGTTTTACTTGGAAATAATCGAAGAAGTCAGCTTCAACGATTTCTACACCCTCAAAGGGCATTTTCATCTCATTGAGCTGTTGGATGACCGGCAGAAGATTGTCCTCTGGGTTGTCGATGAACAATTTTACTGCGTTTCTACCGGCTTGAGCAGTATATTGCACTCCAGGCAGGGATGCGACCCTATGCCGGATTTCGGGAGTCATTGCGTGGAGAATCACCTTGATACTCTCTCCTTTTCCGGGTAGTGACGAAATCAATTCTTGAGGGGTGCCGAACTGGCTGACCTCTCCATCCTCAAGAAGAACGACACGTGTACAATAGTCAACAATCTCAAGGTCGTGGCTGATGATAACCATGGTCGTTCCGAGCCTGTAATTCAATTCCTTTAGATAGTTGAGGGTTTCGTGCCTGAGATGCGCATCTAGGCCAGTTGTCGGCTCGTCCAGAAGCAACATTTTTGGATCGTGTATCATTCCAAGACAGATTGAAACACGTTTTCTCTCACCCCCAGACAGTCTGCTAACAGTTTTGGTCATCAAATCTTCATCAAAACCTAGTATCTCGAGAACGTTTCGTGAACGTTCCTCAATTTCCTTTGGTCTGAGACCGTATAATCTTCCGAAGAGCTGAGCATTCTGAAGAGCAGAGAAATCGTAATAGAGACTGAGATGTTCTAGCTGCGGAACATACCCGACAAGTAGACTGATCAGGTTACCCTTCTTTGTAACATCATAACCGCCAACAAAGGCTTTGCCAGCAGTTGGACGGATCTGTCCAGTGAGGATTCTAAGGACCGTTGTTTTTCCTGCTCCTGAGGCTCCAATAACACCAAGGAATTCTTTCTTGTTTGCAAAGAAAGACACTCCCTTGAGTGCATAGAACTTTCCAAAGGCGACCTTTAGGTCAATGATGTCTATCTCTCGGTAGGTTTCCTTGGCATCATTCTTCTTCTTTCCCACTTCAGACACCTCCGACACGGTCACTGACGCGATCGAACATCTTTCGACCTTCCTCAAAACTCTGCATCAAAACACGAAGAGCCTCAATCTTTTGTATTCGGTCAAGGTCCTCCCGCTTGATGAGTTCCTCTAGTTGTGTGAATGCCGCAAGGAGTGCGTTCAAAGTTGTATCTATTTCATGACCCAACTCGGTATCAATCTCTGCAATTCTTAACCTTCTCTTCATCCTTCTTTTGTTGTAGGTCAGTCCACCTATCAGGGATCCAAAGATTGCAACGGATGTTATGAACGCTAATTGAGGCATAGTCAGCCAAATGAATGGGTCATCAGGTCCAGGATCTGAAGGCGGAATATATACATCAAAGACAATACTTGCATAGGTCATTGCGTAGTTCTCATCACCCATAATTATGAAGATTCCATTAATTCTCCCGTCTGATCCCCATGTACCCGGTGCAAACTGTGATGTGTATTGACCATTCACTACAAACCCTGCAATAAAGAAGGAGAGATTACCATTAGGTAATTCGTATACTATTGCAACAAAGAGATCATCGACTGGATTACCATGAATATCTGTTACATTCAGATTGAGATAGACACTCCGGTCATTGGGATATGATGTAGTATTCTCTGCGAAACTGGTTACTGCAGATAGTGTTTTTCTCAGAAGATACTGATTCAAGTTATCGAGAAGCATGCTATTATTGCACTTCACGAGATTTTTGTTCATGAAGATTTTTGAAGAACCAAAGATAGCAAGCTCTGGATTTGTCTGATCAAGTATACCAACGCTATTTCCATTTAGGCGCATCTGGGCGTTAGACTGGTTATTCATTACGTAGGTTCCGCCACCCAGCCAGACGGACTGAAGTCCAGCTCCCAACAGTGATGTTGTGACGATATCCGTAGTATTCTCCTCTGAGTGACTTCCCTCTAGGAAGTAGCCGTACTCCAGCAATAGTGGATTGAGTGCGGATATATTTGCATTATCATCATTATCTCCCAAGACAACTAGAGTTCCACCACCTCTAGTGAAGTCTCTCAATATCTCAATGTCAGTTGCATTATACTCGTCAGTTGGAGCGATGATAAATACTGCAGAGAATTGTGCAAGAAGACCTGCATCTAACGCCATTCCAGGAGTTTCTATGAGGTCTAAACCAACACTAGCCATGGTCTTCTTCATATTTGAGAGTCCTGAGAAGGTTGTCATTCTGAATGAATCAAAGAAACCAGATATTGAATCAAGACTTCCAAGGTCTCCAAGGTTGAAGTCCATCGACATTCCTTCGTCTTCTGGAGGATCTTCTTCCTGCGCAAGTGGGAAATCTAATCCCTCAGTATCCTGTCCACCTGATAATCCACCGGCATCTCCGAAACTCATATCTCCCATGAGTGCGCCAAACCCTCCACCATGAGAAGTATCAAGGAGCATCATTGCACGTGGATATTCGAGAACTCTTTCCAATGTAATGTTAGTAGTCCACCCAAACTCTGTTTCAATCACATAATCACACTTATGGTATCCATCCATTCCTATTGGAGGTGCCATTAAGAATAACGAGAATTCATAGAATCCTTCTACTGTATCAACTTGTGTGAGGGACATATCTCCCCAGTCTGATGCATTTCCATATTTCGTAATGGTCATATTTCCAAGTGACTCAGTTGTAGAAAGAACGAAATTGTAGATTCCAAAGTCTGCTGGGAATCGAATATCAAAAGGTGCAAAGGGGAGAACCTTTGGAAAAACTGACGTTGAAGGGATTGGTGTAATGACGAAGACATCGCGCATCAGGAAATCATCAAGAACCCCCACGATGAGGGTATCGATATTCTGAGTGAGTCCAATTACCGACTCCAGACTAGCTGCCACTGCCCAGATGGCTGTTCGTATTCCCTCCTCTTCGGGGCGCCATGATGCAGTCATATTCACTGCTTGAAAGGGTCTGATATTTTCAAATGAAAAATAGCTGGCAAATAATGCACCGTCATCGCCTAAACTTTCTGCAACGACCATCGCTGCAATTGCTGAAGAGTTGTAAACACCCACATTCATGATAATTGCGTAAGATTCGTAGGTTAGTCCTTCTTTGGCGATTCTTGGAAGATCAGCTTCAACAACAATGAGGTCTCCCTGGTCTGCAATTAAATTTGGCACCTCATTTATCCACATGGCATCAATTGAAGCATCTAGAACAGTTCGATTTTCTCCAAAGCCCATTGCGATGGTGACATTTACTGGGTCGTTGACATCCACAGTACCAAAATCCCATTGCATTCCAAGCCCAACACTTCCGTCAAAAGTTGTAGCGCCTGTCAGATTATTGTCTGATATGTGACTAGAAATATCTGAGGAATTACCTACCTCAAATGCTGAGAGTGGTATACTGGAATTCATTCCTACGTAAAAGTTACCGAAAGTTTCTGAGAGACCATAGGCGAATAATTGCTAATTATCAAGGTCATACTTTCCATGATCATCAATACTGTCCAGGTAGAGGTCCAATGAGTATGATACTGACAAACTGACATTCTCTATTGGTTCAATACCGAGATTGAGAATGTATGGAGTTATTCTAAATGCTGTTAATGGTAGTTCTGAATATTCTGTGAGATTGTAGGACTCAACAACTAGAGTAACAAACACCTCATCATCATAGGAAAGAATCCCTACATGTCGATCATAGTTGGTAGTTGCAGAAGATAGTGCTACCTGATGCAGTTCTCTCTTCACATCGAACATCATGAGATTTGTTGGGTCCATATTATTCCATTTGAGTGAAAACATGCCCATCATCATATGAATGCCAGAGTCCTGTGGGTTTCGCGTATCTATTGCCACGATTGAGGTACCAAAACTGCTCATCAACATCATTGTAGATGACTCATAACCTGTCGCTGTAACAATACCCAATGCTAGAAGGGGTATGCCCGTAGTTCTATTGTGCGGCTCAATAGGGGTCTGTTGGGTACTGAGATAGTCAAAGGCTGCATTAAGATTGAGTAGTCCTGCTCCTCCATCATTTGCTCCATAGGGGATTACTGTCGCGGTATCACGAAGGACATTTCCTAGAGTGATTGGTGTAGCTCTATCAAAGGCCTGAAGTAGTATTGCCGCAGCTCCTGCGGTTATTGCTGCTGATGCAGTCGTACTGTCTGCAATGGTATAGTTCTCATCGAATGTTTCACCCAGTGAACCGCCCATTAGACCACCGAGACCTCCAAGATCTCCTAAGTCACTCATACCAATATCGCCAAATCCTAGACTGCCGAGACCTGCACCTGCTTGTGAGCCAACAACTCCAACTCCTGGAGCTACCAAATCTGGTTTTGTTAGAAGCCCAAGAGACGGCCCTCTTCCCGAGAACGCCGGTATCTCTTCCTTTTCAGTATCATAAGCACCAACACAAAACGCTGCAGCATTTCCTCCTGGGGACATCACAGTTAGATAATCCGGTCCATCATCTCCTGAAGCGGCTACAACAAATATTCCCTTTTGAGCAGCAACTTCTATGGCAACTGAAACTGCATCACCAGGAGCACCTAGTGTATTGAAGGGTAGGAGAATGATATCGGCACCTCTACTTGTTGCCCATTCAATGCCTGAAACTATCCAGCTTGGTGCTGCGAATAAGCCACCAAGTGTTACTTTGGCAGATAGGAGAGTGGCACCAGGAGCAATTCCTACGTACTTTCCATCAGATTGGGAACCATTGCCTACAGCTATTGAGGCTGCATAGGTTCCATGACCAATAAGGTCTAGGGGAAGTGTGTCAGCTTCAACAAAGGATGCAAAAGCTGAAACTGTCATATCTGGACTAAGTGGATCTACACCTGTATCGAGAACGGCAATTACAACGCCGCTCCCATTGTATCCCTCATCTATGAGGTTTCGTACACCGATTCTATCAACAATTGGAATGTATTCTTCAGGGTCTACTGAACTAACCGCTGCTGTTTCTGCTTGTTCAATGGGTGTGACATCATTCGACCAGATTCGGGTAATGAATTCATTTCTTGCAAGATCCAAAATCGCCGAGCTCAGTATGTTCACACGGAGCATATTCAGTGTAGCAAAAGAGTCTAGCAACTGTGCAGTCTGGTCTGCAAGCATAATGGCATTTTTAGCTTTGAAATCCGCCACTGAATCATCATAACCAACGAGGACATCCAATCGCTGTTCCATATCTGTCATGTTGAGAAGAGAATCATCAATTTTCTCTTCAGGTTGGATATGCACAGAGTCTGCACTCGCTATTGGAACTATTGTAGTCATCCCACTGAGTAAGAGCATTCCTACTAATGCACTAACCAACAGCAATCGTGTAAGCTGCATCATCACTCGTGGGGGTTTAGTCATTCTATCACTTCTCAATAATTCCTTGGATTAGGCCTCTTGTTATCGCTATGTAAAAATCAACCATGTCGGCGACGGACTTGGTCTTGACAATTTTAACTCCAATACCTTTCTCCTTCAGGGCACTGACACATTTTTCTGCAATAATCTCAAGGGGTTCATCAGTGAATATCTTTAGCAGTTCGCCTCGTTGAAGTACAAACTTGGCTCCCTCTACTGCCTCTAAGGTTTCTCTTGCTCGTGGGTCTACATCATTGAGTACAATCCCTACTGCAAATCCTCTGGAAGGCATTGACTCCTTAAGTCTGGCTGGAGTTCCGTAGGCCACTAGACTCTTTCCTCGCATGAAGACTGCAACCTTGTCACAGAATTCAGCTTCTACAGGATAGTGTGTGATAACCACAATAGATGTTCCATATTCTTGGTTGATGAAGGTTAGGTATCTCCAGAGTTCACTCCTATTGTCAGGATCTAAACCAGACGTAGGCTCATCCATCAAAAGGACTCGAGGATTATGTGCAAGTGCTATAGCAATCGAAACTCTTCTCTGCTGCCCTCCTGATAGTTCCGAGGATGCAGAATTTCCTTTTTCAAGAACTCCAAAGTCGCGCAGTAAGGTTTTGCCGCGTTGAATCAACTGCCATTCTGGAATATCGTACTGTTTTCCAAAGGCGATAATGTTCTCAAGAGGTGTGAAAGTTTCGTACATATAGGAGAGGTCCTGAGGACAATAGCCAAAGAAGTGGCGTACTTTCTGAGTCTGCCTTGAGTCAATTCCTGCTATTCGACAGACCCCCGTACTAGGGATATCTCCAATTAGCGCCTTGACAGTGGTAGACTTACCGGCTCCAGATTCACCTATGATTGCTAACATTTCTCCTTCTTTTATAGAGAATGATACATTCTCTATGAGTTTCTTTCCGCTCTTGATTGTTACAGTGAGATTTCGGGTAGCTACAACATCCCTGTACTCGGGAGCTAGTTTCCATGCGTAGGGCATAATGTATACTTTGCTGGCAAGCACGGTCAGATTCGGATTGAACCTTGGTCCCATGAGCAGCTGTGGTTGTGCTACATGGTATATCTTTGCATCTCCAACATCTCCTTCTGGTTCCACTCGGATTTCAAGGGACCCTTCTGGTAATATTGGAGCTGGAGCTGTTGAGGATCCAATCACTTTACCATGAATCATAATTGGAAGTTTGTCACTTGCTCTCTTCCCCCAGACCGTACAAGCAACATCTTGACTCTTCATTTTCTCTAAATCTTTCACTGCCTGTTGAAGATCTCGACCTTCGTAAAAGAGATCATCCGCCATGTTTCGTTTCAGATAGTTTTGAACAGTGATTTGAGTTACGGACACATCTTGTTGTGAGGTCCTATCACTTCCAATCGTGAGGACTTTCTCAAGTTCACCCGCCTTTCGTCTTCGGAGGTCTTCTTCGACAAAAACTGCAATTTTCCTGCTTAGAACACCCTTCTTGACCTTTAATATGCGTCCTCTAAAACGCACTTCTTTTCCAGTGGAGTTTAGAATTCCTTCAACTTCGCAATGGAGTTCTCTATCCTGTCTTATGACGCACCAATCAATAGCCTCTCCAATTCTTGCACCGGAGAAGTATGCTTCCTCTACAAATGCTGGTTTTTCGTCGTCCGTGGCATCATGAAGGTCAGTATTCGGTATCATTCAATCACACCCTATCCAAGTGTTGGTTTTCTTGCAAAGATGAACGATGCAGCCAGCATTGCAAATACTGAGAAACCAACTAGTACCAATATTCTGTCATAGACTTGCATCAAAGTGAGTCCTTTGAATGCAGTATCAACGAGTAATCTGAGACCCTGATTCATCGGAAGAATATCGTTAAGCGCTCCAACATCAATGAAAAATCCTGAAAGTATCAATGTAGCAAACAATACGAAGAGGAACATCTGATTTGCCTGCAGTCGAGTGCTTGCTATAGCTGATATGAGAATGCCTGTCGCAGAGCCCGTCAAAGCGCTCAAGCTCATAATGATAACTAATGAGATGAAGCTTGTATTTAGTTCAAGAGAAAAGGCTAGAACCCACAGAGTCACTAACAGTAGTGACTGTAGGAAGCCAATTATTACATACCCTATTACTTTGGCTACGATTACCTCAAGCCGATTTGTTGGAGTCAACAGCATTCTCCGAAGAGGTGTGTCCCCAACTATGCTCTGAGCAGATGTCATCGCAATACCGAGATAGCTTGAGAAGATAACGATGAAACCTCCGAATATCGCCTCAAGAAATCCTCCTCCTGGTGCGAATTCGATAATCATACCTGGGAATACTTCGGAACGAATCCAGAGTTTTGATACTCTGAACATTATAGTTGCCCCCTGAACAACTCCCTGAATTGTTGCTGCCCCTAGAAAATCATTCCCGTCGTAATGAACCTCAATGTATGTGGGCTCGTTAATAGTGAGATTTGCCTCAAAGCCATCAGGAATTACGATATACGCATCAATATCCGCTTCATAGAGGTCTCTATATGCATCTGCAGTATTATCGTAGATTATTATCTCATCCGCTATTAACTCAAAATACGCCGTTAGATTTTCAGACAAATCATATTCGAATGTTTCCGTAGTGTCTAGATCTACAATTCCAAGAATAAGTCCCACATCTGTAGTTGTTTCGTTAAGGTCGATTGGATTGATTGCGGTCATATTGAGATTAAGGTCCTCACCAACTTCTTCTATACCACGGCCCATTTGCATATCGCCCATACTACTGGTTTCAGTGACGTACCACAACATTCCAATGAGCGCTGCAGGAAGCAGGAAGATGAGTATGATGGCCACTTTGTCTTTTATGATAAGGCGTAGTTCTTTTGCAACCATGTTTCTTATACGTCTTGATGGTTTTGTCAGAACTTCTGCCATTAGGATTCTCTCACAATTTGGTGGCTATGCGTAAATATTCGCACTTACTTCTATTGAATTCAGCGTTCCGTCCAGTTATAGTCTATTAAGGCTTTAGACGAATATCACAAATAAGGCACTTTCGCATGAATCATATTTATTCAAGAGGTTCTATATTGATACTGAATGAGCTCGCCCGACTGAAACGATTCAGAAGGATTGCAAAAAATCATGGGGTAACACTACCAGAAGAGAGTATGCTTCCATATCAAGAAGTAAACTATCTCAGGGGGCGTCTTAATGCTAAAATCTACCTTGAAGCTGAACCTTGGATGTGTCCATCATGGGTTTCTCTTTCTCTGAAAGATATTGATACTGAATCAGAACTTGTTACTGAATTACATAACACCATGTATAGGAATTGGTCTAACATTGGCGGTGTTGGTTCAAAACGACATGGAATTGCAGATTCCCGTGGACTTGTTACACCTCGATTTGATTATGGATCCATTGATTTCTGGCTTCTTGAAAATGACGAACTGAAATTCCCAGCATTGATTGGGAAGGATGGTCCTCAACTGAAACTAGTATCGACTGAAGATCAGCTCTATGAATGGAAAACCCAAATTAAATCCGTTGAGTTTTCCAGGCATGTCTATCACATCACTAAGGATAATTCAGAGTATGTATACAATGAAATTACTCTCAGAAACCAAGGATTAGAAAAGACTACTTTTTCATTCTACGCTGTCGTACGTCCAATGTCACCCCTTGGTATTGAACTAATAGAAACTGCCAAGTATGATACTGACAGAGCGATGCTCTCTGTGAACGGTAACCTTGCTCTTATGGTCAATAAGAAACCAACTGCAATTATCATGAGTGAAGGTGATGATGTTGATCTCCCAAATGCAGTCATCGTAATGTCTACACAACAGGATATCAAAACCAAATCAAAAACTGGGTTAATCACAATTGTACTGAGATTTGATGTAACACTTTCTCCTGCTGGGTCAGAAAGCATCATCTTCGGTTCTCCCCTTTTCGATAATAGCAAGGATAATGCTGTCCCAGTCTTTAATTCAAAAGATAACGACCGTGATAAATCGGTGGGGCAATGGTTCGACTTTGCTGACGAAAGAGTAGCGGCAACCTATCCTGACGAACGTATCGATTCAGCATTTAAGCAAGCAACAGTATCTCTTGTCATCCAAGCATTTCCCGTCATGTTTCCCGAAGAATCTCATCTTGCATCTCTAAGCTGGAAAGGACGAATGCGTATTTTTCTTGCTTTGGTACGTTCTGGTTGTTCCAATGTTACAGAGAAAGTAATGACCGAGATGATTTCTAAGGGAGCCATTCCTGATGGTCCATTAGACACCACAATCTTCAGTCCAATGCTTTGGGGCTTTCTACAGTATTATGAACATGCTGCTGAAGCACGGATTTCTGGTGACACCCTACAACATCTTCGAAAACTTGCATCTGGAG
>JABCTV010000237.1 GCA_018238205.1 Candidatus Thorarchaeota archaeon
TCTTCCCCTAGGCTTTGAAACCGGAGAAATTCAACTGAGAAACTGATTGCAAGAAATCATTCAGAATCTCTCAGTATAGTTTCCCTTGCGCATTCAATAAACAGTGCGTTGACGTTCTTCCCTGTTTTGGCAGAAGTTTCAATGTACTTCAGTTCAAGCCACTTGGAGAGCATAAGTCCTGCCTTCTTTGGTACAAGTCGTTCTTTCAAGTCAACCTTGTTAGCAACCAATACGATAACCGCTTTGGGGCATACTGCACGAAAGTTCCGATACCACTCATACACATTCATGAATGTAGAAGGTCTGGTGACATCATAGACTATGAATGCCATCGATGAGCCCACCATGTAACGTTGACGCAGGTCCTTGTATGAAGGTTGCCCTGCCAGATCCCAGAGGACAATTTGAGCTTTCACTATTTCCTCTTTGCTCATTTCCACTTCGATATTCTTCACTGCGATATTTGTTCCAATTGTGGCCTTGTATTTCTCTCCGAAACTATCCTCAGTAAATCTCATGATGCATGAAGTCTTCCCTACGGCTCCATCCCCCAGAGCGCACATTTTGAGTATGTATTCGGGACCTTCGTTCATTACTGCTATTACTCCCTCTAATCGGATATCTGCAAGCTTTATCATAGATTTAATAGTTCTTGCTATATTAATAAGAGGCAATTCATGTTGAAGTTCTGTCAATATTGCAATCTAAAATTATTATTAGTATTCACTTTATGTTTAAAAAATAGGAAGCTCTAATAACCGACGACTTCAGAGTTTCTTCTGTAATCGCTGCGTTATAGTGGGGTACGAGCAAAAATGAATTCAATGGAAGAAACACAAAAAGTATCAAAGGTTAAGGCATGGCTTCAAGAAGTCAAGCTTGGAATACTTCCAGCCTCAACAGTACCTATCTTCGTAGGAACTGCGGTCGCATATGGACTCTACGGTGTCTTCTATTTGGATCTCTTTCTAGTTACACTCATTGCCGGTATTTTTCTTCATTGGGGCGCTGATGTTACCAATGACTATTTTGATCACACTGAGGAGCTGACCGGAAGTGATGACATCAATGTGGAATTTATTCGGCCCTATAGTGGTGGTAGCAGAACGATTCAACAAGGATTGCTTACTCCTCGAGAAGTTGCTATTGGTGCAATTGTTTGCTATATCATAGCTGGAATCTTTGGTATCTATCTTGTGCTTAGACTTGGTTGGGTAATTCTTGCCTTTGGTGGTGTTGGTGCATTTTTTGGCTTCTTCTATTCAACTCCTCCAATTAGACTTGTAAAACGTGGAATTGGTGAATTCGTCATTGGTACTATCTTTGGAGTATTGATGGTAGTCGGATCTTTCTATGTGCAGGTGCAAATTCCAATCGCTCTTGCATGGCCATTAGTGATTCCATTTGACCAGTTCTTAGAGCCCGGCTTCATCTCTATTCCCGTAGCAATAATGATTGGATTGGTGCTTTACATTAATGAGTTCCCAGATTATATTGCAGATAGAGATGCAAACAAACGGACATTTGTAGTTCGTCTTGGACGAAAGCATGCAGCAAAAGGTTACACTCTAGCCATAATTTCTATGTATGCCGGAATTGTCGGAATGGTGCTTCTCAATATGATTCGATTTGAAGCTCTACTTGTTTTGGCGACACTACCCCTCGGTATACTTGGAATAGTGACAACACTCAAACATTATGATGAGAGTGCGAAATTAGCACCCGCAAATTGGGCGACAATTGTTGGACATATCTTCACAGGTGTATTTCTGACACTAGGATATGTCTTCTATGGTTTAACAGTAACATGGGAGATTACACTGATAGTTGGAATTGTCCTATTTGCCCTCATTGCACTTATGGCACGTAAGATTGGACAACCACCAAAAGATGCTTTGTCGTAATTGCAAAGAATCAACAGCCGTAGGGCAATAGAATAACGAAACGAGCACCTTTTGTGTGATCACCCGGTACTCGGTCCTCGATTGATATCTTACCACCATATTGATCAACAATCTGTTTAACCAGAGTTAATCCAACACCCGAAATCCTTTGGACTCTCTCACCAAGACTTGTGAGAACAGTTTTTTTCATTTTATCATCCATGCCCGTTCCCCAATCTACAAAATCCATTCTCAGGAACTCACCTTCTTGATCAAGACTAGCTTTCACTTCTATTTCAACGTCTTCTGTGGGCGTAACCTTCACTGCATTATGCAATAAATTATAGAAAACATCCTGTAGAAACTCATTTGCCATGATGCAATATTTTCCCTTACCAATATTCATCCTCACACTAATTTTTCGACTGGGAAATGATTGCTTTACAGTTTCAATCGATACAAAAAGGGTTTCAGCTACATCTGTTTTTTCAAGTTGGATATCTCCTTGATTAATCATGGAAAACTTCTTGACATTGGCGATTAGAGAAACACTTCGATTAACTTGCATGAGCGCGTTGCCAGCAAGATCCTTCAGATTTTCTGGTAGTCCTTCACCTTCGATGATAAGCTCAAGACTTGCCATAATTCCTTGGTGCATGTTGTTAATATCATGAGCCATAAGATCGTTGAAGAACTCAGCTCGAGCTCTTGCTTCTTCATGCTGTTTTTCTGCTTCAACTTGTTCGGTGATATCCGTAGAGAATCCACCAATGAGCGGTGGTTTTCCCTCTCGAAATATTGGGAATTTGTGACTCCTATAGGTTCGAATTTTACCTTCCATATCACGTGACTCTTTAATCCTATCTATTGGTCCTCTAGCTAGTATTTTTTGGTCTTCAATTTCTAGCTCTTTCATACGTTTTTCACCGAATATATCCCTGAGAGATTTTTCTTTCATGCCTGGCACTGAATCCGCCATTCTCATGAAACGGTTAGTGAATATGACTTGTGATTGATGATCTTTGATGAATACTGGACCCGGCATGTTGTCAGTAAAAGCAATGAACTGATCCTGACTCTCTTTCAATTGTTCCTCAGTCTTTCTCCTTTCTAATATGGTTGAGAACATTCCAGCAACAGTTGCAAAGAACCCTCTATCGATCTGTCCAATTGTTTTTGTTGTATGTGATGCAACATTGATGACTCCCAGAATAGAATCATCAGATCCAATTATAGGCCAGAATATCAATGAATTGAGACCCAGTTTCGTTGGTTTTGCCATTCTCTCAAGATCTTTAGATACTTTGGAAAAATCTTGGATGAACAGGGGCTGCTTTGTTCTAGCAGTTCGAGCTGATAGTACATTTGGATCACTAACTGCAACGGATGAATCTACAGATTCTTCATCAAGCCCAATTACTGAGATGAGCTGAAGTGTTTGATCTTCTTGGTTCACGAGACGTATTGTACCAAGGTCATAACCAAGGTTTTCAATAAGTCCACTCAAAACCTTATCACAGACCTGTTTTGTGTTTTCTGTACTCAATGCTGCTTCAGCAATAATTCCATACGCTTTTCGTTCACGTGCTGCGTTCTCGCGTGTTTCCTCATCACTCGTGACATCATCGCCATAGGCTATTACATATGTTTTATCAGCTATCTCAACTGAGTTAGCGGTTATTTCAATAACATGTGTTTCTCCAAGCTGATTGGTGAATCGATAACGATTCTTGTCAAAACTTTGTTTTCCAATTGCAAGATTACGAAATGTAACCATTGCATTTTCACGTGCATCAGGAGAAAGCACGTCTGCTAGCATATCTATGCGTTGATTGACAGCCAGCTTAGGATTAATTCCCATAGTCTTGCAAAATACGTCGTTGATATAGACAATTTCTCCTTCGTGAATAATTAATACTCCTTGAGGTGCAGCATCGAAGAATGCCTGAAGCATTTCACAATCAAGACCATTTTCTTCATTTGCTTCTGACTTATCTTCGCCCATTGTACGCACCTTACTAGATTATGTAATCAGGTATTGTTATCTTTCTTAGCTTATTGAAATTCACAAATGTACTTCAAGTAAAGGTATCTATGATACGTGGTTACATTGTTTTGACATATTTTCTTGTTTACTCGTTGACTGAGTATCGTTTATTTCAATGTACTATTATGCACATTAAGGTACATTTATGCACAACGTTTATAAACTGCTCTAAACCAGCGACTATAACCGTTTCTGAGTGTG
>JABCTV010000238.1 GCA_018238205.1 Candidatus Thorarchaeota archaeon
TTTAACATCCCTTTTTTTCTACCACCTTTCGATGACATGCAGTCATCAAGGCAATCATTAATATGCTGGGTCCTTTGTAATGAATGTTACTATCAATGGGGTCCTGTCAGATAATTGCACTCATAGATAATGCAAGAATTGAGAAGTGCACTAAGCTCGCTCCATGATTCATGAGTTATGTAGTATCATACAACTTGGCCAAAGCTCGCCACCGTCACGTTCTATTCAACGAGCTTATCAACCTGTATCAGTACCTCAGCTCAAATTACTGGAAAATCCATTATTGCAGGACCAAACTACTGCCTCTGCGCAAGCAGTTTCTTTCTAATAGAGAGAGGTGTAAAACCGGAGTGCTGGTTGTGATTCCTATGCCGAAGTACAAGGTGAAGATAGAGGTAATTGACATTCTTGGTGAAGGAAAATGCTCCATGGACCAGAAGGTTGGAGATGTGTACAAATATCCTGAAGACAGGGGCAAGATGTGCCCGACTTCGTTCTGCATCATGTGGCCAATGATACTGGTCATGCTATCAGGAGGGAGCTTCGACGGTTTTGAAGATGATGGGACTAGTACGACGGTAGGTTGTAGTGAATATAGGCATCAAGTGGTATACAAAATCACCCGGAACGCGATTCCAGACTCGTAGCAGAAGGAGGAGCGCCGCCGGGAGTCAGCGGCATGAACGATTCATGCTGACGAATCAACATAACATATGACGCTTTGATACGAACATTGAAGTGCATTTATCAGCAATCAGAATCAAGCATTGCATCACATGAGGATAATCCAAGGCTGGAGGGAGTAGATATTGGTAATGTCCGCTGTTGCACATCCTAGTAAGTTAGAAAACATGATTTACACGCTATTTCCCATTGCCCTCGCTATTTGGGTAATTGGCATGGTTCCTTGGTTTGCGGGTCATGAACTGGAAGCAGCAGCAGCCATTGCCGCTTTCTTAACCCTCCTTCTGTTTGAATCTGGATTGGATGAATGGTTTGCAAAGAACAGCTATCGTAGGATGTCGCTTGAGTCACATCAGGGGCTCAGAAGGAATCTATTGAGCTGGAACGCTAGACTCAGATCTTGGGATGTGACATTTGAACCTGTACCGTTAATTCATAATGAGCGCGTTGATCTCAACGGGCAAGTCGACAGAATAATCCAAAGCACTGTTTCAAGTCAGATTATCGCATCCCGCCTTTGGAGAGTTCGTTCGGGATACTTCCTTCAAATCTCCCTTTTCTTCATCGTTGATTCCATTCGCCTTCACCTTCCCATGAGTTGGTTTCCAGATTCCATCTCTGTATTGCTGACAACCATGGGCCTAGATATTCCGTTTTCAACCTACACAATAGCGTTTGCAATAGAATTGCTGGCTATTGCTACCCTTATTCTTGCAGTTAGGTTCTTGAATGACTATCGCAACAGGAATCTTCGTGATCACATATACTCCATAGCTTCCTTCTATTCTCTGCAGAAACTAATCACCTACGACTGGACAAAGAACCCTGAGAACTACAAGGAAGGCGAGGATCTCTTAGGTCTGAAACAGGAGCTTGAACGCCTTGGTGACCTTCTCTTTAGAGGCCACTTCAATATCTTCATCGAGTTATGGCGCCCACTAGCTCGAAATCTTGGTGATGACTACAGTGCAAGTTTCGAGAAAACACTCCCGAAGTATCTGATAACACACTGGGCAAGACACATAGAGGCCGTAAACGAGGAGGTGGAGGAAACGTCACTTGAAACAGGTCGAAGCCTTGGCTGGCTAGTTCACTATGCATGGGAGTACAGCAAATTATTCACGATTGATGACCAATTATGCAAGGAGCTTGTTGAACTCCTATCACAGGAATATGAAGCCAGTACAGGTGGAAAGCTTGATGACAGTATGCAAGATCCAGCTGGTCTTTATGAAACACTGCTCCGCGTATTCATTCTTCCACTACTCCGTAAATTCGTCCGTCGCAAGCCAGAAGCCAAGAAGATTGAAACTGAAAAGATGAAGATGAATGAACTAAACAAGCCGAATCTCCTTGTAGAAAAGATGAAAACTCATAATGTGAAACCGATTGATCTCAATAGGGCGTACACCGAAATCTACGGCAAATACCAATGGAGTGGATATTGGGATAAACAATATCCGGATCCTACTTTTGACCCAATCACTAAAGAAAGGAATCCAGATGCAACGGGCCGTCAACTCTGAGCAATGGTATGCTACTCTAGAATTCAATCACAGAAGCAACACCGTTAGGATTCTCATCTCATTCGATGACATTGGTTGAAGTGACTATAGGCTCAAGCGGTATGCAAAATCACCCGGAATGCGACATCAGACTCGTAGCAGAAGGAGTAGCGCCGCCGGGATATCGTAGGTCAAATGTAGAAGACGATCAAATCGCTAGTTTCATGCCAGCTCGTGAAAGAGGGATTGTGTTTCTTTGGTGTTCCTTGGAGTCTTCTTCTTAATGTGATATGGAATTCCCTTTGATTTCGCGAACCCTATTACTTCATCAGAGCAATCTGTATAGAATGCTTCCAAATTGATGAACTCATTGACCAAACTGCTATAGTTCCATTTACCGAATACTATCTTGTCAACGAAACCAACACTATCAAGAATCTCTTGAAGATTCTGCTGAACAATATTGGGTGTTGGAAATGGTTCAAGGCTAGCCCATGTTCTTAGACCTGCTTCATGAAGAGCACGTAATGCATCAATCCTTTCTGACGCTGGAGGTGAGAATGGTTCGTATTTTGAATGGAATTCTGTATCTAGCGAAACCAATGTGATGCCATATTCGTTCTCCTTGCTATATTCTTGCTCAGTAAGAACAACAGGATACTTGCTCTTCGTTAGAACGGTGCATTTGATACCATGAGAGTTGAGCTTTCTAATTATCTTCAGGGTACGATTCTCGATCCATGGGTTGTTTCTCGAATTCACTGGGTCGTACATGAAGGGGTCTGTCATGAAGGAAAGATGGACGAATCCCATCTCACTCTGATATTTCGGTATCTCAGTTCTAAGAAGATCAAGTGCATTCTCCACTAACCTAGGACGCATCCAATCATCATAATTCTCAACTCGACCATAACGTTTGGAGATGTTCATTGCATAACAGGGGTAAGTACAGCCATGGGCACATCCCAAAACGTGGTTAATGGTAAAGTCGCCATACTCTACTGCGGTTCTATAGAGCAGAGTACGCCTTCTTATTGACGGGAACGAATCGAAGTATACAAAATCTGATGACTGCAGGTCTGTACGAAGTTTCCTTTCCTGTAATACTGGAATTCTTTGAATGTAGATTTTTGCATGTAATTCCAATATCCGTAAGGCATCGAATAGCATGGTGCTATCGACTTCATCCAGCAAGATCGATACGCGAACACTACCACCCTGGTACCTCTTCTGCAATTTCTCTGCAACATCTTTCGGTGTGTCCATCTTAGCAATCCTCATCCACTATCTAAGTAGTCTGTCAATCGTATTTGTTTGCCTCTCCATATAGCAGCAAACCTCTCTAGCTCAACAAAAGTGACTCTTGAAACCATTTCTTTCACAGTTCGTACGGCGGAAAACCAAGGTGCTTCCCTCTTCTTTGTAGCAATTACCAAGTGATACCTGTAGCCCCCTCTCTCTTGTCCAAGCTTTATTATCTCATAGTTTGGGTAGAATTTGCTGATACCCTTCAAATATAGGTTGAAGAGGTTTGCACCACGTGCTTTCTCATCAGGATTGATGTTTTCCCAATCTCGGTTGCCAAAGAACTCTGTTAGTCGTGCTCCCGCGCGATTCTTGATACTTTCTTCTTGCTTTCCAAAGAATGTACCATGTTGTCGTTCAACTACTGAGAATGGATAGTTGATTATGACATCACCTTTGAATCTAAAGAGATTCTCTAGAGTAGTCCATTTGATCTCCTTAATTCCTTCCGGGTCAATAAAAGCAAGACAATGACGATTCCTCTTCATTACCATCTCTACAATCTGCAGAGCGTTTACACAGTTGCAATCAAGACAGCTAACAGTGGCTTCCGGTACGACGAATTTCAATGTTTGGCATTTGCTTTGTTCCAGTTCGAATAGAAGGATG
>JABCTV010000064.1 GCA_018238205.1 Candidatus Thorarchaeota archaeon
GTGCAAAATTTCGCAGCCGTTTGAGACCTAAAACTTTCTCTCTTCTACCAATCTTGGCATCGTTTACAGCTTTTTCCATAAACTCGATTGCTTTGTCATAGTCCTTTCGAGGAACTGGGAATGGAACTCCATCTTTTCCTCCAAACGCAAAGCACATTCGAACAGGGTCTGACCATGATGGCGCCGTACCAAATATCATCTCGGAGATGAGTGAGAGACCTCGAATAGTCGCAGGACCAATTCCATCCATTAAGAGCAATCCCTCATAGTCCTCGGGTTGTGTGTCATATGCCTTACGGACTGCATTCCAATTCATTCTCGTAGGACAAACTTTGTATGAAGGTAGGACAGTATCTTCCTCATTTTCCATCCATGGAATCAGAGTTGTTTCACCATACGCCTTGACATCCTCAAAGTATCTTCTGACCCGTGCTGGGTCCTCTTCGATAATGTCCATGCTGACCTTTCGACACTCATCAGATAGCTTGGAAGTCATATCGAGAGTGCTGTCTTTCACTTCTCCTGATATCAAACCAGTGTGCGGTTCATCAATGAAGTTTGTAGTTTCTTCTGCGGTCCAGTGGTACCTTCGTGCATCATTGCTCTTGAAATCCATCCCTTGTTGAACTACTGTCCAATTCTCCTCTGCATCTACAAAGAAGAGGTGTTGGTACAACTGATATCCATCTTGAACTCCCGCATTGTCCACCTTGGCAACTGCCTTGCTAATATCAACTAATCCAGCTCCATCGAGACCGTAATCTTCGAGAGCACGAAGCTGTTCTGGAACCTTCTTTGATGCAAGACCTTTGCCCCCAATTCCAACCATGTTATGTGTTTCAAAAGCCAAAGCAGATTTCAAAACTCCACAGGTCACTGTTGTTGAACCAGAGCTGTCCCAATCATAACCTAATACATTGGAGAGTGCCTGAAACCAGACTGGATCTGCAAGTCTTCTGAGAAGCTCTGCAGTACCGAACTCGTCAACGATGAATTCGCACAAAGCACTAGCCATAGGGATCATGCGTTTCACTAACCAATTTGGTGCCTTGCCTGGGTGCAGTTTAAGGTCTGCAATACCTGCCCGTTTCAATATCACAACCTCACTCTATATTGTGCGATATACTATAATAAGCACAACAGGACACCGAAACTAATTGGTTATCTCGCAGCGCGGATTGATTCAAGGGTCTCTCGTGCTGGGCCTTCAATCATTTTCAGGAGCCCTTCTATCTTGCCCGAAACTATTTCATCGAAATTGCAGGCCAAGTAAGTTTTTTATACAGAGCATAAACGAGTTCATGGACTTGCACTTCCGTGCTGATTTCATATTAGGAAGAACATGAAGATGGCGCATCATGGAAAGGCTGACTGGACTGATGATGAAAGAGTTCAGCGAATGGCAAAGTCATACCCTGTGAGATATGATGATATGTTTTGGAAATCTTTGGATGCTTTGATAGGTTCTGGCACCAGAGAGGTTGTAGCTGATTTTGGTTGCGGACCCGGCCTTCTCTTGGCTGATGTTGCCAACCGATACAACGCCAAAGTAGCAATTGGTCTTGATGAGAGCAAGGAGATGCTTGCCCAAGCTAAAACCATTCTAAAAGAGCGTAGGAACCTTGATTCATTTGAACTAATACACGTCAATTTTGATACTGAAGAGATACCGGTCGAAACTAACAGCATCGACTTTGCATTCTCTGGTTTCACGCTGCATGAAGTAGCAAGTCCCACTGATTTCGTTTCACAGGTCTATCGACACATCCGATTGCATGGCTTCTATGTCGTCTATGAAGTCATCTCGGGAAATGAAGACGTGTTTGTGAAGAGTATGTCCTATATTGGAATGAGTGAAGAACATGCGAGAAAGCTGTATCCACATGTGGGTAAGCACTCCGCTTCTGATATAGTGGAAATCCTTCAATCCTCTGGATTCCAAGACTGTCGCATGATTACTATTGATGATTTTCGTGCAGTTGTGGTAGGACTAAAGAGGTAGACGAATATACAATCAGATGTAGAACGGGATGTATAACTAGATGGCAGTTTAAGGTCTGCAACACCTGCTCTCTTCAATGATATTACTCCGGGTTTTGTGTTTACAATGATTTTCGATATTTTTCCATCGCAATATCTTAGTGTTCTTAGAAGTATAAAAGCCAAACAGATGCCCGAAACTACTCATGTGCGCAAAACAAGCTTTTTATTCGTTCTCAGTGAACAATATCTTGTTGGGTTCGTCCAGTTGGACTCGCTCAAAAGAATTCTTTTACAAATTTAGAGATGAAAAACATGGCAGAGAATGCAGAGTGGGATACAGCAATTGCCTACAAGAACTTCCTGAAGAAAGCACGAGAGAACGTTGAAATGATGAAGGCTCGTTACAATGACTTACTACTCAATGAAACCGACATGGACACTCTTGGAAGCATTCAGAACGATATCAGAATACTTGTAATCGGAACAGATCGATGTAGTGATTCAGCAGGGATTATCCCTATCTTAGCTAGGATGGAAGCTGCTGCTCCAAAAATTGATTTGCGTATTCTTGATAGTGCTGCCAATGCACAATATCACCAACAGTTCAAAGTCAATGGCAAGAGAAAAACTCCCGTTGTTCTTTTCTTAAACCAAGAGCATGAAGAACTATGCCGATGGGTTGAAAGACCAAATGCGGCTTACAAGGTAGTCAACGAAGCCACAAGTCCCTCTACTGATGGTCGACAAGATGAACTCATGAAATTGTATAGCGACCCAGAGATTCAACGACAGTGCCTTAATGAATTCATGAGTCTTGTATTGCGAGCTGACTTTATTCTTGGAAGAAAATGAGATTAAACAGCTAGTCGTTAATGATATACGCATCTTTGTAGATGAACATAAGAAGAGAATAGGTATATAGAAAATGAAGGATTCTGAAAATCGTATGTCATCCAACCGCAAAAAATCTCCATGGGCGTATGATGAGGGTGGATTACAATGTCCAAAGTGTCAAAGTACTAAAGTACATAGGATATTGGATAACTGGGCAATGCGAAGAGGAATCCAGATGTTCAAATGTGCTTCGTGCGGTAAGAAATTCTATGATCGAAATGTGGATGATTATCGACCTACTTTCAACAGATAATACTTAGATTGGAGGACTCCAATTGTCAAGCTTTGTTCAGCAACTGAAATATCCATTTTCACAAGAGGCAAGGCATACATCTCAAAAATATGCTCGAGACCTCGGAGCTCTTGCTGACCTACTTGACCTTCCTGAAAACTTCTATCTCATTGAAGCAGCTGAGAAACGTGTCTTTTCTGCTCTTACCTTTGAAGAGATTGAGTTACCCAATATACGTGATGAGAAAGAAGTTCTAATTTATCCAACTGCCCGACTCATTGTGGAGGAGATTGCAAATCCTCAACTTCGTGCGCGTCAGGCAGAGGCTGAATCAAAATCTGTCAACAAACAGTTAGCTAATGAAGACGATCAGTTTACCATGGATCTGTGTAAGAGTTCTTTTAGCTGGGATGTTGAATCTATGGGAGGTCTTACGGAACGGGCAAAATTACCTATTCAGATTAAGACCTATGATATGAAAATACGGTTTGAGAACTTCTTAGAAGTTGCTCCTGATTTTCACGCTGAGGAGTGGAAGTTAGTAAATCGCTTTGTCGATAATGGATGGACTTTGATTAGAAGACGTGAACTAAATAGACTGATCTCTGGACGCTTCAAGCAAATTGTGCTGCTTGGAAGACTTGACATCCCTAGATTACCACAAAGATTGACAGAAGCTGTTCAACGAATTGAAACTGAGATCAAGGGGCATATTCGCCAGTCTGAGCCATTCAAGATTGATGGTCAAATTAATTCTGCCTTTCCTCCCTGTATCCAAAAGATGTATGATAATTCCGTAAGTGGTCAAGTCAATCTCTCACATGTAGCTCGTTTTGCACTTGCAGCATTCCTTCTGAGAATTGGAATGAGTGAGGATGATGTCAACAAGGTGTTTGGTCATTCTCCAGATAAGAACAATCGATTGATTGAGTATCAGGTTGAGCATATCGCGTCAAAGAGGTCAATGACTTCTGAAGTTCAAGGATATTTCCCAACTGGGTGCAAGAAACTCCAAACAAACAATCTTTGTCCTGTATACGCTGGTACGACCTATGACCCACTCTGTCAGTATATACTCAACCCATTGGGTTTCTATAGCACTCGAGCATGGGAGATCTCTAAGAACATCACAAACCATTCTTGGTATGCACAAAAGAAGGACAAGAAACAGTTCTTCTAGGACTCTGGTTTCACACCTTTGTTCCTTGAGAAGTAATAGAGATACTCTTGGGCATAGCCTGCATACTGTCCGAAGTACTTCCTGGCAGCTGCTGATTTCTTCTGATACGACTTTCCTTCCTTCTCAAAAATACGGTAATGGTCTTGGATTACTTTCTCTATCCAGACATCAATTGGGAATGCTTCAAGAATGCCTAGTGAAAAGAGACATACACAGTCAGCCACCTTGTCACCAACACCATGAAGAGTCTTCAAAGTATCATGAGCTTCAGGATATTCCATAGTCTTGAGTTGCTCTTCAGTTACATCTCCTCTGTTCATTGCTTCAATAGTCCGTACAAAGAACTTTGACCGATATCCCGCATTGAGCTCCTCAAAGTCCCTGATACTGGCATCCGTAAGATCTTCTAGTGAAGGAAACCCATAGTACGTCTTCTCGTTGAATTCAAACGAGGGCCCCCACTTCTGCCGTATACCATTCATAAGCTTGTGAATTGCTGGAATGTTCTTTTGGATTGAACTGATGAAGGAGAACAGACACGGGACAAAAGGATCACTAACAATCCTGAGATTTGGTGCAAAGTCAATACTCTCCTGCATAAAACCTCGGCGAGTTATATCCGCCTGTATTTCATCAAGAGGGTCGTTGAGTCGGAAAAGAGTGCTTATGTCTACTGCGTGTGAGGAGGTTTCGTAGAACAAAGTATCATCTCGTTGTTCGACATAGATGACCTGTCCTGAGTCTACGTTCACGTAACCGTCACCCTCACGAGTCCAAGTGAATGTTTGACCACACTCAATTGTATCGAAAAGACTGAATCTGTCTACATTGAGGGATTTCATCAAGTTTCATCCCACATGTATCATGATGAGTATTGTGTTTCAACCTAAGACAAAACTATTATCCTGATAGATCGATTAGTTCATTGCGGCAGTGATGAAGTCCTTTGATGAGATTATGAACCTATGATCGACCTTAGGGGTATCTGAGCCGCTCCTTGAGGCTTGGGGGGCAATTTATATCTCAAGCTGGTCGAGGTCTATTGCTTCTCTTCTAATAATAGAAACAATCTGCTCAATATTCTCTGAATCCAAAATAGGAATACCGTATTTGTCTTCCACACGACTAGCATCCCAGCTTATGATTGCCTTAACGTCTACGGGAATTGTGTCCCCCACTTGAGAATCTCCAATGCACCAGAATTTTGGGATTGGACTTGTTTTCATACCTTCGATAATGATGAAATCCGAAACAAAATTGTTTACAATCTCTTTGAGAGGCTTTCCTCTATTTGATGGTCCACGGAAGAAACTCTCCATTGCGCCAGCTTGTTGATGTTTCCAAGTATCCGTTCCCTCACCTTCTCTTGGTTCATGTTGAGAGCTTTTTACAGTAATGACTGTGTAGCCTTGAAAATCCAGCTCTCGCACAATGGATTCTACAAGGGTAGTTTTTCCTGTACCTGAATAACCTGTTATTGCAAATACTAACATACTACTCACTACAAAATTGGGACTGACATAAGGTATTTTCGCTATTCTCAAATTTCAGAATCAAAGTGCTCAATCCCTATTCCTTAAAACGGGGTCATGCCAAATTCAAAAGCTGGTGAATCCCTTTTGGCAGATAATAAGCAGGCTGCAGTTGAATGTATTGATGTTCGGAGAGAATTCCAGGATGGCTCTAGAGTCATTAAAGTACTACAGGGGACCAACCTCTCAGTTTATCGAGGTGAATTCGTTGCCATCGTTGGAGCTTCTGGTTCAGGAAAGACTACATTGCTCAATTTGATAGGTGGTCTAGACACTCCAACCTCTGGTACTATACTCGTTGATGGAGACGATATCACTAAACTCGACGATGACCAAATGTCAAAGGTTCGTCGTCACAAGATTGGTGTTCTTTTCCAAGACCAGCATCTGCTCCCGATTTTCACTGCTTTAGAAAATGTAGAGGTTCCAATGCTTCTTGATGACGTTCCCACTGAAGAACGTAGAAAGAGAGCCATGAAACTCCTAGAAACCGTCTTTGTTGACCATCGAGCACAGCACATGCCTCATGAACTGTCAGGTGGGATGCGTTCTCGTGTTGCTCTTGCTAGGGCTCTGGCTAATGACCCGGCAGTTTTACTTTGTGATGAACCGACCGGCGATCTCGACCACAAGACTGGTGGAGAAATCATTCAGCTCATGAGGGACTTGGCCAAGAATCAGAATCGCGCAGTCATTGCTGCAACACACGATCCTGAAACTGCACGAATGGCGGATAGGATTCTACTCCTTCGAGATGGTGTGCTTGTTGACGAAATGGTTGGAGAATTCTTCAGGGCAAGCAAGGTCGATGTTTCGACACAGAAAGATGGCCCGGTTGTTGACAGAGAAACATCTACCTAGGAGAGATTCGATTGGCTGCACCAAGAAAAACTACAAAGCTCAAATCCCAGGGCAACAATGCTTACGGTTTATCCTACGCCCTGAGTTCGATTAGAGCTAATCCTTTTCGTGCTTTCAGCCTTGCACTTACTCTAAGTTTGGGTATCAGTCTCTTTGCGTCAACAATGGTTTGGGGCGACACAGGTGTCTATGTGAGTATCAATGAACATCTTGAGGAAAATGCCTTTCAGCTACAAATCCAGCCAGAAATTGGCTCATCCACAACTTTGCAACAAGTGGAAACGTATATGCTTCAGGATCCTCTTGTAGAGAGTGTCTATAGAATCAATTCAACTGTGGGAATTCTTTCAGGGTACGATAATGGTACGTTGAGTGTGAATGCAAGCTTTCCCGATTCAAAAGTGTATGATATCACGGGCTCGACTTATTCTCAAGGGATAAAGGACTGCAGAACAATTTTCGTGGATAATGAATTCCTTAGTCTGATTGAACGTGATTTTTGGACTCAAGGCTCTTTTCAACTTCAAGAAGGGGAAGTGCTAGTTTCAAGCTATTTCATCTACCTTGCTGAGCATATCTTTGATTATTACTTACAAATCAATGACACAATTAACCTCGACCTATTCATGAGCGATAATCCAGGCGCTCCAGCTCCCTTTGGAAATCTGGATCGAACAACTCGTAACAACTTGAAGATAGTTGGAATCTATGATCCACTAACAACCGATTCCATAATAGAGAGAGCTCTACCAACAATATTCAGAGCTAACTGGGGTCATACCAATCTACGATATCCCGTCTTAGGACTCAGAGACAGTATCATGATTCTCAAGGACACTGTTCCAACTAGTGCGATACCTGATGATGGCTTCTTCTATCCATCAACACTGATTCGATTTTCTGCAGATGCACTTGCTGCAGGAGGTCCAGAAACTATTGCAACTAACCTCTTCACACTGGTCTTCCGAACAGAAGAGCTGCATAACATCACATGGGACGGTGATTACAAAATTTGGGAGATGCAAATAGCAGTTGACACCTACGTAGAATCTCTAACACTCTCAATTCTTGCTCTTCCGGTGATTCTCCTCGCATTATTTTTCTCAGTCTTTGCTGCTGACACGTTTATGGCCCCGAGAACCGTGGAAGTAGGCATCATCCGTTCTAAGGGTGCAAGTTATTCACAAGTATCGATGATATTTCTCTGGGAAACCTTGATTATTTCAACACTAGCGGTAATTATGGGCGTAGTCTTCAGTGTACTATTTGCACCACTTATTCCCGCATCCACTAGTTTCATGGTTTTCGATTGGAGTGTTTACAACTATTACATCTCAAACACAGTCCTGACTGGGGGGACAACACTTCGAGCAATTGTACTGATTGTCCTTCCAAGTATGTTATTCATCCTCTATCTTGCCAGAAAGGCAGCGCAGACTGAAATTGGTCTTACTCTGATGGAAGTAACAGTTGATCATACTGAACAAGTTGAAAGTTACGGATTTACTATTGGAGCTTCATTTGTATTACTTACGGTTGTGATGCTTCTTATGTACATCCTACCAAAGAATACAACATTCTTCTTATTGGAATTAGCCCTTGGAACTGCCGCTTGGTTCTTCATCGCCTATAATGGCTCAAGGATATCACGTGTTGGCTTGGCTAAGATTTCAAAGAGAATGTCATTCCTTTTGGGACAGAAGAATCTCATCTCGGCAGGTTATCTGAGAATGAGGAAAGGTCGAATCATCCCCTTAATGGTAGTCTTAGCTCTTACAATGTCCATTACAATCGCTTTCGCAGTTCAATCTGAGAGCCTTAGAGTGGACTTAGACAGAGAAGTAACATATGCTATCGGAACTGATTTGCGTATCGAATGTACAGATCGAGAGTTCACATTCAATAACACTTTTGCACAACAAGTAGAAGGTATAGAGAAAGTGACCCCTGTGCTGCGTACTTGGGCACGAATACCTGGTCAAGAAATTACGATAGAGGCGTTATACCCTGATATATACGCAGAGATAGGTAATTTTGACGAATCTAGTTTCACTGATGAAGACCCTGCTACAGTACTTTCTGCTCTTGCTACAACACCTAATGGAATCATCTTGAGCGAGTACCATGCTGATTTCTTGAATAAATCGGTAGGAATGACCATAACACTTGAGATGACAGGAGTTGGTGAAACACAGCTAGTCGAATTTATTGTGGTCGGTGTTGTACACAGTGCTCCTGGATTTGGATATGCTTCAGTAACAGAAGTTCCACCATCCGCCCTTGGAGCTGGTTTTGGATACCAGGCTGAATATTCCGGATTCGCGATAACCAATCTAAACTTCACAGCTGAAACCATAGAGAGTGCAACGACTGATCTGTTTTTGGCAAGTCTTGCTGAAGGTACTAACCAAACTCAGTTGGCACATGACCTATGGTCCCTTCCGGGTGTGTACCCAACCACCCCTGAAACCTTTGATCTCAAAGCACGGTCTCTACAGACAGCTCTATTCCTGAACACGGTAGAGGGTCTGTTCTCAATTGGTTTTGTTATGTCTCTCACATTGAGCGTATTTGCACTATCAATATCCCTTGGTTCTGTTGTACGAGAACGACGGAAAGAATATGCGGTGATGCGAGCGATTGGTAGTTCAAAACGTCAAATTGTAAGCATGGTATTCTCAGAATTCACTGGTGTTGTATTTGCATCACTGATTCTCAGTTTACTTCTGGGTGCGATATTTGGTTTCATCATGGGCTTTCTGCTCAACAACATGATGCCATTCTCAAGAACCCTTTCTACTACAATATCCATTCCTTTGGAATTCCTCTCAATTGTGCTGATGATCGAGATACTCACCATGGTAATTGGAGCGTATATGCCAGCTAGAGAGGCATCAAGAACAGAGCCCGCAGTGGTTCTTAGGAATATGTGAGGTGAAAAGACGATGGCCAAGAAAAACAAAAAAATGCTAAAGGGTAACCGACTATGGGCTATTGGCTATGCACTCACTTCATTGAAGATATACAAGGTTCGCAATATCGGGATTGCTCTAATTCTTGCAATCAGCATAGCTATTCCAACAGCAATATTCGCATGGACTGACACCGGGACAAGAATAACTGTTGAGGATTACTTCGATAATAATGCTTACCAGATTAGCGTTCAGAATGTACCTGACAACCCAGACTATTCTCACTTATTTGATGCAGAGGAACAGATTACAAATAATCCGTATATAGAGTACGCTCATATTGTTCCTAGTACGGTTGGTATCTTGAGGTTAGATGGCATAACGAGCGAATGGAATGAGTATAGAAAAACACGTTTGAATTACGCCTTAGGCATTAAAGATACCCGAGTCATAGCAGTGACACCAGGCAATCTCGATGTCTGGTCTTCTGAATTGGATTATACTGGGAATTTTTCCCTTACTTCTGGTCAGATTATCGTATCACAGAGATTTATCGATACAACGATGGAAGCCTTAGGTATTTCACTTGAGATAAACTCAGTTATTGGAGTAGATGTTCTCCGCGCTCTTTACGAACCCTCTTCAACACGACCTTTTGATCCATTGCTGCTAGATCGTCATATTATACACAATCTCACGATAGCAGCTATATTCGATGTCACACGACCATCAATGGTTTCACAATCATTTCCCAGTTTTTACCGCAACAATTGGGATGTCATGGGTTATCCATCTTCAGTCTTAGGACTAACCGATTCAATTTTCATACTTAATGATGATCTTGGTGAAGAAACTGTGGATAAAATTTCTAACCGAGGGTTCTTCTCCCCAATCGGATTTGTCCGTGGCTCTGCTCAAGGCTTGTTTGATGCTGGCCCTATGAATGCAGCAGTTAACATGTTAGCTGTGAAAACACAAATTCAGGAGAGTGACGATCAGCTATCAGTTATTGGTCTAGATAACATAGCGCATCTTCAGACTCACATATCCACATTCCTAGCAAGCCAAGTTCTGATTATTCTAGCTTTGCCAATCATGGTCATGAGTTTGATGTTAACAATTTTCACCTCTGAAACATCAGTTTCTCTGAAGAAAGGCGAAGTCAGTGCTCTGCGAGCCAAGGGTGCTTCCTTCAATCAAATAATTACAGCTTTCACATGGGAGTCATTGATACTAGCATTACTTGGTCTGGCACTTGGCATCGGTCTTACAATCATTATGGCTCCATTGATGGGGTCATCGACCGGTTTACTTACCTTTGATATTGAAATGTATGGTATATTTTTGAGTAAATTGCAAATTCCTTTGCAATCACTAGTTCTGGCTGCAGTCATTGCAATATTTCTACCTGCAGCATATATGTTTCACGTATCCAGAAGAATCGATATCACAGAGATTGGTCAACCAACAATAAAGAACACCTATGAGATTCCAGAGGAGGTTTCTTTCAAGTATTATGCATTTGGACTAGCAGTAGTGATGGTGGTCCTTCTGGTCATGCCAATCCTGGTTATTCCTAGTGGACAGAATGCCTTCATTGAAATCCTGATTTCCACATTGATTCTCTTTGCCGCTTCATACTTGGGCTCACGAGCTATGCGGTTGGTGACTGCTGATGTATCGGAACGAGTTACCGGTATCTTGGGTGAGAAGAAACTCTATCTAACACAGAGTTTACGTCGTCGCAAGGGGCAATTCATTCCGCTTCTGGTTATTCTAACCCTTACGCTTACCACAACAACAATGATGCTTATCCAAACAGCCAGCTTCAAAGACACACTGACGAATGAAGCCAACTATGCAATGGGAGCTGATGTGAGAATCGAGAGTGATCATATGCCCTTCGACTGGGTTGACACACTTGCTGGTTACACTGGTGTTGAAGCTGTGACTCCAATCGTAGAGTCTCTTTCATTTGTCGAAACTGAAGGGTTCTATGTTGAAGGGTTAGATATAGGAGTGTATCGAGATATCGGAGATTTCAAACAATCGAGCTTTGTTGGAGTTTCGTCTGATGAAATATTGACAACTCTAGAAGCAACACCGAACGGTATAATCATCAGCGAGTTCTATGGAACATTCTGGAATGTTTCCGTGGGAGATTCCTTGGAGATTTTGTGTACAGCTCAATCTGGTGTAATGGATATCGTCTTTGAGATTGTTGGTTTCATGAAAAGTGCACCTGGTTTTGGAATGGCATCAACTAGAGATCTAGCTGGAACTCCATACGGTGCATATTTTGACTTCCACCCAGGACGAGGTGGTTTTGCACTAACGAATCTTGACTTTTTCATTAATGAAACCAGATTCACTACAACTCGAGTCTTCTTAGCTGGGGTTTCATCAATAGATGAAGCCTCTCCATTTATAGAATTCCTTGAAAATCGTCCCTGGACTGATGTCTATACCGAAGATTCCATTGAGTTCGGACCTGATACAGTCACTGGATTATTCCTGGCGGGTATTGAAGGACTCACCATGATCAGCTTCATTTTGTGTGCAGCAATGGGGATTTCATCTATTGCATTGTTTTTGGGTTCTGCAGTGCTTGAACGAGAACCAGAGTATGCGTTATTCCGTGCTATTGGTGGTACGAAGAAACAAGTAGCTTCACTGGTATTCGGAGAGTTTGCAGGTAGTGTAATGGCTGCTGTATTACTGAGCCTGGCTTTGGGTGTGGTGTTTGGCTATACTGCAACATTGCTCACCTTTGGAATATCGTCAATATGGCCGATACTAGGCAAAGTATTGACCTATCCACTCTATGTGATGTTCTTGACTGTGGCTCTTGAGTGTGTAGTGATGATAATCGCGTGCTACTATCCAGCACGTAGGGCAGGTAACACGGATCCTGCTGAAGTATTGAGAAATATGTGAGGTAATTACGATGAATACAATAGAAGTAGAAGAACAACTAGACCTGTACAGTGATTTGCCAGATGATGTTGTAGTCAGTGTCAATGACTGCTACAAGATCTACAAGGCTCAGGAGCTAGAGGTTGTTGCACTTAGTGGTGTGTCCCTTCAAATCCTTGAGGGGAAGATTATGGCTGTCGTTGGTCCTTCTGGATCAGGTAAGACAACTTTGATCAACACAATAGGTGGTATCATCAAAGCAACTGTTGGTAAGGTCTACTGGGCCAATCTAAGGACTGACATCACTAAACTCAGTGAGCGAGTTCTTACAGAGGCACGACGCAATTTCATTGGGTTCCACTTCCAGCTGAATAACTTGTTACCTCACTTGAATGCCTGGCAGAATGTGGAGCTTGCTGCACGAATTGCTGGAGTCCCACGAGCAATCAGAAAAGAACGAGTTAATCGGCTCATCAAGATGGTTGGTCTAGAGGAACGGAAACGTAACAAAGCTACAACCTTGAGTGGTGGTGAGAAGTCCCGTGTTGCTATTGCTAGCGCACTTGTCAATCTCATTGATACCGAAGGGAAAGGACTCGTTTTATGTGACGAACCGACTGGCGATCTTGATCCTGAAACCGGAGAGCGAATTCTGGATCTCTTCCAAGAGCTCAATGAAACCATAGGTACGTCGTTCTTCATTGTGACCCACAGTCAACAAGTTGCATCAAAGGCAGATGTCACGGTAGAGATTCGTGATGGTGTTATCTCAGGATTCCACCAGGCAGGTATTGACCTTGACGAGCTGGACACTACCCGTATTGTACGACTCGATGATAAGCACAGATTACCGATGCCTACTGACCTGCTTGACCTTGCAGGTGATCCACGTGAGTTCAGAATTACTTACGCAGATAACCGCTTCATCTTAGACCCACAGGATACAGATGTTATAGACTCGATGCGTGAGAAGAAAGCAAGAATTTGCAGGGTCTGTGGTTCTGAGATTCCTGGTGGAAAGTTCATCTGTTCCAACTGTGGAAGTCAGGTATCAGTATAGTTTCAAGATTATTAGCGACTCGCTTCTGGCGAGTCCTTTCTCTTGAACAAAGAAACAAGCTCTTCTATACATCTCCAGTGACCCATGAGTTTTCGAATCATGCGACGTTCTCTCTTGAGAACCTTAACCCCACTAGTTTCCAGTTCTTTCTCAATGAAACTGCAGATATCTTTCCCTTCTTTGTCATAATCAGTCAGGATGAGAACCTGTCCCTTTTCTCCTACTTCAGATACAATCTTCTCAACCATATCGTATCTTGCCAACCCGGACTGAGTTTTGATTATAGGGGCTTTGACACCGAGGTTTCTGAGAACCAATCCATCCCTCTTGCCTTCCACAATGATGAAGATATTCTCATATTTTGAATCTAAACTTTGGATCATTTCGACTAGTTCTCGCTCGTTATCTTGCATTCTTCCCCAACGTCTCAGTTCAATAGACCGAGTTCTGTAGATATCGGCCTTTCCATGGAGTGAGTCATCATTCTTTTTGGTCAATTGATGCACCAAAGTGATTATGGTAAAATTGCTACCTTCATAGATTCCCCTTTACTCATCATTTCGAGAGCCTTATTGATATCCTTCAACGGCATCTTGTGTGAAATCAAGAGGTCTGGATCAACATCACCTGCAATAATGAGTTGAAGTGCTTGCTCTACATGTCTTGGTTTAAGATGAAATACTCCCTTCAGTGTGAGCTGTCCATAGTGAAATCTCACTGTGTCCACTTCAAACTTGGTACCCGCAGCAGCTCCTCCAAATAGCACAGTTGTTCCAGCATCTCTGGCCATAGTCACTGCTTGTTCCCATAGTTGTGGAAGACCAACAGCTTCTATGACAACATCTGCTCCCCTGCCTGAGGTCTCTTCCTTCACTCGTTCAACAGGATCCTCCTTTGTAGGGTCGATGGTGATATCTGCTCCTGCTTTTTCTGCTATTTTGCGTCTTAACGGAGCTAAATCAGAAACAATCACTGTTGATGCACCGTTCTTCTTTGCAAGCATTATCATCATTTGACCTATCGGTCCCGCTCCAATGACTACTACTGTATCTCCAAGTTTGATATTGGACTCTTCTATTCCATGAACAACACATGCTAGAGGTTCTGTGAGGGCTGCATCCCTGAAAGACAGGGAATCAGGAATGGGATGAGTGTTCCATTGAACTACGGATTCAGGAACTCGAATAAACTCTGCAAAGGCTCCATTCACAAAGGAGTCCTTCAGTTTGGCGCATAGATTGGGCATATCTCTCTTACAGAAATAGCAGTTACCACAAGGTGCAGAGTTGGTTGCCACGACACGCATTCCAACCTTGAAATTCTTCACGCTATCTCCAACTGCTTCGATTGTTCCTGCATATTCATGACCAAATAGAGCCGGGGTGTGTTTCATTAATAGTGGATGTCCTCTTTTGTAGGTTTTAACATCCGTACCACAGGTAAGAGCGGTTCCTATTTTGATAAGGAGTTCACCTGGCCCAATCTCTGGGACATCAGTTTCTTCGTAGCGTACATCTCCAATATCGTAGTACATAGCAGCCTGCATCTTTCGAGTCATGAACAATCAATCCCTAGGATTGCTCTCAATCCCCGTTTAAATGACTTACTGAGCAGCCGAACCACAAGGCTTAATCTAGATGGTTAGCGGAATTGTGGTAGGCGATAGAGAATGCGACTGAAATCAAAGTATCCTGAGAAAATCGAGTATCATTCATCTTCTGAATGGGATGGTCAAACTGGAGGAACTGCTATAGTAACAGATGACCGCAAAATTGTCTATGACACTCCAGAAATCTATGGTGGAACGGGTGATGGTATGTGTCCAGACGAACTTTTTGTGACCGCCATTCTCGGTTGCTTGAACAACACCTTCCTTGATTTTCAACGAAAGTTCGAAATGGAACTGAAGAGCCTATCTCTCAAAGGAAAGGCTACTGCAATATTTGATGGGAGCGGATACAAGATCACTGGAGTGACTGTTTCTGGTGAGGTCATCGTTGGAGAAGATGAACTTGGAACAGGTGAAAGATGTGTAGAATTGATGACGGAATACTGTCACCTCACTCGGACAATCAAAGACTGCATTCCTTTCGAGTATGACATTACAGTTCGCGAGGAGTAGTCAACAGCTGCGTAAATCCTAGACAAACCTGGACATCGATGAAACCAACACTTGAATACGTATCCTTTTTTGTATGAGCTTAAAAGTTCCCAGCAAGACCCACTACCGAACCTGAATGTTGATCAAAAAGGCCTACAGGTTCGAACTGGACCCGAACAACATCCAGAGGTCATCCCTTGCTCAACATACAGGAGTAGCTCGTTTTGCCTACAACTGGGGTCTCGAACAACGGATTGCACGGTACAAGAACAATCAGGGTGACGACCGTTTCACTGATGCCATGAAGCAGCACAAGCTCCTCAACTCCCTGAAGAAGGATCAGTTCTCATGGATGTACGAAACCTCGAAGTGTGCACCCCAAGAAGCCCTGAGAGACCTCCATAGAGCTTTCAAAAACTTCTATCG